>CAMPHU010000060.1 GCA_946886065.1 uncultured Massilia sp. | reverse complement strand
GCCACCGCCGCGCTGCAATACCTGCAGCCGGGCGCGCTGAACCTGAGCGCGCTGCCGCCGCTGTCGCTCTACATCCACTGGCCCTGGTGCGTGCGCAAATGCCCTTACTGCGATTTCAACTCGCACGAGGCCAAGGGCGAGGTGCCCGAGCAGGACTACCTGGACGCCGTGCGCCTGGACCTGGAGCAGTCGCTGCCCCTGATCTGGGGCCGCAAGATCCACACCGTCTTCATCGGCGGCGGTACGCCCAGCCTGATGTCGGCGCAAGCCCTGGACCAGCTGCTGGCCATGGTGCGCACCCTGCTGCCGCTCGAACTCGACGCCGAGATCACGATGGAAGCCAATCCCGGCACCTTCGAGTCGGAGCGTTTCAAGGCCTACCGCGGCAGCGGCGTCAACCGGCTGTCGATCGGCATCCAGAGTTTCAATCCGGCCCACCTCAAGGCGCTGGGCCGCATCCATGACGGTGACGAAGCACGCCGCGCGGTCGAGATCGCGCAGTCGACCTTCGACAATTTCAACCTCGACCTGATGTACGCGCTGCCGCAGCAGTCCCTGGAGGAAGCGCGCCGCGACCTGGAGACCGCGCTGTCCTTCCAGCCGCCGCATTTGTCGCTCTACCACCTGACGATGGAACCGAACACGGTGTTCGCCAAGTATCCGCCGCAGCTGCCGGACGACGATCTCAGTGCCGACATGCAGGACATGATCGCGGAAATGACCGCCGCGGCGGGCTACGAACACTACGAAGTGTCGGCCTACGGTAAGCCCGGCCGCCGGGCGCGCCACAACCTGAACTACTGGCAGTTCGGCGACTACCTCGGCATCGGCGCCGGGGCGCATTCGAAGATCTCCTTCCCGCACCGCATCCTGCGCCAGGCGCGCTTCAAGCAGCCGGCTTCCTTCATCGAGGCCGCC
Organism: uncultured Massilia sp.; assembly: GCA_946886065.1. Next base: position 21,083 of record CAMPHU010000060.1, on the reverse strand, counting down.
AGGCGCGGCAACCCGATGCAGGAAGAGCGCGAGATCGGCCGCGCCGACATGGGTTTCGAATTCATGCTCAACGCGCTGCGCCTGGTCGACGGCTTCGATCCGAACCTGTTCGGCGAGCGCACCGGCATGAGCATCGGCACAATCGCCAAGACCCTGAACGAGGCCGAGGCCAAGGGCCTGCTCTACCGCGACCACAAGCTGATCCGCCCGACCGAACTGGGCCAGCGTTTCCTGAACGACCTGCAGGAGATGTTCCTGGCCGAGTGAGCGGCTAGGTGCGCACCGCGCCCGCGAGCGCGGTGATGGTGCGCGCCAGGCCGCTGACCACGCGCGCCATGCCGTCCACGTCCACCTTGTGCGCCGTGCGGTGGTAGGGGTAGGCCAGGAAGCCGGTTTCGGTGATCAGGAGGGCGGGGGACCCGCGGCGGTCGCGGCTGCGATGGTCCGACAGGGTGACGCCCATCGCGTGGGCCGGCGCCGCCAGGCCGTGATCCAGCGTATCCGTCTGTTCCCTGAACGCGTCCAGCGCCTGGCGCACCCGCGCCGACGCTTCCATCGTGCCCGAGAAGGCGATGAAGCTGCCTGCCTCCGGCGGCCCGTCTGCAACTGGCGGGGACGCCTGGCCGGCGAAGAACACGAAGCGGATTTCCGTGCCGCGGCTGGGCTGCATGGTCTTCAGGATGCGCGCCAGCTCCAGCACCGCCGCTGTTCCGCCGCCGCGGTCGCCGACGATGAAGACGCGCTCGGGCCGTGCGCCCGGCGCCAGGTTCGCGACCGCCACTTCGATGTCGCGCGTCTGGCGCGCGCGCACGGGCGCGTAACCGAAGCTTTGGAGCGTGGTTTCGATATAGCGTCCGGATACATCGGGCTTCGTGGCGGTGGTCGCTTCCACGTGGGCGCGCAGGCGCGCCGTCAGCGGCGGCGCGGCGGGGGCGGAATCGATTTCCGCCGTGATCAGCGCCAGCACGATGGCAAGCAGGATCGCAATCAGCTTCCAGTGTGTGTGCAAGAATTGTCGCATGGCCGGCGGGCGCTCAGGGCGCGTCAAGCGGTCGATGCATCCAGTGTAGCCAAATCGTTCCCGGACTGCGTCCGGGCCTTCAGTCAATTCCGCGCTTCAACACACGCTCAGCGCGCGCTCCCCGGCAGGCCGGCGAAGTCCTCGGTGCGCGCCAGGCTGCGCAGCAGCTCGGCCAGCTCGGGCGGCGGGACGGTCAGCTTGCGCTGGCGCAGGTCGAACCAGCCGCCCAGCGAGGTCACGCGCGCGCACAGCACGCCGTCGCGGTAGAAGGTGTTCCGCAGGTTCATGCGGCTGGCGTCCTCCGACAGCCCGGCCATCTCGAAGGTGACCGTGATCTCGTCGAGCAGGCGGCATTCGCGGAAGTACTCGATCTGGTCTTTCATCACTACCGGCCCCAGCTGCAAGCGCATGAATTCGCTCATCGGGAAACCGTGCTCGGCGAAGTACATCATGCGCACGTCGGCCGACTTGTCGAGGTAGGCGGTATTGCGCATGTGGGCATTGAAGTCCATGTCGCCCCATCCGGCGACCAGAGTTTTCTGGAACATGTGTTTTCTCCTTGTTCGAACATGGCCTCACTGTACAGCGGCGGGTGGCAATGAGAAACTGGCAGAATTGACTATATCGATACCGAATCTGCCATGCGCATCGTCGTTCTCGTCCTGAATGCCGTATTTGACACCGGTTTGGCCGCGGTGCTCGATGCCTTCCGCACGGCCGGCGAGCTGGCCGGGCCGCATGCGCCTTTCGAGCTTACCTTGGCCGGTGTGCGTCCCGAAGTGCGCAGTGCGCAGGGGCTGGGGGTGCCGGTCGTGCCGGCCGAGACTTGCGGCGTGCCGGACCTGGTCATCGTACCGGCAATCGGCTACAAGATGCCGGAGCCGCTGGCGCAAGCGCTCGCCACCGACGAAGTACGCGACGCCGGCCTGGCCTTGCGGCGCTGGGCGGAGCAGGGCGTGCGCATCGCGGCGCCGTGCATCGGCGCCTTCGTGCTGGCCGAGACCGGGCTGCTGGACGGGCATGAGGCGACCTGCACCTGGTGGCTGACACCGATGTTCCGCGAGCGTTATCCGCATGTCAGCCTGGATGCGCGACGCATGGTGGTGCAGTCGGGGCAGTTCGTCACGGCGGGCGCGGCCTTGGGGCACCTGGACCTGGCGCTGTGGCTGATCCGGCAGTCCAGTCCCGAGCTGGCGGCGCTGGTGGCGCGCTATCTGATCGTCGATGCGCGGCCGAGCCAGAGCGCTTATGTGATCTCGGATCATTTGCTGCATCACGATCCGCTGGTCGCCGGTTTCGACCGATGGGCACGGGAACATCTGGCGGAGCGGTTCAGCCTGGATGCGGCGGCGGGGGCGCTGGCGACCAGCAAGCGTACCTTGGCGCGAAGGCTGGCCGATACCCTGGGGAAGACGCCGGTGGGGCATGTGCAGGATCTGCGGATCGAACGGGCGGTGCATTTGCTCAGGACGAGCGATCTGGCGGTGGAGCGGATTGCGGAGCAGGTGGGGTATCGCGATGGGGTGACCTTGCGCAGCTTACTGCGCAAGCGGCTTGGCAAGGGCGTGCGCGAGTTGCGGAGCACATAAAATTGGGTCCCGCCTTCGCGGGGAGTCATTGCCGCCAGTGGGGGAATAACGGTCTCAGAGCTGTGGGTGAGGATGACTTTGCGTTAGCTCTCGCACGTCATCCCCGCGAAGGCGGGGACCCAAGTTTGCATGCACGCCGCAAAGTAAAAAACGGGCCGCGAAGGCCCGTTCCGATGAAAACGCTCAGCGCGCCGCGACCGGCGCCGCGGGCTCCGTCCACCCGCCACCCAGCACGCGGTACAAGGTCACCTGGTTCTGCAAACGCAGCAGGTTCGCCTGGATCGCCAGCTGCTGCGCCTGGAACAGCGAGCGCTGCGCATCCAGCAGGTCCAGGTAGCTCGCCGCCCCGTTCCGGTAACGCAGGTCCGACAGGTTGAAGCGTTCGCTTTCCGCCTCGGCCACCGCACGCTGGGCGCGCAGCTGCTCGCTGAAGGTCGCCTGTCCCGCCAGCGCATCCGCCACTTCGCGGAACGCGGTCTGGATCGAGCGCTCGTACTGCGCCACCGCGACGTCGCGCTGCGCCCGGGCGCTGCCCAGCACCGCGGAATTGCGGCCGTAGTCGAAGATCGGCAGGACCGCCTGCGGCGCGAAGGTCCAGCCATACGAGCCGCTCTTGAACAGCCCCGACAGCTCGGTGCTGGCGCTGCCCACGCTGCCCGTCAGCGAGATGCGCGGGAAGAAGTTGGCGCGCGCCGCGCCGATGTTGGCGTTGGCGGCGATCAGCTGCTGCTCGGCCGCGCGGATGTCCGGGCGGCTGGCCAGCAGGTCGGACGGCAGCCCGGCCGGCAGGTCCGGCAGCTCGGTCGCGGCCAAAGTGGTGGTCAAAGGCGCCGCACCCGGCTGCAGCTCAGGCAGCGGCTGGCCGACCAGCAGGGTCAGCAGGTTGATGTCCTGCGCGCGCTGGCGCTGGGCCTGGGCCAGGGTGGTGCGCGCGGTCTCGACCAGCGAGCGCGATTGCTGCAGCTCGAGGCGCGACACCACGCCGTTCTCGAAGCGCAGCTTGGTCAGCTTGTCCGATTCCTCGCGCGTCTGCACGGTGCGCTGGGCCAGCGACAGCAGTTCCTCGTCCGCCAGCAGCTGCAGGTAGGCGTTGGCGACCGAAGCGACCAGGCTGATCTGCGTGGTCTTGCGCGCTTCCTCGGTGGCGAGGTACTGCGCCAGCGCCGCTTCCGACAGGTTGCGCACACGGCCGAACAGGTCGAGCTCGAAGCTCGATACCGTGAAGCCGGCCTGGTAGACGCTGTTGATCGGCTCGTCCTCGCCGGTGGTCTGGCGCTGGCCGGTCACGGCCGCGCCCACCGTCGGCAGGCGGTCGGCGCGCTGGATGCGGTATTGCGAGCGTGCCTGCTCGATGTTGGCGATGGCGATGCGCAGGTCGCGGTTGTTGGCCAGCGACAGCTCGATCAGCTGGCGCAGGCGCGCATCGGCGAAGAAGCGCTGCCATTCCATGGCCGCCGGCGCTTCCGCCGACGCCGCGTTACCAGGGGCGGTGGCTGCACGCGGCACGTCAGGGAAGCTGCCGGCCACCGGCGCGGCCGGACGCTCGTACTTGGGCGCCAGCGACATGCAGCCTGCCAGCGCCATCGCCAGCGCCAGCGGAGTCACGATGAGTTTGATGTGTTTGATCATATTTTCTTGTCCACGACGACGGTTTCTTCTTCATGCGCGTACTTCTTGCGCTGGCGCTCGCTGCCCTTGAAGAACTTGCGGATCACGACGAAGAACACCGGAACGAAGAGCACGCCCAGGGTCGTCGCGGTGATCATGCCGCCCATCACACCGGTACCGATCGCGCGCTGCGATGCGGAACCCGCGCCACCGGCGATCACCAGCGGCAGCACGCCCAGGATGAAGGCCAGCGAGGTCATGATGATCGGGCGGAAGCGCAGGTGCGCCGCCTGGATTGCCGCTTCCATTGGCGACTTGCCTTGCGCCTGCAGGTCCTTGGCGAATTCGATGATCAGCACCGCGTTCTTCGCCGCCAGGCCGATGATCGTCACCAGGCCGATCTTGAAATACACGTCGTTCGGATAGCCGCGCAGCATCGCTGCCAGGATCGCGCCCAGCACGCCGAGCGGCACCACCAGCAGCACCGACACCGGAATCGACCAGCTCTCGTACAGCGCCGCCAGCGCCAGGAAGATCGCCAGCATCGAGAAGGCCATCAGGATGCCCATGGTCGAACCGGAGAGCTTCTCTTCACGCGACTGGCCGGTCCACTCGAAGGCGAAGCCCGACGGCAGCTGGGATGCGAGGCGCTCCATCTCGGCCATCGCGTCGCCGGTCGAGTAGCCCGGCTTGGAATCGCCCGCGATGCTCATGGCCGGATAGCCGTTGTAGCGGATGGTCTGCATCGGGCCGGTGATCCAGCGGGTGGTGGCGAAGGACGACAGCGGCACCGGCTGGCCCTGGACGTTCAACGCGTTCAGGCGCAGCAGGTCGTCCGGCTGCATGCGGGCGCTGGCCTCGGCCTGCACCACGACACGCTGCAGGCGGCCGGCGTTCGGGAAGTCGTTGACATAGGCCGAACCGAGCGAGGTCGAGATCGCGGTGTTGATCGCGTCGAAGGTCACGCCCAGCGCCTGCGCCTTGTCGCGGTCGATGTCGAGCATCACCTGCGGCGCGTCTTCCAGGCCTTCCGGACGCACGCCGGCCAGGATCTGGCTCTGCGCCGCCATGCCCAGCAGCTGGTTGCGCGCCGCCAGCAGGGCGTCGTGGCCGTTGCCGCCGCGGTCCTGCAGGCGGAAGGTGAAGCCGGTGCCGCGGCCCAGTTCGGGGATCGGCGGCGGCGACAGCGCGAAGATGAAGGCATCGCGCACGCCGGACAGGCCGCCCATGATGCGGCCGGCCAGCGCCTGCGCGCTCGAGCCGTCGCCCTTGCGATCGCTCCAGTCCTTGAGCGGAATGAAGGCCAGCGCCATGTTCTGGCCGGAGCCGGAGAACGAGAAGCCCAGCACGCTGACCATGTTGGCCACTTCCGGCTGCTTCATGACGAAGCCTTCGACCTGGCGCATCACTTCGCTGGTGCGTTCCTGGGTGGCGCCCGGAGGCAGCTGGATGTTGGCGATCACGTAGCCCTGGTCTTCGTTGGGCAGGAAGGAGTTCGGCAGGCGCGTGAACAGCAGGGCGACCACGCCGGTCACGACCACGAACACCAGCATCGCACGGCCGGTGCCGCGCAGCAGGCGCGCGACCCAGCTCTCGTAGTTCTTGGCGGTGGCCGTGAACTTGCGGTTGAACCAGCCGAAGAAGCCTTTCTTCTCGTGGTGGTGGCCCGCTTCGACCGGCTTGAGCAGGTGGGCGCACAGCGCCGGAGTCAGGGTCAGCGCCAGGAAGGCCGAGAAGGCGATCGAGGACACCATGACGGCCGCGAACTGGCGGTAGATGTTGCCGACCGCGCCGCCGAAGAAGGCCAGCGGCACGAACACCGACATCAGCACCACGGTCACGCCGATGATCGCGCCCGAGATCTGGCCCATCGCCTTGCGGGTTGCCTGCAGCGGCGGCAGGCCTTCCTCGCTCATGATGCGCTCGACGTTCTCCACCACCACGATGGCGTCGTCGACCACGATACCGATCACCAGCACCATGCCGAACATGGTCAGCACGTTGATCGAGAAGCCCAGCGCCAGCAGGGTGGCCAGGGAGCCGAGCAGGGCGACCGGCACCACGATGGTGGGGATCAGGGTGTAGCGGATGTTCTGCAGGAACAGGTACATCACCAGGAACACCAGCACGATCGCTTCGATCAGGGTATGCACCACCTGCTCGATCGAGATGTCGATGAACTTGGAGCTGTCGAACGGGATCGCGTACTTCATCCCGGCCGGGAAGAACTTCGACAGTTCCTCCATGCGGGTCTTGATCAGCTTCGCGGTTTCCAGCGCGTTGCCGGACGGCGCCAGCTGGATACCGATACCGGTCGACGGCTTGCCGTTCAGGCGCGCCGACGTGGCGTAGCCCTGGCCGCCGATCTCGATGCGCGCCACGTCCTTCAGGCGCACGGTGGAGCCGTCCGGGTTGGCGCGCAGCACGATGTTGCCGAACTGTTCGACGGTGGAGAGCTGGCCGGTCACGACCACGGTCGCGTTGATTTCCTGGCCGGCGGCCAGCGGCAGTTCGCCGATGGTGCCCGAGGCCACCTGGGCGTTCTGGCTGCGGATCGCGTTGTTGACGTCGGCCGGCGACAGGCGGAAGCCCACCAGCTTGGCCGGGTCGATCCAGACGCGCATCGCCCGTTCGGTGCCGAACAGCTGGGCGGTACCGACGCCCTTGATGCGCTGCAGTTCAGGCAGCACGGTGCGCGAGGCGTAGTCGCCCAGCGCGATCGGGTCCCACTTCGGATCGTCCGACGACAGGATGGTGAACAGCAGGAAGTTCGCGCGCACCTTGTCGACGCGCACGCCCTGCTGGTTCACCGCCTGCGGCAGGCGCGGGGCCGCGCGCGACAGGCGGTTCTGCACGTCCACCTGGGCCAGGTCGGGGTTGGTGCCGGTTTCAAACGTGAGGGTGATCGAGCCGCTGCCGTTGGCGGAGCTGCTCGATTCCATGTAGATCAGGCCCGGCGAGCCGTTCATCTCGCGTTCGATGACGGAGATGACCGAGTCTTCCAGGGTCTGTGCCGAGGCGCCCGGGTAGGCGGCGTTGATCACGATCGATGGCGGCGCCACGTTCGGATACTGCGCGATCGGCAGCTGGGTGATCGAAACACCGCCGATCACCATGATGAACAGCGCGATCACCCAGGCGAAAATAGGGCGGTCAATAAAAAAGCGTGCCATTGGAGTTTCCTGTTCTTATCCTGCTGCGCTTACTTCGCTGCTGCGGGCGCCGGGGCCGCGGCGGCCTGGGTGGCCTTCGGGGTCCATGGAACCGTCTTGACCGGGGTGCCCGGCGGCAGCATCTGGAGCTTCTGGAAGCCGTCGACCATCACGCGCTCGCCTTCCTTCAGGCCTTCGGTGACGACCCAGTTCTGGCCGTTCTGCGAGGCGATCTTGACGGTGCGCGGAGCCGGCTTGTTGTCGGCGCCGATCACGGTCAGGGTATCGCCCTGGGCGCCGCCGCGGGTCACGGCCTGCTGGGGCACCAGGATGCCGCTCGGCAGTTCGGCCTGGGACAGGCGCACGCGCACGTACTGGCCCGGCAGCAGGGCGTTGTCCGCGTTCGGCACGGTGGCGCGCAGGGTCACCTGGCCGGTGCTCGGGTCCACGGTCACGTCCGAGAACAGCAGCTTGCCGCGTACCGGCATTTCGGTGCCGTCGTCCAGCATCACGGTGACCGGCAGGCTGGAAGCCAGCTTCGAGCCGCCGGCCTGCTTGCGCAGGCGCTGCAGCTCGCTGGCCGACTGGGTGATGTTCAGGTACATCGGGTTGGTCTGCTGGATCAGCGCCATTTCGGTGGCTTCGGCGGCGGACACCAGCGCGCCTTCGGTCACCAGGGCGCGGCCGATGCGGCCCGAGATCGGGGCGTTGACATTCGAGTAGCCGAGATTGATCTGCGAGACGCGCAGCTGGGCCCTGGCGGCCGCCACTTCGGCTTCGGCGGTCTTCTGGGCGGCGACGGCGTTGGTGTATTCCTGTTCGCTGATCGCCTTGGCTTCGGCCAGCGGCGCGTAGCGCTTGGCCTGGGCGCTGGCCTGGTTCAGGGTCGCCTGGGCGCGCGCCAGCGCGGCCTGGCTGCTGTTAAGCTGGGCCTGGTACGGGGCCGGATCGATCTGGAACAGCGACTGGCCTTGCTTGACTTCGCTTCCCTCGGTGAACAGGCGCTTCAGGACGACGCCGTTGACGCGGGCGCGCACCTGGGCGGTGCGGACCGGTTCGGCGCGCGCCGGCAGTTCGGTCTGCAGGGCGACCGGTTCGAATTTGGTGGTGATGACGCCGACTTCCGGCGCCGGCATCTGGCCTCCCGGACCGCCGGCGCCGGGGGTAGCGGCGTCTTTCTTGCCACAGGCGGACAGCAGCACGAGGGCCGCCAGGGTAGCGGTAGCAACCCGGGTCATGGACAGGGAAGAGGAGTTGGCAGAGCGCATTACATGCTTCCTTCTAGTTAATGAAACAGGATGACGCACTCACGGAACAACAACTTCTCTCGTGAGAGCGATATCATCGCTGGATTTTGCAGTCAGTTTTATATACTATCACGATTGTATGTAAATTGTTTTGGCTCTCTGATTTTTGGAATAGGCGTTAAAAAATGGCCCGTCGTACCAAGGAAGAAGCGGCCGCGACCCGCGACAGTATTTTAGACGCAGCGGAAATATTGTTCGCGAAACAAGGCGTTTCCAGGACAACGTTGCAGCATATAGCAAGCGCTGCGGGCGTGACGCGCGGTGCGATCTACTGGCATTTCCTGGACAAGGGAGCGCTCTTCAATGCAATGATGGATCGCGGCAAGTTCCCGATCGAAGAGGCGATGCAGGTGCTGGAGCAGCGCGAGATCACCGATCCGCTGCAATGCCTGCGCGACGAGATGATGACGGTGCTGCGCATCGTGGCCGAGGACGAAAAGGCGCGCCGCGTGTTCGAGATCGCGACCCTGAAGACCGAGTTCGTGGACGAAGTCGACTCGGTGCGCGCGCGCCGCCGCGAATCGATCGGCATGTGGAAAACCAAGATGGAAGGCCACCTGAAGCAGGCCAAGGAAAAGGGCATGCTGCGGCCGGAGGTCGGCACCCACGAGGCGGCGATGGGCGGCTGGATCATGATCGATGGCCTGATCCGCAACTGGATCTTCGAACCCACCAGCTTCGACCTGCTGGCGCTGGGCGGGCATGTGGTGGACACCTACCTGGCCGGCCTGCGGGCCTGCTGAACCCCCCGCGCCTGAATGAACAACGCCGCCCGAGGGCGGCGTTGTCGTTTGCTTGAGCGCCTGGCAATCAGCGCATCTCGGCGATCATCTTCTTCAGCTTGATCGAGTCCGCGACGAAGGCGCGGATGCCTTCGGCCAGCTTCTCGGTGCCCATCGCGTCTTCGTTGAGCATGAAGCGGAAGGTCTTTTCGTCGATGTCGATCCTGGCGATGTCGGCGTTCGCGTCATGGGTCAGCTTGCGCTCGACCGGCGCGTCGGAATCGGCCAGCTTCTGCAGCAGGTCCGGCGAGATGGTCAGCAGGTCGCAGCCCGCGAGTTCCAGGATCTGCGAGGTGTTGCGGAAGCTCGCGCCCATGACTTCGGTCTTGTAGCCGAACTTGCGGTAGTACTGGTAGATGCGCTTGACCGACTGCACGCCCGGATCGTCGGCGCCGGTGTACTCATTGCCGGTCGACTTCTTGTACCAGTCGTAGATGCGGCCCACGAACGGCGAGATCAGCTGGACGCCGGCTTCGGCGCAGGCCACGGCCTGGCACAGGGAGAACAGCAGGGTCAGGTTGCAGTGGATGCCTTCCTTCTCCAGGATCTCGGCGGCGCGGATGCCTTCCCAGGTCGACGCGATCTTGATCAGCACGCGCTCGCGCGACACGCCGGCCTTTTCGTACAGGGCGATCAGTTCGCGGCCCTTGGCCACGGTCGCTTCGGTGTCGAAGGACAGGGCGGCGTCGATCTCGGTCGAGACGCGGCCAGGGACGTACTTCAGGATCTCGACACCGAAGCCGATCAGGAGGTTGTCGACGATTTCATCGATCTCCGCGTGGGGCGCGTCGGCGATGGCTTTTTCCAGCAGCGGGCGGTATTCCGGCTTTTGCACGGCCTTCAGGATCAAGGAAGGGTTGGTGGTCGCGTCCTGCGGGGCGTAGGCCTTGATCGACTGGAAGTCGCCGGTGTCGGCGACCACGGTGGTGTATTGCTTGAGCTGTTCGAGTTGGTTCATGGTGTGGGTCTCGGTGTTTGGTGGTGTGACTTGTATTCTAGTGGCGCGGGCTTGGGTTTGGGAACCTGGGTCCCCGCCTGCGCGGGGAGTCATAGGCGCCAGTGGCGCGTATGACGTGCAACATGCTGCGGCTTTAATCACGCTGACCGTCAGCCCGTTACCTTAAAACCGTCATTCCCGGACTAGGCGTCCCCTTGGCGGGAACCCAAGTTTGCTAGCAAACCGACAGCGCAATCAGCAGTCGGTGCCGTCGAGGAAGGCAACGATCATGGCTTCGAGGCCGATACGGTCTTCTTCCGAGAAGCGGTCGGGGATCGGGCTGTCGATATCGAACACCCCGACCAGCTTGTCGTCCTTAATCAGCGGAATCACGATCTCCGACGCCGAGGCCGAATCGCAAGCGATATGCCCCGGAAACGCGTGCACGTCCGGCACCACGATGGTCTTGCGCTCGACGGCGGTCGTGCCGCAGACGCCGCGGCCGAACGGGATGCGGGCGCAGGCCGGCTTGCCCTGGAAGGGGCCGACCAGCAGGTCCTGGCCTTCGCCCTTCTTCGAAGGGACGGTCAGGTAGAAGCCCGCCCAGTTCAGGTCGGCGACGGTGTCGTAGACGAGGGCCGAGAACTGCGAAGCGTTCGCGGTCAGGTCGCGTTCGCCTTCGAGGATGCTGGTGACCTGGCGCACCAGCAGGTCATAGTCGGGGCGGGTGCTGCGTTCGGGATTGATGTGCATGGCATGACCGGGAGACTGTCGAAAACCCGCTATTTTACACCTGCGGCCAGGCCGGGCCCTGCAAGCAGGCGCCGCCGGGACACTGTCGCCTGCTGACGACGATCGTTATTGCCGTCTGGACATGTGTGATGACGCACTGATATTCTGCATTTCCTAATACTTCCGCCCTGAGCCGCCATGATCCCAAGATTGACCGCCGTCGTGCTTTCCCTTCTCGTGGCATCCGTCCCGGCATCGGCCGCTCCTGGCGGTCCCTGGGCCAAGTACAACGGGAAGTTCAAGGCGGACGCCTTGTTCCGTGACGCGGATGGCGGCTACCTCGACGAAATCAAGAGCATCGTGCAAGGTGGCGGCGACCTCAACTGGCAGCGCGAAGACGGCCGTACGCCCCTGATGAGCGCAGCCGCGGCCGGCCATGCGGACATTGTTGCCTACATGCTCAGCCAGGGTGCGGATGCCACGCTGCGCGACCAGTACGGCAAGACCGCCCAGGACCTGGCGCGCGCGGCGGGGGCGATGGACGTCGTGCGCTTGCTGGGCCAGGGGGCGAAGGCGCCGGTCCAGCCGGACCAGCCGGCGCCGGCCGTGGCGGCGCCCCGCGCGGCGCCGAGCGGCCCATGGGCCAGGTACAACGGAAAATTCAAGGCCGATGCCTTGTTCCGCGACGCCGATGGCGGTTACCTCGATGAGGTGAAAAGCATCGTCCAGGGCGGCGCCGACGTCAATTGGCAACGGGAGGACGGACGCACTGCGCTGATGAGCGCCGCTGCTGCCGGGCATGCGGATATCGTCGCCTTCCTGCTGAGCCAGGGCGCGGACCCTTCCATGCGCGACGAGAACGGCAAGAGCGCGCTGGACCACGCGCGCGCCGCCGGGGCCATGGACGTCGCGCGCCTGCTGGGGGGCGCGGCCAAGGGCGCGGCGCCGGCGAGAAGGCCGGCCGCCGCGGTTCCGGCCGCCCAGCCCGCGCCACGTCCGGCGCAAGCCGCCGCGGCGCCGGCGGCCGCGGGCAAGACCCGCTGGGCGCCCTTCGGCACCTACACACCGGGACAGCGGGTCCAGTTCTACCTGCCGACCGGCTGGCGCACCGGCACCGTGAGCGAAGTCGGTCCGGGCCCGGGCCCGGCTGCGTCGACCGGCGTGTATGAAAAGAAGTACCGGATCGCATCGGACAAGTTCCCCGACAATCCGGAGTGGACCGACTGGGGCCTGGTCGCGGGCATCGGGCGGGAGCCGTTCTGGACGAATTTCTTCGTCGGCGACTGGTCGACCGGCGAGGTCATGGCGGTCAACACCCGGATTGAGGGGCGCTATGAAGTCAGCGAATATTCCTACCACGCGGCGACCGAAGGCCTGCGCATCAACGCCGACGGCAGCTACTTGTGGAAACCGCTGGGCTCGCCCGAAATTCGCGGCAGGTGGCAAGCCGCCGGCGACGGGCCGGGCATCGTGCTGCTCAAGGCTTACCGCAACGCGAACTGGACCTTGCGCAACCAGACCAATGCGACCGAGGAAAATATCCGGGGCATCGAGACGGCCCGGCTGTATCCGGACAATAACCAGATGACGATCGCCGCCAAGCGTCCGCTGCAGGGTGGGAAGAAAGCGCGCTGAGAGCGCGCATCGCATGCGGAAGAGGTTCAGCCGATGAAGGAATCGAACTGCATGTCGAATTCCTGCAGCGCCTTCTGCGCATTCTGCATCTTCTTGCGGAACTCCGGCCCGCGCCGCAATGCCAGCCCCACCGCCAGCACATCGATGACGACGAGATAAGCCAGCCGCGCCGAAATCGGCGTGTACGGGTCGATCGCGAACACCAGGTCGATCGGGATGAAGAGCGTCGCCATCTCCGCCAGCGGCGTCCCGGACGGCGCCAGCACGATCACCTCGGCCCCGCCGGCCCGCGCCAGCTTGGCCGAGCGCGTCATCGACGGATTGTTCCCGCGCTGCGAAATCGCCACCACCGCATCGCCTTCGCGCAGCAGGGCCGCCGCGATGGAGTGAATCGCCGGATCGGTATAGGCCACCGTCGGCACGCCAGAACGGAAGAACTTGTGCTGCGCATCCGCCGCGACGAAACCCGAGGTCCCCTGGCCGTAGAACTCGATCTTGTTGGCACGCGACAGGATGTCGAGCGCCTTCTGGATCAGTTCCGGCTTGAGGTTGTTGCGCAGGTCGAGCAGGGTGTTGATCGAGCGGCTGCAGATCTTGTTGATCAGGTCCGAGGCCAAATCGTCCTGGGCCGGCTGCTCGTTGGCGCCGGGCAGGGCCAGGGCCAGGCCCTGGGCCAGCTTGAGCTTGAACTCGTGCCAGCCCTCGTAGCCGAGCGTGCGGCAGAAGCGCACCACGGTCGGTTCGGACACCTGCGCGCTCTTGGCCAGCGCCGTGATGTTCTGGCTGACCGTCGCGGACGGGGCGGCGAGCACCGCGAGCGCGACCTTGCGCTCCGACTTGGAGAGCGAATCGAGCTGGGTGCGGATCGAGTCGAGCAGCATGATGGCCTCAGTCTTCGGGCAGGACTTCTTCGCGCCACTGCAGGCCGTCGCGGCCGATCAGTGCGCTGGATGCGGCGGGGCCCCAGGTGCCGGAGGTGTAGGGCGCCGGCGCGCTGTCGTCTTCTTCCCAGTGGTCCAGGATCGGTTCGACCCATTCCCAGGCCGCTTCCAGTTCGTCGCCGCGCATGAACAGGGTCAGCTGGCCGCGCAGCACGTCGAGCAGCAGGCGCTCGTAGGCTTCCATGCGCGGGCTGGTGAACTGCTCGCGGAAGTCGAGTTCGAGCTCGGCCTGCTTCAGGCGCATCGAGTCACCCGGGGTCTTGGCCATCAGGTTCATCGACAGGCCTTCGTCCGGCTGCAGGCGGATCACCAGGCTGTTCGGCTGGAAGCTGGAGGTCGGCTGGTTGAAGATCGAATGCGGGATCTGCTTGAAGCGCACCACGATCTCGGCCAGGCGGTCGGCCATGCGCTTGCCGGTGCGCAGGTAGAAGGGCACGCCGGCCCAGCGCCAGGTGTCGATCTCGGCCTTCATCGCCACGAAGGTCTCGGTGCGCGACTGCTTGGGCGCTTCCGGCTCGTCGCGGTAGCCCGGCACGGCCTTGCCGTCGATGTGGCCGGCGCGGTACTGGCCGCGCACGATGTTCTGGGCCAGGGTGGTCGGGGTGAAGCGCTTCAGCGAGCGCAGCACCTGCAGCTTGGCGTCGCGCACGGCGTCCGGCGCGATCGAGGTGGGCGGCTCCATGGCCACGATGCACAGCAGCTGCAGCAGGTGGTTCTGCAGCATGTCGCGCAGCGCGCCCGAGGTGTCGTAGTAGCCGAGGCGGTTGCCGACGCCGATCTTCTCGGCGATGGTGATCTGCACATCGGAGATCCATTCGCGGCGCCACAGCGGCTCGAACAGGATGTTCCCGAAGCGCAGGGCCAGCAGGTTCTGCACGGTTTCCTTGCCCAGGTAGTGGTCGATCCGGTAGATCTGCGATTCGGCGAACACCTTGCCGACGTCGGCATTGATCTGCTTGGCCGAGGCCAGGTCGCGGCCCAGCGGCTTTTCCAGCACCACGCGCGAGTTCGGCGTGGCCAGGCCGGTCTCGGCCAGGTTGTCGCAGATGGTGGCGAACAGGTGGGGCGGGGTGGCCAGGTAGTAGACGCGGGTGAGCGACTCGTCCTTGCGCAGGGCCTCGACCAGTGGGTCGTAGGTGCGCACGTCGGTGGCGTTCAGGGCCACGTAGGTGATGCGCTTGAGGAAGCGGGCCCAGTGCTCGTCGACCGGGGCTTCCTTGATGTGCGGTTTCGAGTTGTTTTCGACGAATTGCAGGAAGGCTTCCTGGCTCATGTCGTCGCGGCCGACGCAGATGATGCGGGCGCTGGCGGGGAGGTCATTGCAGACGTCGCGCGCGTACATCGCGGGGAGCAGCTTGCGCATCGCAAGGTCGCCGCTGCCGCCAAAGAAAACGAGATCGAAATCGGAAAGGGCCATGGTGTCGGAGTCAGTGCTAGGGATGGGAGAAAGCTTAATGTAAATTTACTACACAAATATTGGATTTGCAAGAAAATTTACTACGAAACCGATCTGGAGGGGATGGCGGTCGATGGTGCCACAGGCTGGCGGATGGAGGCGCGTCGGAAGGTGTTCGGGCGCCGGGTCATTGTTGGCTTGAATCGTATCGTTTGCTCCGAAACGTCATCCCCGCGAAGGCGGGGACCCAAGTTTGTGTACACACCACTTACGGTGGGCGTTCATGGCGGCGCATGCGAACTTGGGTCCCGGCCTTTGCCGGGACGACGGCCTTGGGGCCAGGGGCCGGAACAAAGGTCCGATACTTCTCAGCCGCGATACTCCGGCTCCTCCCGCCCCGCCACATCCACCCGCGTGCACAGCACCTTCCCGCTCAGCGGATACTCCGCCAGCTCCTGCGCCGAGCGCCCGTGGCTGGCCGTGGTGATGTACATGGTGCGCAAATCCGCCCCACCGAACGCGATCGAGGTCGGGCAGCGCGCCGGCAGCAGGATCTCGCGCAGGATTTCGCCCGACGGCGCGATGCGCAGCACGCGCCCGCCCTCGAACATCGCCACCCAGTACGCGCCTTCGCTGTCGATGGTCGCCCCATCCGGACGCCCGCCATACCCGGGCGCCGACTTGTCGGTCGGGAAGCTCAGCAAGGTGCGCTGGTTGCTCTGCGTCCCCGTCGCCGGATCGTAGTCATAGCAATCGATCCGGTGCGTCGTGGTATCCGCATGGAACATCGTGCGCCCATCCAGGCTCCAGGCCAGGCCATTCGAATTGGTCATCCCGCCCGCCCACGCACGGCGCAGCTGGCCGCGGTCGAGCACGTACATCTCCGCCGCCGGCTGGTCGCGCGGCTCGTACATGGTGCCGATCCAGAACCGGCCCGCCGGGTCCACCCGGCCGTCGTTGAAGCGCACCTTGGTGACGTCGTAGGGCGCGTCCGCGATCGGCGTCTCTTCGCCGGTGGTGGTGTTCAGGCGCAGCAGGCCGCGGCGCGTGGCCACGACCAGGTTGTTGTCGCCGTCCACGGCCAGCGCCGACGGTTCCGAGGCCATCTTCCACGACGAATACTTGCCGCTCGCCGGATGCACGCGGTTGACCGTCAGGCCGTTGATGTCGACCCAGTACAAGGCCGACTCGACCTCGTGCCAGATCGCCGACTCGCCCACGAGCATGGGCGCGTCGTGGACCACTTCGAATTTTTCCATTGCCATGTTCTTTGCTTGTCCTGGGTTGCGCTCAGACGGCGGCCTTGGCGCGTGCGATCAGTCCGTTGGTCGAGCTGTCGTGCCGGGCCGGCTGCGGCTCGCCCGCCAGTTCGGCTTCGATCTTCTTGGCGAGCACCTTACCCAGTTCAACGCCCCACTGGTCGAAACTGTTGACATCCCAGATCACGCCCTGCACGAAGGTCTTGTGCTCGTAGAGCGCGATCAGCGCGCCCAGGGTCGACGGGGTCAGGCGTTCCATCAGGATGGTGTTGCTCGGACGGTTGCCCGGGAAGGTCTTGTGCGGCACCAGGCGCTCCACTTCGTCCGACGGCAGGCCCTGCTGCTGCAGGTCGGCGCGCACTTCGTCGGCGGTCTTGCCCTTCATGAAGGCTTCCGACTGGGCGAAGCAGTTCGCCAGCAGGGCGGTGTGGTGGTGCTCCATCTCGTGCGCCGGGCGCAGGGCGGCGATGAAGTCGATCGGGGTCAGGTCGCTGCCCTGGTGCAGCAGCTGGAAGTAGGCATGCTGGCCGTTGGTGCCGCACTCGCCCCAGATCGCCGGGCAGGTCGCGGTATCGACCGGCTCGCCGTCGCGGGTGACGCGCTTGCCGTTGCTTTCCATGTCGAGCTGCTGCAGGTAGGCCGGGAAGCGGTTCAGGTCCTGGTGGTAGGGCGCGATGGTGACCGACGGGCAGCCCAGGAACTGGCGGTTCCAGAAGCCCACCAGGGCCAGGATCGCCGGCATGTTCTGCTCGAGCGGCGCGGTGCGGAAGTGCTGGTCCATGGCATGGGCGCCGGCCAGGAAGTCGCTGAAGTAGCCGAAGCCGACCGCCAGCGCCACCGGCAGGCCGATCGCCGACCACACCGAGTAGCGGCCGCCCACCCAGTCCCAGAACGGGAACATGTTGGCCGGGTCGATGCCGAAGGTCTTGATGGCCTCGGTATTGGTCGACACCGCCACGAAGTGCTTCGCCAGCGCCTCCTCGTTCGCATGCGTGAGGAACCAGCTGCGCGCGGTCTGCGCGTTCATCATGGTCTCGGCCGTGGTGAAGGTCTTCGAGGCGACGATGAAGAGGGTGGTTTCCGGATCGACCTGGCCGAGGGCCGCATCCATGTCGTGGCCGTCGACGTTCGACACGAAGTGCATGCGCAGGCGCGGGTGGGCGTAGTGGCGCAGGGCCAGCACCACCATCTTGGGGCCCAGGTCCGAGCCGCCGATGCCGATGTTCACGATGTCGGTGATGGGCTTGCCGGTGTGGCCCTTCCATTCGCCGCTGCGGACGGCGTCGCTGAAGGTCTTGATGCGGTCGAGCACGGCGTGCACGTCGGCCGGGATATCCTGGCCGTCGACGGTCAGCTTGGCGTCGCGCGGCGCGCGCAGGGCGGTGTGCAGGACGGCGCGGTTTTCGGTGTTGTTGATGCGTTCGCCCGCGAACATGGCGTCGCGGCGCTGCTCGACGCCGCGCTCTTTTGCCAGCTGGACCAGCAGTTCAAGCGTGCGCCCGTCGAGGCGATTTTTTGAATAGTCTAGGAACAGGTCCGCCGCCTCGACCGACAGGCGCTCGAAGCGCTGCGGGTCGGCGGCGAACAGTTCGCGCATCTGCCACAGTTCGGCGTCTTCTGCATGTTGATCGAGGGCTTGGAAGCTGGCGGTGCTGGTCAGGGAAGGCTGGCGCATGGGATCGGAGTGCGTGGCACAATTGTCATGATAGGTAAGCGAATAATACAGGGAAGCGCCCGTAAATTCACTACATAAAAGTTTGTGCGCGCTCTCTCATCCTCATTACGGCCCGACAAGCGGGCTGGTCAAGCTCCCCCGTCAAAAGAGGGAAAGACGGGCGGCAAGCGCATTGGGCGATTCTGTAGTAAAATTTCAGTTATAAAATTTTGGAAGGAACGAACATGGCGCTCCACCCTGTAGTTGAACAGGTTACCAATCGCATCGTCCAGCGCAGCAAGCCGTCCCGCGCGGCCTACCTGGCGCACCTGGAAGCCGCGCGCGTGCAGGGCGTGCAGCGCGGCGCGCTGTCGTGCACCAACCTGGCGCACGGCTTCGCCGCTTTCCCCGCCAACGACAAGCTCAAGCTGCGCGAATACAAGCAGCCCTCGGTGGCGATCGTCTCGTCCTACAACGACATGCTGTCGGCCCACCAGCCCTTCGAATATTTCCCGAAAGTGATCAAGGAAGCCGTGCGCGAGGTCGGCGCCGTGGCCCAGTTCGCCAGCGGCGTGCCGGCCATGTGCGACGGGGTGACCCAGGGCCAGCCGGGCATGGAGCTGTCGCTGTTCTCGCGCGACGCCATCGCCATGGCCACGGCCGTGGGCATGTCGCACAACATGTTCGACGCCGCGCTCTACCTGGGCATCTGCGACAAGATCGTGCCGGGCCTCTTGATCGGCGCGCTGCACTTCGGCCACATCCCGGGCATCTTCGTGCCGGGCGGCCCGATGACCTCGGGGATCTCGAACAAGGAAAAGGCCGCGATCCGCCAGCGCTACGCCAAGGGCGAAGCCACCCGCGAAGAGCTGCTCGAAGGCGAATCCGCGTCCTACCACGGCGCCGGCACCTGCACCTTCTACGGCACCGCCAACAGCAACCAGATGCTGATGGAGATGATGGGCCTGCACCTGCCGGGCGCCGCCTTCATCACCCCGGGCACCCCGCTGCGCGACGCGCTGACGGCGGCCGCGGCACAGCATGCCGTGTCGATCTCCCAGCAGGGCGGCAACTACATGCCGATCGGCCGCATCGTGGACGAGAAGTCCATCGTCAACGCCATCGTCGCGCTGCACGCCACCGGCGGCTCGACCAACCACACCCTGCACATCATCGCGATGGCGCGGGCCGCGGGCATCGTGGTCGACTGGAACGACTTCGACGAGCTGTCGAAAGTGGTGCCGTCGCTCACCCGCGTCTATCCGAACGGCGAAGCCGACGTGAACCACTTCCAGGCCGCCGGCGGCCCGGGCTTTGTGATCCGCGAACTGCTGGACGCCGGCCTGGCGCACGAAGACGTCAACACCATCCTGGGCCACGGCCTGCGCGCCCACTGCAAGGAGCCTTTCCTGGGTGAGGACGGCAAGGTGGTCTGGCGCGACCTGCCGGAACAAAGCGGCGACGAAGCCGTGCTGCGCAAGGCATCGAACCCCTTCAGCAACAACGGCGGCATGGTGCTGGTGCAGGGCAACCTGGGCCGCGCGGTGATGAAGATCTCGGCGGTCAAGGCCGAGCATCACGTGGTCGAGGCTCCGGCCCTGACCTTCGATTCGCAGGACGACTTCATGCACGCCTACAAGGCGGGCAAGCTTGAGCGCGACTTCGTGGCCGTGATCCGCTTCCAGGGCCCGCGCGCCAACGGCATGCCGGAACTGCACGCGCTGACCCCCGCGCTGGCCAACCTGCAGGATGCCGGCTTCCACGTGGCGATGGTGACCGACGGCCGCATGTCGGGCGCATCGGGCAAGGTGCCGGCGGCGATCCACGTCTCGCCGGAGATCCTGGCGGGCGGCCCGCTGGGCCTGGTGCGCGACGGCGACATGATCCGTGTCGACGCCACTGCCGGTACGCTCGACGCCCTGGTGCCGGCCGATGTCTGGGCAGCGCGCAAGATGGCCACCGCCGACCTGTCGAAGAGCCATATCGGCATGGGCCGCGAGCTGTTCGCGATGTTCCGCGCCGCGATCAGTGCGGCGGAAGAGGGCGCGGCCACCTTCCCGCTGCCGTCGCCGATTCCCACCACCGTACCGCTGCACGAAGGCGTGGACGCCGGCGAAATCATGCCGGGTTCCGATGAAGACTTTCTTTTTAGGACGCAGAAATGACCTTACTTGAAATCATGCGCTCGGCGAGCGTCATCCCGGTAATCGCCATCGACGATCCCGACCAGGCCGTGCCGCTGGCGAAAGCTCTGGTGGCAGGCGGCATCCGCGTGCTCGAAGTGACCTTGCGCACCCAGCACGGCCTCGGCGCGATCCGCGCCATGAGCCAGGTGGAAGGCGCCATCGTCGGCGTCGGCACCCTGACCCAGCCGGAAGAATTCGCCGCCGCGCGCGATGCGGGCGCGGTGTTCGGCGTGTCGCCGGGCCTGACGCCGACCCTGATCGAAGCGGCCAGGACCAGCGGCCTGCCGCTGCTGCCGGGCGTGATGACCCCGTCCGAAGTGATGGCGGCGCGCGAGGCGGGCTTCCGCCAGCTCAAGCTGTTCCCGGCGGTGCCGGCGGGCGGCGTGGGCATGCTGAACGCGATCGGCGGCCCGCTGCCGGACGTGACCTTCTGCCCGACTGGCGGCATCTCGATCGAGACCGCGCCGAAGTTCCTGGCCTGCAAGAACGTGGCCTGCGTGGGCGGTTCCTGGCTGACCCCGAAGGACCTGATGAACGCCGGCCAGTGGGACCAGATCACCGAGCTGGCCAGGGCGGCCGCCGCACTTCGTCCGCAGTAAATCCTTCGCATGCGGACGCTCGCGCGCCCGCTGAGCGCGGGCGAAATCCGGATGGCGTCGCTCCTTTTCGGCGACGCCGTCGACTACCGCCGGGTACGTGTGTACAACCGGCGGTATATGCCGTTCCAGCCCAGGAACTGCTGCATGACGCCGAACGGCAGCCTGTACTTCCACCATTCCTGTTTTCTTCCCGACTACACGCGCGGCGATCCCGGCGCGATCCACTGGTTCATGCACGAGATGGTGCATGTGTGGCAGCACCAGCTGGGCTATCCGGTACGGCTG
>CAMPHU010000059.1 GCA_946886065.1 uncultured Massilia sp. | reverse complement strand
CCGTCCTCGAGCGACCAGCGCGTGGCCTTCCTGGGCATGCTGGAACAGATCGACATCAAGCCGGCTTCGGCCTCGGCGAAAGTGATCCTGAATGCGCGCACCGGCTCGGTGGTGATGAACCAGGCCGTGATGCTGGACAACTGCGCCATTTCGCACGGCAACCTGTCGGTGACCATCGGCGCCGACACCAGTGTCAGCCAGCCGGCGCCGGGTTCGCGCGGCGCCACCGTGGTCACCCAGAACCCCTCGGTCGAGATCAAGAAGGATCCGGGCAAGGTGCTGATGGTGAAGGGCGGCGCCTCGCTGGCCGAAGTGGTCAAGGCGCTGAATTCGATCGGCGCCACGCCACAGGACCTGCTGGCCATCATGCAGGCGCTGAAGGCGTCCGGCTCGCTGCGCGCCGACCTCGAGATCATCTAAGGAAGACGCATCATGATCGCCTCGAACAAATCCGACCTGAGCACCAAGTTCGCCCTCGACACCAAGGGCCTGGGTGACCTCAGGCAAAGCGCGAAGGCCGGCTCGCCGGGCGCGCTGAAGGAAGCGGCTACCCAGTTCGAGTCGATGTTCATCAACATGATGATGAAGAGCATGCGCGACGCCACCCCGCAGGAAGGCATGCTCGACAACCAGCAGACCAGGATGTTCACCGGCATGCTGGACCAGCAAATGAGCCAGAACCTGGCCAAGCGCGGCATGGGCCTGGCCGATGTGCTGACCCGCCAGCTGGGCGCCCAGAACATGGGCCAGCAGGCGCTGGCGATCGGCGGCGCAGGCAATGCAGGTATGAGCAACAGCGCGTCCGGCAGCGCCATGCCGGGCCCGATGGACGCCGCCACCATGATCAAGACCGGCGCCGCCCCGGCGGGCGCGCCGCCGCTGCCCCTGACCACCGCGACCGGCCGCATCCAGGCGCCGCACGTGCGCTCCTTCCAGGAAAAGCTGCACGTCCACGCGGCCGAAGCCGAGCGCGCCACCGGCGTGCCGGCCAAGTTCATGCTGGGCCAGGCCGCGCTCGAGACCGGCTGGGGCAAGCGCATGATCCGCAATGCCGACGGCAGCAACAGCCACAACCTGTTCGGCATCAAGGCCGGCCCTGGCTGGAAAGGCAAGGTTGCCACCTCGGTCACGACCGAGTACGTGAACGGCCGCCCGCACACCAAGGTGGAGAAGTTCCGTGCCTACGATTCGCCGGCGGAATCGTTCAAGGATTACGCCAACATGCTGGCCAGGAATCCGCGCTATGAAAAAGTGCTGGACAGCGGCGGCGATGCGGCCGCCTTCGCCCACGGCCTGCAGCGCGCCGGCTATGCGACCGATCCGCAGTACGCCGCCAAGCTGACCCGCATCATCAAGCATTCGCTGGCCTGACCGGACCATCAAGTTTCCGGAAAAGCTGCCGTCAACGTAGAGAGTTAGAGAAAGAAGATCAACATGGCCGGTAACCTTCTCAGCATTGGCAAAAGCGGCCTGTTCGCGGCACAGGCGGGCCTGTCCACGACCGGCCACAACATCACCAACGCCAACGTGCCGGGCTACAGCCGCCAGGGCGTGGTGCAATCCACCGCGGTGGCGCTCGACCTGGGCGGCATCGGCTTCCTGGGCACCGGCACCCAGATCTCGCAGATCAAGCGCTACAGCGACGAATTCCTGAACACCCAGGTGCGCACCGCCCAGGCCAGCGTGAGCGGCCTGGAATCGTATTACTCGCAGATTTCCCAGATCGACAACCTGCTGGCCGACCAGACCGCGGGCCTGTCGCCGGCGCTGCAGGGCTTCTTCAAGGGCGTGCAGGACATGGCCGCCAACCGCGCCTCGGTGCCCTCGCGCCAGGCCATGCTGTCCGCCGCCGACACCATGGCGACCCGCTTCCAGGCCCTGGACGCGCGCCTGGGCGAGATCCGCGAAGGCGTCAACACCACGATCGAAGCCAGCGTCAACATCATCAATACCTACGCCCAGCAGATCGCCGGGCTGAACGAACAGATCGGCAACTACGCGTCGAGCGAGACGCGCGCGCCGAACGACCTGCTGGACAAGCGCGACCAGCTGGTGCTGGAACTGAACAAGCAGGTGAAGGCCACCGTCACCCCGGGCGACAACAACAGCCTGACGATCTCGATCGGCACCGGCCAGCCGCTGGTGGTGGGGCAGCAGGCCTACCAGCTGGCGGCGACCAAGTCGCCGGTCGACCTGACCCGCCTCGAAGTGGGCTACGTGGTCGGCAGCAAGGTCTCGATCCTGCCGGAAGGCACCCTGAGCGGCGGCGAACTGGGCGGCGCGCTGGACTTCCGCGTCACCACCCTCGACCCTGCCCAGAGCGCGCTCGGGAAGGTCGCGCTCGGCATGGCGATCGAATTCAACAAGCAGCACAAGCTGGGCCTGGACGCGAACGGCCAGCCGGGCGCGGATTTCTTCTCCGAGTCGCCGGCCTTCGTGGGCAGGAACATCAACAACGCCCTGTCCTCGACCACCGAGGTGGCCGCCAAGGTGACGGACCCGGGCCAGCTCAAGGACAGCGACTACAAGGTCGAGTTCGACGGCACCAACTACAACGTGATCCGGCTGTCGGACAACACCTCGACCGCGATCACCCCGTACAACGCGGCCGGCACCACCCAGGTGATCGACGGCGTCGAGTTCAACATCTCGGGCCTGGCCCAGGCCGGCGACAACTTCCTGGTGCGCCCGACCATCAACGGCGCCGCCAACTTCAAGGTGCTGGCCAACGACGTGTCGCAGATCGCGGCGGCGGCCCCGATCGCCACCAGCGCTCCCTTGAGCAATACCGGCACGGGCAAGATCAGCGAAGGCAAGGTCGACAGCGACTTCCTGGGCGCGGGCCCGTCGCTGCCGGTGACCCTCGCGTACGACGGCGCCACCGGCCAGATGACGGGCTTCCCGGCCGGCATGGCGGTACGCGTGGTCGACACCGCGGGCGTGGCGACCGATTACCCTGCGCCGGCCAGCAACGTGCCGTTCACCAACGGCGCCACCTATACCTTCGGCGGCGTCAGCGTGACCATGACGGGCGCGCCGGGCAACGGCGACACCTTCCAGATCGCCGCCAACAGCAGCGGCAGCGGCGACACCCGCAACATCGGCCTGCTGGGCGACCTGCAGACCAAGAACATCTTCAACAACGGCAGCGCGACCTTCCAGACCTCGTACGCCCAGCTGGTCAGCACGGTCGGCAACAAGACGCGCGAAGTGCAGGTGAACGCCAAGGCCGGCGACGCCCTGCTGGCGCAGGCGCAGGGCGCCGCCAGCGACGTCTCGGGTGTGAACCTGGACGAGGAAGCGACCAACCTGATCAAGTACCAGCAGGCTTACCAGGCGGCCGGCAAGGTGATGCAGATCGCCGGCACCATCTTCGACACCCTGCTGTCGATCGGCCGCTAATGGAGTTTCGGAGTAGACCATGCGCATCAGCACCCTGAACATTTTCAACACCGCCACCAACCAGCTCGGCACGCTGCAAAGCGGCATCGCGCGCACCCAGATGCAGCTGGCCACCGAGCGCCGCATCCTGACGCCGGCCGACGACCCGGTGGCTTCGGCGCGCGCGCTGGAAGTGAGCCAGGCGCAGGAAATGAATGCGCAGTTCGCCACCAACCGCATGAACGCGCGTTCCTCGCTGTCGCACGTCGAGACCACCTTGCAGGATGCGGGCAACCTGCTGCAGGACATCCAGCAGCTGGCGGTCAACGCCGGCAACGGCACCATGGTGCTGAGCGACCGCCAGGCGCTGGCGACCGAGCTGGAGGGGCGCCTGGAAGACCTGCTGGGCGTGGCCAATACCAGCGACGGTGCGGGCGGCTACCTGTTCTCGGGCTACATGGCGACCACCCAGCCCTTCACCCGCACTCCGGGCGGCGCGCAATACCAGGGCGACCAGGGCCAGCGCCAGCTGCAGGTGGGCGCGTCGCGCAAGCTCCCGCTGTCGGCTTCCGGCAGCGCCGTGTTCGAGGCGATCCCGACCGGCAACGGCAGCTTCCAGACCCAGGCGGCCGGCGCCAACACGGGCGCGGCCGTCATCTCGTCCGGCTCGGTGACCGACCGCTCGCAGCTGAACGGCCATGACTACGCATTGAGCTTTACCGTGACGGGCACGCCGGCGGTGACGACCTATACGGTCAACGACACCAGCACGACGCCGGCGACCGCGGTGCTGAGCAACCAGCCCTACGAGCCGGGCAAGACCATCTCTTTCGGCGGCATGTCCTTCGACATCAAGGGCCAGCCGGCCAACGGCGACAGCTTCACGGTCAAGCCGAGCGAGAAGCAGTCGGTGTTCACCACCGTGACCGACCTGATCGCGGCGCTGCGCGCGCCGGCCGACGGCTCCAGCGGCAAGGCGGCGTTGACCAACAGCCTGAACACGGCGATGGACAACCTGAAGGCGGCGCACGACAACGTGCTGACGGTGCAGGCGTCGATGGGCGCGCACCTGAAGGAGCTCGATTACCTCGACAGCGCGGGCGACGACCTCAATATCCATTACGCCAGCACCCTGTCCGACCTGCAGGACCTGGACGTGGTGAAGGCGATCTCGGACTTCCAGCAGCAGCAAACGACCTTGCAGGCGGCGCAGATGTCGTTCAAGACGATGTCGGGGCTGTCGCTGTTCAATTACCTCTGATCGAGAAGCCGCTCAGGCCTGCTTTCTGCGCGATGTAGAATGTCCCGAAGTAGAACTCTTCGGGAGCCTGTCTTGCCTTCAATGAAACTCCTCGCCGCGGCCCTCCTGCTTGCCGGGGCACTTAGCGGGGCGCATGCCGCCGACAAGATCGCGGTCGACCTCGCGCTGAGCGGGGCCACGCTGATCGACGTCGCCGCCGGGACCCGCAGCACCGGGAAGACCGTGCTCCTGAAGGGCGACAGCATCGTCGCCGTGGTCGGGAACGCGGAACTGAAACGCTACGCGCCCGGGAAGACCATCGCCTTGCCGGGCAAGTTCCTGATGCCGGGCCTGTGGGACACCCACGTGCACTTCGGCGGCGGCGAAGCGCTCATCGAAGAAAACAAGCAGCTGCTGCCGCTCTACCTGGCGCACGGCATCACGACGGTGCGCGATTGCGCGGGCGACCTCTCCGACACCGTGCTGTCCTGGCGCCGACAGATCGCCGAGGGCAAGCTGGCCGGCCCGACCATTTTTACGTCCGGCCCCAAGCTGGAAGGGCTCAAGCCGATGTGGAAGGGAACCCTCGAAGTCGGCTCTCCCGAGGAGGTCGGCAAGGCCCTGGACAAGCTCCAGGCCATGCAGGTCGATTTCGTGAAGATCACTGAAAGCACCATGACCCCGGAGACCTACCTGGCCGCGCTGCGCCAGGCCAAGGCGCGCGGCATGCGCACCTCGGGCCACCTGCCGGGGCAGATCCCGCTGGCGCGCGCCTTCGAGGCTGGACTCGGCACGGTCGAACATCAAACCTATCTGCTGCGCGCCACCACGCCGCGCGAAGGCGAACTGGTGGAGCAGGTGGTGGCGGGCAAGCTGACGGGACGCGACGTCATGCGGCTCAGCCTGGAGAGCTACGACGAGACGACCGCGCGGCGCGCCTTCCGCCACATGGCGGCGCAGGGCACGGCGGTCGTGCCGACCTTGTGGGGATCGCGCATCACCGCCTATCTCGACCAGGAAAGCCACCACGGCGACGACTACCTGAAATACATCGGCAAGGGATTGCGCGCGACCTACGAATGGCGGGTCCAGCGTGCCGCGCAGGACGGTCCCGAGGCGATCGCGCTGCGCCACGCCATCTTCGAGAAGTCGGCGCAGCTACTACCTTTGCTGGCGCAGGAGGGCGTGAGCATCATCGCCGGCACCGACGCCGGTTTCCTCAATTCGTACAACTATCCGGGGCAGGCGCTGCACGATGAGATTGCCCTCTACGTGCGCTACGGCCTGACGCCGCAGCAGGCCTTGCAGAGCGCCGTGGTGAACGGGCCGCGCTTCCTGGGCAAGCTGGATCGCTATGGCAGTATCGAGAGCGGGAAGGCGGCCGATCTGCTGGTGCTGGATGCCGATCCGCTGATGGACATCGGGGCTACGCGCAAGATCCGCATGGTAGTCAGCCGGGGGGAAGTCCACGATCGCGCGCGTCTGGATCGGATGCTGGAGGATACGCGCCGCAAGGTGGCAGCGAATCAGTGAGGCGGATCGCTGGTCTCACCGGCTGCTTGTGCACTAGCTTCATTCGCAATGGTTGAGCACTTCACTGGGCCGGGTGCCGACCAGCCCAGCAGAAGTTCGCGGACCTGCAAACCCGCGTTGGAATTGACGTCCGAGCGCATGGCCACCTCGACAATTCCTACGCGCTCGCCACGAACGATGAATAGTCTCGATGCACATGCCAGTGATGTTCGAACACCGCGGAACGTGGTGGTATGGCTTTCGTTTCGGAGGCCAATGAGCATGGCGCCTTTGATTTCCCCACCCACGAATTTCTGTACAGTCCCGGACTGATAGATCGCACTGATCGCTGTTTGGTAGGTAGTCGAGCCGACATCGAAGGCCAATCGCGCCACGATCAAAACGTTGACAAGGACGAGACCGATGGCTAAGCGATAGAGGCTGTTTGATGTTGTTTTTGCCTGTCTCATGTTTTCCGATGGAGATAGCACTATAGCACTGATGATGGTTCCGCCGACAGGTAAGTGGACGGCGCGGCGGCAAGGCGCAGACAGTGACTGAAGTGCCGTCACCGATTGCCAGTTCAAGCATGGCTCGCACCGCCACTGTGGTGATGGAACCGGCGTATGCGTCAGCCTCCATTCGTCCATCGACGCAGACAAGAAGGTCGTTTCATCGAGCGCATCGCGCAACAACATCTGCTGTTCATTGAGGCCCATCGACGACATTTTCTGGGAGACCGGGTTATCCCTTTCTGGCCGCTTGTAGATTTCGGGAACGAATGAGTGTATCCCCTCTGTTGCCACGATCGCAAGCGTTGTCCGGTCCGGCCCCAAGCCAAGCGCGAGCAGGGCGGCTCACCATGCCGGCAGCTCCTTGACACGGGCAAACCAAGCAAGCAGATGCGGATAACCCTCCAGCGGCAAGCCTGCCTGCTCCATCGTCATGAGCGGCGCCCCCACGGCATACTCGGCCAAGGTCGCCTGAGCGCCAACCAGCCATTCGCGCGTGGACAGGTGGCGGTCGAGCACGGCGGCGGCCTGCGCCAGGTCGGCCGTGCCGCAGGCGAGCGCGCGCGGGTCCGGGACGCCGCCTTCGATCGTCCGCTTGCCGACCTGTTCCCACACAAGTACCGAGATCGCCGGCGAGAAATGCTGGCAAGCCCAGAACATCCAGCGCTTGACGCAGGTGCGGGCCACCAAGCCCCGCGGGTACAAGGTCTCGTCCGAAGTGTCGAAGCGAATGCCGGGCTGTGCGGCCAAAACGGGATGATGAGCGGGCTGCATTGCCTTCTCCGTGCAAGATTGATGAGAAGGCAATGTTAAGGGACGGCAGTGACAGATCCTGTCAGGAGCGTTGCGGCGCTTAGCCTGGCGCCGGCCGCGCCGGATTCGCGGCCGCAGGGGCCGGTGTCCGGGTCGCCCCCGCGCGCGGGATCGCGCGTCCCGCCTCGATGCCCTGGTTGAACAGGTTGAGGATGGGCGTGCCCAGGTAGGGCATGGCCAGGCTCAGGGTCAGGAAGCCCACGCCCAGGGTGATGGGAAAGCCGATGCCGAACAGGTTCAGCTGGGGCGCGGCGCGCGTCAGGATGCCCAGGGCGACGTTGGTGATCAGGAGCGCGGCCACGATCGGCAGCGACAGCTGCAGCCCCGCCGAGAAGATGCGCGCACCCCAGCGCACCAGTTCCAGCGGCGCGTTGCCGGAGAAGGGGGTGCTGGAGATCGGCAGGGTGACGAAGCTCTCGGCCAGGGCCGCCAGCAGGACCAGATGCGCGTTGACGGCCAGGAAGGCCATGGTCGCCACCAGGGTCATGAACTGGGCCACCGCCGCCGAACGGCCGTGCGTGTTGGGATCGAAGGAAATGGCGAAGCCCAGGCCCATGGTCATGCTGGCGACCTCGCCGGCGTACTCGATGGCGGCGAACACGATGCGCATCGCGAAGCCCATCGCCACGCCGATCAGGAGTTCCTTCACCAGGATCAGGAGGCCCGCCCACGAGCTTGGGTCCATCGCCGGGACGGCCGGCACGGTGGGCGCGATCACGGCCGCCAGCAGCACGCCCAGCGAAACCTTGATCGACACCGGCACGCCGGCATTGCCGAACAGCGGCGCGGAGGCGACCAGTCCCAGGATGCGCGTCAGCGGCCATATCAGCCCCGCGATCCAGGCGTTGATCTCCGCCGACGTCAGCGCCAGCACGCGTTTATCCGATCAGGCCGGGAATGCCGGTGAACACCTGGCGCATGTAGTCGAGCATCACCGACAGCATCCACGGCCCCGCCACCACCAGGGCGACGAAGATGCCGACCAGCTTGGGAATGAAGGACAGGGTCGCCTCGTTGATCTGGGTGGCGGCCTGGAAGATGCTGACGATCAGGCCGATGATCAGCGCCACCAGCAGCAGCGGCGCCGATACCATCAGGGTTACCTCCATGGCCGTGCGGCCCATGGTCATCACGCTTTCGGGAGTCATGCCTGGTACCTCAGTAGAAGCTCTGGGACAGCGAGCCCAGCAGGAGTTGCCAGCCGTCGACCAGCACGAACAGCATCAGCTTGAACGGCAGCGCGATCACGGCCGGCGACATCATCATCATACCCATCGACATCAGGACGGACGCCACCACCATGTCGATGATCAGGAAGGGGATGAAGATGGCGAAGCCGATCTGGAAGGCCGTCTTCAGCTCGCTGGTCACGAAGGCCGGGATCAGGACGCGCAGCGGAATGTCCTCCGGTCCCTGCAGGGCCGGCGAGCGCGAGATCTTGACGAACAGCGCCAGGTCCGACTGGCGGGTCTGCTTGACCATGAATTCCTTGAGCGGCACCACCCCGCGGTTCATGGCGTCGGTCATCTGGATCCGGTTCTCCTGCAGCGGCACATAGGCCTCGGTATAGATGCGATCGAACGTCGGCCCCATCACGAACAGGGTCAGGAACAGGGCCAGGCCCACCATCACCTGGTTCGGCGGCGCGGTCTGGGTGCCGAGCGCCTGGCGCAGCAGGGACAGCACGATGATGATGCGGGTGAAGCTGGTCATCATCAGCAATGCGGCCGGCAGGAAGGTGAGGGAGGTGAGCAGCAGCAGGGTCTGCACCGGCAGCGAGTACTGGGTGCCGCCGCCCGGGGCCGGGCTGGTGTTGAAGGCCGGGATGCCGGGCTGGGCGGCTGCCAGCAGGGGCAGCAGCGCCAGGCCCAGGACCAGCCATGCTTTCTTATTTCGCATTGCGTTTGTCGATCGTATTCTTGAGCCAGTCCGAGAAGCTGCCGGCGGACACAGGAGCCGCCGCGCTGGCCAGGGTGGCCGAGCCTTCCCCGCCCTCCTGGCGCGGCATGGTGGCCAGCGCATTGATGCGGCCGGGCGAAGCGCCGACCACGATCCACTGGTTGCCGACCTCGACCACCACGATGCGCTCGCGCGCACCCAGGTTGAGCGCGCCCACCAGGCGCAGGTTGGCGTTGCCGCCGCCCATCATCTTGGGCGCGAAGCGCTTCAGGAACCAGGCCAGGCCGGCCAGCACGGCCAGCACCAGGGCCAGGGCCGCGATGGTTTGCATCAGGCTGCCGGCTGCGGGACTGGCGGTTGAGGACGGGAGGGCGGCGCGCGGCGTCTGCTCGGCCGGAGCCGGGGCAGGCGCGAGCACCGGGGCTTGTGCGGCAGGCGCGGGCGCCTGGCCGGCCGGCAGCGGGGCCGGGACCGGCGCGGTGTTCGCGGTGTTGGCTGCGGTGACCGACGGCGCCGGACGGGCCGGTGCGGGCGGCCGGCCGGTAGTGGTTTCGCCGGGACGGCGCGGCGTGGTGGCCGGTTCCTGGGCGGCTGGCGCCGCTGCGGCAGCAGGGGCAGCTTCAGGTGCGGGCGCCGCCGCCGCAGGCGCGGTTTGCTGGACCGCCGGCGCGGCTTGTTCGGCGGCTTCTTCGGCGGGTTGGGCCGGCAGCGGGGCGGCGCAGGCGGCGAGCGGCGCGAGCAGCAGCGCCGCCGCAAAAACGCGTAGGGTCGGCAGCGACGCTGCCAACCCTACGATATCGGTTACCGCGACGTTGCGCTTGGTCATTTATTCAGTTTTCGGATCCGTTCAGATGGCGTGATGATATCAGTGAGCCGGATACCGAACTTGTCGTTCACGACCACGACCTCGCCCTGCGCGATCAGGCAGCCGTTGACCAGCACGTCCATCGGCTCGCCGGCCAGGCCGTCCAGCTCGACCACCGAGCCCTGCGCCAGCTGCAGCAGGTTCTTGATGGCGATCTTGGTGCGGCCCAGTTCCACCGTCAGCTGGACCGGGATGTCGAGGATGAAATCGATGTCGTTCGGGGTCTCGTTGCGCGCGCCCTTGTTCGAGAAATCCTGGAACACGGCCGCCGCAGGGGCGGCTGCCGCCGACTGCTGCTGGCGCTCGAGCGCCGCCGCTTCGGCCGCCGCCTGCTCGGCAATCGCCGCGCCCCAATCGTCGTCGAGGCTGCTCTGATCGTCCTGGGTGTCAGACATGATGCTCTCCTGTGTTGCTTACGTTACTTGCTGCTATTTGCTGAATGTATCGCTGTTGGCGAGCAATTTCTCGACCTTCAGCGCATATTGACCGTTGTGCACGCCGTAGCTGCAATCCATCACGGGAACGCCGTCCACCGTGGCCTGCAGGGTTGGCGGCACGCTGAGGGGAATGACGTCGCCGACCTTCATGTTGAGGATCTCGTCGAAGTTCGCCTTGCCGTGGCCCAGCACCGCCACCAGTTCGACCTCGGCCACCTGGATCTGCTGGGTCATCAGGCGCACCCAGCGCTTGTCGACTTCCAGGGCCTCGCCCTGGATGCTCGAGGTCAGCGCATCGCGGATCGGCTCGATCATCGAGTAGGGCATGCAGAAGTGGATCTGGCCCGACACCGAGCCCAGCTCCACCGTGAAGGTGCAGGACACCACGACCTCGTTCGGGGTCGCGATGTTGGCGAACTGGGTATTCATCTCGGAACGGATGTACTCGAACTCGATCGGGTACACCGGTTCCCACGACTTGGCATAGGCCTCGAATACGATGTCGAGGATGCGCATGATGATGCGCTGCTCGGTCTGGGTAAAGTCGCGGCCTTCCACGCGGGTGTGGAAGCGGCCGTCGCCGCCGAACAGGTTGTCCACCAGCAGGAACACCAGGCCCGGATCGAAGACCATCAGCGCGGTGCCGCGCAGGGGCTTCATGTGGATCAGGTTCAGGTTGGTGGGGACCACCAGGTTGCGGATGAATTCGCTGTACTTCGACACCCGCACCGAGCCCACCGAGACTTCGGCGCTGCGGCGCAGGAAGTTGAACAGGCCGACCCGCAGATACCTGGCGAAACGCTCGTTGATGATCTCGAGCGTCGGCATGCGGCCGCGGACGATCCGCTCCTGCGTTGCCAGGTTATATGTGCGTACCCCCGAGGTGTCTTCAGGCGTCGCAATGTCGTCCTGATCGCCGTTGACCCCTTTTAGGAGGGCATCGACTTCTTCCTGTGAGAGGAAATTATCGGCCATGGTGCTTCTTTACTGGATGATAAACGATGTAAACAATACGTCGGTCACGTCCTGCTCGTCGCCATCTTTCTCGAAAGGCTGCTTGACCGCTTCCAGGATCTCGGCCGCGAGCTGCTGCTTGCCCTCGACGCTGCTGATCTCGGACGCCTTCTTGCTGGACAAGAGCAACAGCACGCGGTTGCGCACCATGGCCATGTTGTCCTTCACCAATTGAACCTGTTCTGGACCGGCGACCTGCAAGGTGAACTGTACCTGCAAATACTGTTCGCCGTTTTCCGGCTGCAGGTTCACCGTGAAGGCCTCGACCGGGACGTACTCGGCCTTGACGTCTTCGTCATGGCTTTTCTTCTTGCCCTTCTTGCTTTCCTTGGCCGGGGCTTCCTCGGCGTGCGCGCCGGACTGGCTGACATACCAGCCCCCGCCCACGCCCGCGCCGAGCACCAGGACCGCCGCGGCGATCATGACGACCAGCTTCTTCTTCGAGCCAGTGGGCGCCGCTGCTGCCGCATCCGCCTTCGGATCGGCCTTCGTTTTCGGATTCGCTTTCAAGATGTTCCTGCTGCCTGTTGGTTGTGACCGTCATTATGGCATTGTCGCGGATAGATGCGTCTGGGCAAGCCTCGAAAAGAGGGGGGAAGGGGTGGCTTTCCCTGCGATTGTTGCGTGGGCGTGATGACGGAATAGAAAAAAACCGCGTCTACGCTTCCCATGCCTTCTTCGCTACCTCCAAAACCGTCTCCCCGGCGAAGGCCGGGGAGACGGTCTCGAGGGGAACGAATACTGTTACGCGAAGGTATCGACCATGCCGCGGTCGCCCACCGCCGCGGTGCGAGCGCGCGGCGCGCTCTCGCTCGCGTTGCCGCTACCGCCCGCATCGCGGCCAGTGCCATTCAGGCCAGAAGCCCCGCCATTGCCACGCCGTTCCCCATCCTGCGACGCCTGGCGCTGGTCCGGCGTGCCCGCATCCACCGTCGCGTTACCCAGTGCGATACCGCTCTCGCTCATCATTTCGCGCAGGCGCGGAATGGCGTTTTCCAGGGCCTGGCGCACTTCCGGCTGGTTCGACGAGAACTGCACGCTGGCCTGGTCGTTACTCACGTTCAGCACCACCTGCACCGGGCCGAGATCCGGCGGGTTCAGGGTCAGGGTGGCGGCTTGCTCCTTGCCGACCATGTAGACGATGCGCTGGCTGATTTGATTGTCCCAGCCCTGGCTGCCCATGCGGGCCGGGATGCGGTCGCCCGGCACGGCGGCCGGCTGCAGCGCTTCCAGCTTGGCGGCCTGGGCCTGCAGCTGGGTGACGCCCGGGGCCGGCGCTTCGGCAGCCGCCTGCTGCTGGCTCGCTTCGCGCAGCTGGGCCTGGAACTGGCCGGCATCCGCCTTGGCCTGCGGCATGGCGGACGCGTCCTGGCCGGCCGGCAGCTCGACAGGAGCGCGCTCGATGCCGGTGGCCGGAGCGAGGCCGGCCGATGCGGCGTCCTGCGCCTGGGCGTCAGCCTCGAGCGGCAGGCCGGTCGCCAGGCCATCCTGGCCGGCCTCGATCTGCTGGAAGGCCGACTGCAGCGCGTCGGCCGGCGCGGCCTCGGCCGCCACCGGCTGGGCTGCGGCCGGCTGGGCCAGGCTGGCCATGAAGGCCAGCATGTCGGTCACGGGCGCCGTGGCCGCCTCGGCGGCGGCGCTGGCCGCTGCCGCGTCCTTGCCGTCTTCGCTGCCTTCGGCCGCATCGGCTTTCGCGCTCCCGGCCGCCGGCGCCTCGTCCTTGGGCGCCGCCTTGGCCGGCTCGCGGTTCGCGCTGCGCTGCGCCTGCGCCGGCTTGTCGCCGGCGTTCGGCTTGGCGGCGGCCGGCTTGTTCGGCTGGGCGGCCGGTGCGGGAGCCATCGGCTGCTGCGGCATTGCCTGGCGCTGCGCGATCTCGCGCGACAAGGTGTCGCCGAAGGCCTTGCCGCCGTCGGCGGCCGCGCCCGGCAAGGCATTGGCGCGCTGGGACAGGGCGTTGGCGCCGGCAACCTGGAACGGGAGGGAGGTGGTCTGCATCGTCATGATAGGTTCAGCGTTTGTAGAAGGCGCCACGGGCCGCGTGGTCGTCCATCAGTTTCTGGTCGCGCTTGTTCTCGATCTGCAAGGCATCAAGCGCGGCGCGTTCGCTCAGGGTACGGTAGGACAGGCGCTTGCGTTCGCTTTCCTGCCATGCCGTCTTTTCCACACTGGCCTTGTACTGCGCGTGCTTGATGACTTCGCGCTGGCCATTGAGCGCGTTGTCCAGCTTGCCGATGAAGGCAACGAAGTTGTGGTACGCGAAGGGCGTGATGCCGGCCACCTGGGCCGCATCCAGCTTGCGCGCGTATTCGTCACGGTAGCCGACCAGCATCTCCAGCTTCTGCTCGGCCTCCTCGACCGCCTTCAGGGCGACGCCAAGGCGCTTGGCGGCAGCGTCGGATTCGCGCTGGGCCAAATCAATGAGAGTTTCGAGAGCAGATGCTTGGGCCATAATGGGTCACAGTATAGTTCCGCCAAGCATTCCTTCATCACTGGAATAGAGAGGTAAGTTGCCCCAAGCTCTCAGGCAAGCCCACGTTGTCGTGGATTTCCTGGCACAGGAAGCCTTCGATATCGCCGTGCTTGGCGATGGCCTGGTCCAGCACCGGATCGCTGCCCGGGGCGTAGGCGCCGACGCTGATCAGGTCGCGCGAGCGCTGGTAGCGCGAGTACAGCTGCTTGAGCTTGCGCGCCGCCAGCTGGTGCTCGTGGGTGGTAATGCCGTGCATCGCACGCGAGATCGATTGCTCGATGTCGATCGCCGGGTAGTGGCCGGCTTCGGCCAGGTGGCGATTGAGCACGATGTGGCCGTCCAGGATGCCGCGCGCCGCATCCGCGATCGGGTCCTGCTGGTCGTCGCCCTCGGACAGCACGGTGTAGAAGGCGGTGATCGAGCCGCCGCCTTCGACGCCGTTGCCGGCGCGTTCGACCAGCACCGGCAGCTTGGCGAACACCGAAGGCGGATAGCCCTTGGTGGCCGGCGGCTCGCCGATGGCGAGGGCGATCTCGCGCTGGGCCATCGCGTAGCGGGTCAGCGAATCCATGATGAGCAGGACGTTCTTGCCCTGGTCGCGGAAGTGCTCGGCAATCGCCGTGGCATAGGCGGCGCCCTGCAGGCGCATCAGGGGCGGGGAATCGGCCGGGGCTGCCACCACGGCCGAGCGGGCGCGGCCTTCCGGCCCCAGGATCTGCTCGATGAACTCCTTCACCTCGCGGCCCCGTTCGCCGATCAGGCCGACCACGATCACTTCGGCTTCGGTATAGCGCGCGATCATCCCGAGCAGCACCGATTTGCCGACGCCGGTACCCGCGAACAGGCCCAGGCGCTGGCCGCGGCCCACCGTCAGCATGGCGTTGATGGCGCGCACGCCCACGTCCAGGGTGTCCTTGATCGGGGCGCGGTCGAGCGGGTTGACCGGGCGCGCATTCAGCGGCGCCACTTCGTGGGTCCCGAGCGGGCCCAGGCCGTCGAGCGGACGGCCGGCGCCGTCGACCACGCGGCCCAGCAGCTGCTCGCCCACCGGCAGGTGGCGCGCGCGGTCGCTCGGGCGGCGGCGCGGATGCGGCACGCTGCCCGGCTTAGGCAGCACGCTTTCCACCGGGAACACGCGCGAACCGGGTACCACGCCTTCGACGTCGCTCTGCGGCATCAGGAACAGGCGCTCGCCCTCGAAGCCGACCACTTCGGCCTCGATGAAGCCGTTGGCGGTCGGGATGGTGCAGGCGCTGCCCACCGCCAGGCGCAGGCCGACGCATTCCATCACCAGGCCGGCCACGCGCGTGACGCGCCCCGATACCTGCATCGGCTCGGCGAAGCCCACCAGGGCATCGCAGTCGCGCAGGAAGGATTTCCAGCGCGCGGTGTGGCGGTCGGCGAGGTGGCCTTCCTTGCTGCTCATCCTACTGTCCCATCCATTCGACATTCGCGCCCAGCGCGTGGGTCAGGCGGTGCCAGCGGGCCTGGGCCTGGGCGTCGATCTGGTTGCTCGCGGTCTCGACCTTGCAGCCGCCGCGCGCGATGCCGGCGTCTTCGATGATGCGCCAGCCGCCCTTGGTCAGCTCGTCGGCCATGCCCTGGCGCACGATCAGCGCGTCTTCCGGGTGCAGGCTCAGCAGCGCGGGCTGCTGCAGCACCGGCAGGTAGCCGATGGCTTCGCGCACGACGGGGACGATCAGCTCGGGACGCACGTCGAAGGCGGTGCGCACCATGCCGCGCGCCAGGCGCAGGGCCAGTTCCAGCACGTCGGCGGCAATGGTCTCGTCCGCCGCGGCGACCGCGTCGCCGAAGGTGGCGGCGACCGAGCGCATGTTTTCCAGCTCGGCGGCGGATTCGATCTGGCCGGCTTCGGCGCCGTCGGCATAGCCCTGGGCGCGGCCCTCGGCATAGCCTTGCTCGCGGCCTTCCTGCAGGCCTTGCGCGAAGCCATCCTGGCGGGCGGCTTCGCGCATCGCCTCGATTTCTTCCACGCTCGGCAACACCACCTGGGGGACGATCTCCGCCGGGGCAGGGGCGGCTTGCTCTTCGCGCTGGAGGGCGCGCTGGGAATCGCGACGCTCCTTGTCGAAGGAGGCCATTTCCCAGCGCTGGTAGGCGCTCTGCAATTCTTTTGGAATCACCATCAGACGAAGGAATCCTCACCCTTGCCGCCCAGCACGATCTGGCCTTCGTCGGCCAGGCGGCGGACGATCTGCAGGATCTGCTTCTGCTGGGTTTCCACTTCCGACAGGCGCACCGGACCCTTCGATTCCAGGTCCTCGCGCATCATTTCGCCGGCACGCTGCGACATGTTCTTGAAGATCTTCTCGCGCAGGTCTTGCGAGGCCCCCTTCAAGGCGATGATCAGCATCTCCGACTGCACTTCGCGCAGCAGCAGCTGGATGCCGCGGTCGTCGATGTCGATGATGTTGTCGAAGACAAACATCTCGTCCATGATCTTCTGCGCCATGTCGTTGTCGTAGTTCTTGATGTTGTCCATGACGGCCGCTTCCTGCTCGCCGCTCATGAAGTTCAGGATCTCGGCGGCGGTGCGCACGCCGCCCAGCGACGATTTCTTGATGTTCTCATTACCCGACAGCAGCTTGGTCAGCACGTCGTTCAGCTCGCGCAAGGCGGCCGGCTGCACGCCGTCCAGGGTGGCGATACGCAGCACCACGTCGTTACGCAAGCGCTCGGTAAAGTGTGACAGGATTTCGCAGGACTGGTCGCGCTCGAGGTGCACCAGGATGGTGGCGATGATCTGCGGGTGTTCGTTGCGGATCAGTTCCGCGACCGAGGTCGAGTCCATCCACTTCAGGCTCTCGATGCCCGAGGCGTCCTTGCCGCCCAGGATACGGTTGAGCAGCACGGCGGCCTTGTCGTCGCCCAGCGCCTTGGTCAGCACCTGGCGGATGTATTCGTCCGAATCCAGGCCCACGGTCGAGTGCAGGTTGGTTTCCTCGACGAAGTCTTCCAGCACCGTCACCACCTGCTCGTGCTGCACCGCCTTCATCTGCGCCATGGCGGCGCCCAGCTTCAGCACTTCGCGCGGGCCGAGGAACTTCATCACCTCGGCGGCTTCGGCCTCGCCCAGCGCCAGCATCAGGATCGCCGCCTTGTTGGTGGCGTCTTTGTCTTTATCACTCATTGGAACCCAACCATGCCTTGATTACGTTTGCGACGATGCGCGGATCTTCGCGCGCCAGGTCCTGCGCCACTTTCAGGTTGGCGCGGTAACCCTGCGCCCGGCGTTGCTGCTCGACTTCTTCTTCCTGCTCCTCGGCGGCGGCTTCGGCTTCCGCGGCGGCCGCTTCCTCGTCGTTGTCCTCGTCCTTCTCTTCTTCCGGGATCGCGGTGGCCTCGTCGAACTTCCTGATCGCCGGGCGCAGCAGCGGGCGCA
The DNA here is from genome assembly GCA_946886065.1 of uncultured Massilia sp. Next base: position 4,864 of record CAMPHU010000059.1, on the reverse strand, counting down.
GGAAGCGGAAGTAGAGGAAGGCGATCACGGCGGCGACAAAGGCGTAGCGGGCGATTTCCTTGAACAGCGGGAAATTGGCCGGATCGCTCCACCATTCCATCGGCTGCACCGCCTCGGCCGGCTTGTCGACGCCGTCGAAGGGGGCGTTGGCCACGTTCAGGGTATCGCCGCGCGCCTGGTTGTAGCCCATCGCCTGCTTGACCAGTTCGTTGATCTGGGCCACTTCGGTGGCCGCCAGCGGGCGCACGGTGACCTTGCCGGTCTTGGGATCGACGCTGCGGCGGTAGTTCACCACCACGCCCACGGTCAGGCGCTTGATGCCGCCCATCGGGCGCTGTTCGTAGCGGATGGTCTTGTCGACTTCGTAATTGGTGGTCGAATCCTTGCGGCTCGGGCCGGCGGTGCCCTGGGCGCCGCCCGGCGGCAGCTGGCCTTCGACCGGGGCCGCGTTGACGCCCGGCGGCTGGTTCGACAGCGCGCCCGGGATGCCCGAGGCGCCGGCGCCCGGCTGGCTCGATTCCGAGGTCTGCTGGCTGCGGATCGCCTGCGGTTCCGGCGGCGAGTTCGGCTTGTACATCTCGGCCGCGGTGTCGACCTGGGCGAAGTCGATCTCGGCGGTCGCTTCGGCGCGCACATTGCCTTCGCCGACGATCGGCTTGATGATCGATTCGACCTGCTTGATGATGTTCTGCTGGACCGTGTCGACGTACTTGAGCTGGGTCGCGTCGAGCTGCTTGCTGCCGGCGCCCTTGTTCGAGGTGTCCGAGAGCAGGGTGCCGTTCTGGTCGACCACGGTCACGTTGCCGATGGTCAGTTCCGGCACGCTGGAGGCGACCAGGTGCACGATGGCGCTGACCTGGCCGGGATCGAGGGCGCGGCCCGGCTGCAGGTTGAGCAGGACCGAGGCGGTGGGCTTTTGCTGGTCGCGCACGAAGACCGAGGGCTTCGGCAGCGCCAGGTGGACGCGCGCGCTGCTGACCGAGCCGAGCGACTGGATCGAGCGCGCCAGCTCGCCTTCGAGCGAGCGCTGGTAATTGACCTGTTCCAGGAACTGGGAGGTGCCCAGCTTCTGGTTCTCCATCAGTTCGAAACCCACGTTGCCGCCCTTGGGCAGGCCCTGGGCCGCCAGCTTCAGGCGCAGGTCGTGGATCTGCTCGGACGGCACCAGGATCGCGCTGCCGCCTTCGGAGAATTTATAGGGGATCCCCATCTGGTCCAGCGAAGCGGTGATGGCGCCGCCGTCGCGGTCGCTGTAGTTCGAGAACAGCACGCGGTATTCCGGGGCCTGGCTCCACATCCAGACCGCCACCATGATCGCCAGCACGATGGCCACGCCGCCGCCCGCCGCGACGCGCTTGCCCATCGTCGTCTGGAAAAAGGTCGGGGCTGCGGCCGGTGCCGAGTCAGGGGTGTCGATCAATTCTTCCGCTACTGCTGCCATGGTGGTCGTCTATGGATGGATTAAGGGAGCTCAGGCAGCATTATGGAGCCGTAGGGCAACATCCAAACGGAGAAACAGGGGGAGTTTTACGTCCTTCTTCGCCCTTCGGATTTGCCCGCCCGCTGATATTCTGTCAGCCTGAGATCAATGTGTTGATTCTACAAGGCAACATTCGGCAGGAGAAGAATATGAGTATTGGCGGCATCGGCGGCATCGACAGCAGCCGCATCCAGGCGATGATGGAGCAATTGAAGGCGGCGGCGACCAAGCCGGCGGCTTCGCTCGCGCCGGCCGCGCCGGCCGGCCTTGGCGGGATCGGCGACAACAAGCCGGTGGCCAAGCTCGACTTCGCCGACGCCCTGCACTCGACCTTGCAGGAAGTGAGCAACAAGTCCAGGCAGGCGGAAGAACTCGGCAAGCGCTTCGCCATGGGCGACGACACGGTCAGCCTGTCGGACACCATGATCGCCATGCAGAAGTCCAGCATCGCCTTCCAGGCCACCGTCCAGGTGCGCAACAAGCTGGTGTCGGCTTACCACGACATCATGAACATGCAAGTTTGAAGTCGGTCTGCTCCGTTTAGAGCCGGGCATGCCCGGCTTTTTTGCGTTGTATTTAGTTGCATGGTGATAATGGGTGATTATGTATGCACAACACTCCGCTAAGATCGGTTCTTTTTTTTCGGAAACCATCATGCAACGATTCCTTGCCGCCTTGCTGCTCTGCCTGAGCGTCGGATTCGCGGCTGCCCAGCCCGCCGAACAGCCGGCGGAGAAGCAGACCGCCGCCCAGTTCCTTGCTTCGCTGTCCTTCAAGGAAGGCAAGATCGAGCTTCCCGGCGGCATCGCCACCCTCGAGCTGCCGCCGTCCTTCCGTTACCTGAATCCAGCCGACGCGGCCCGCCTGATCGAGCAGGGCTGGGGTAATCCGCCCGGGATGACGACCCTGGGCATGATCGTTCCCGCCGACCTCAGCCCGCTGAGCGAGGAAGGCTGGGGCGTGGTGATCACCTACGACAAGGACGGCCACGTCAAGGATGACGACGCCGACAGCATCGACTATGCCGACCTGCTGAAGCAGATGCAGGAAGGGATGGAAGAAGGCAACAAGGAGCGCAAGGAACTCGGCTACCCGGCCATGTCCCTGGTGGGCTGGGCCGAAAAACCGCACTACGACAAGGCCCAGCACAAGCTCTACTGGGCCAAGGAACTGCGTACCGAAGGTGCTTCCGCCAATGGCCTGAACTACAACATCCGCGTGCTCGGGCGCGAAGGCGTGCTGGTGCTGAACGCGGTGGCCGCCGCCAGCCAGCTGGACGCGGTGAAGAAGGAAATGCAGGATGTCACGGCCTTCACCAACTTCAACACCGGCCACCGCTACGCCGACTTCAACGAAAGCACCGACAAGGTGGCGGAATACGGCATCGCGGCCCTGGTCGCCGGCGGCGTGGCCGCCAAGCTCGGTTTCTTCGGCAAGCTGCTCGGCCTGCTGGTCGCCTTCAAGAAGCTGATCATCCTGGCCGTCGCGGGCCTGGGCTCCCTCCTGTGGAAGTTCTTCCGCCGCGAGAAGAAGGTCGACCTGAGCAAGCCGGACTGAGCACATCATGGGCAAGCTCCTCGCGGCCCTGCTGGCGGCCGGAAAGCTCGGCAAGGTACTGACCACGGGCGGCACCATGCTGCTGTCGATGCTGGTCTACAGCTGGGTGTTCGGCTGGAAGTATGCGGCCGGCTTCGTGCTGCTGATCTTCGTCCACGAGATGGGCCACTACGTGGCGGCGCGCCGGCGCGGCTTGCCGGTGGGCGCGCCGACCTTCATTCCTTTCGTGGGCGCCTGGATCGCGATGAAGGAAATGCCGCGCGACGTGGAAACCGAGGCCTATGTCGGCTTCGCCGGGCCGCTGGCCGGCACAGCCGCCGCCATGGCCTGCTACTTCGTGGCGCGCGAGACCGACAGCCGGCTGCTGCTGGCCCTGGCGTATTCGGGCTGCATGCTCAACCTGTTCAACCTGATCCCGATCTCGCCGCTGGACGGCGGGCGCATCACCGCGATCATCTCGCCCAAGGTCTGGCTGGCCGGCGTGCCGCTGCTGGCGGGCCTGTTCTTCTTCAGGCCCAGCCCGATGCTGATCCTGATCGCGCTGCTGGCCTGGCCCCAGCTCAAGGCCGCCTTCACGGGGCAAAGCGACCACGCGCCCGGCTATTACGCGGCCAGCCTGGATGCGCGCATCAACTACGCGGTGATGTACCTGGGCCTGGCCGCCTTCCTCGCGATCATGAGCTACGAGATCCACGCCATGCTCGGCGGCTGAGACGCTGGTCTCAGCCGGATCGTTTCAGGAAAACGGCGACGCGCTGCGCGACCCAGGCTTCCCTTTCCTTGTGCGGCACGTGGCGCACGTCCGGAATCAGTTCCAGCTCCACCGGCCCGGCGGCGCCTTGCGCGATGCGCTCGGGATGCCGGCTGGACCCGTACTCATCCTCCACGCCGTGCAGCACCAGCGCCGGGCAGCGCACCTGGGGCAGCACCGCATCCAGCGACCAGTCCGCGAAGCCCGGCGCCAGCCAGGTATCCAGCCAGGCGTGCAAGACCCACCCCGCCTTGTCGCCGTGGTAGCGGGCAAGGCGTTCCAGGCTGCCCGGCTGGCGGAACTGCTCCCGCGCTTCCAGGAGCCCGGCGCGGGTCCGGTCTTCCACGAAAGCCTGGGCCGCTTCCGTCACCAGGGCGGCGCAGGCCTCTTGATACCTGGCGGCGCAATGGACGGCCATGCCGCCGCCCACGCTGTGACCGAAGAGCACGAAGCGCTCCAGGCCGAAATGGGCGCGCAGCGCCGCGAAGCCCTGGTCCGCTTCGTCCGCGATGAAGCTGCGGGGCAGGGCGCCGCTGCGCGGGCTGGAGCGGCCGAAGCCGATGCGGTCGTAGGCGATCACGGTGCGCCCGCTGGCCGCCGCCAGCGCGGCCGGGAAGCCGCGCCACAGGTCGACGCAGCCGAGCGAGTCGTGCAGCAGCACGATGGGCGGCGCGCCGCTGTCCGCGCCCTGCCAGGCGCGGGCGAACAGGGAGCCGTCGCCGGCGGGAATGTGGTGGTCGGTGATGGGCAGTTCGTTCACGCGGCGTTTCCATGGCATGCGGATCCGCGATTATCTCACCAGGCGCATCGCATCATGCCCCTGCGGCTTACACGGTCCTGACGCGTTCTCTTGTGTTGTAAATATCCCTAACGCAACTGATTACGAATTGACATCTTCAATCGTGCGAAGCAGACTGGATTGAAGTTGCCGTAAGGGAAAGTCCAGAACTGGCTGCGCAAAAATACCAACAAGAGGAAACGACGATGCAGAAGAAAGTAGCGGAAAAAACCATATTGGCCCTCGCAATCGCCTCGCTGTTCGCGGGCGCATCGCAGGCACAGGAGCAGGCCCCGGC
>CAMPHU010000058.1 GCA_946886065.1 uncultured Massilia sp. | reverse complement strand
GCGCCGCATACCGCGACGTCGAATTCGCGTACCTCGTCCGTCATTGCGCCTCCCGCATCAGGGTTTCGATCTCGTCCACGCCCTTGGGCGCGGCGCCGCTCAGGACCCGGCAGCCATTGTCGGTGACGATCACGTCGTCCTCGATCCGGATGCCGATGTGCCAGTACTCCTCCGGCACGCCTTCGGCCGGACGTACGTAGATGCCCGGCTCCACGGTCACCGCCATGCCCGGCACCAGGGGCCGCGAGGGCTTGCTGGCGGCCTGCAGGTCGCGGTAGGCGCCGACGTCGTGCACGTCCATGCCCAGCCAGTGGCCGGTGCCGTGCATGTAGAACTGCTGGTGGGCGCGCTCGGCGATCACGGCTTCCGCGGTACCGAACCTGCCCTTGTCCAGCAGGCCCAGGTCGAGCATGCCCTGCGCCAGCACGTGCACGGCGGCGTCGTGCATGGCGCTGTAGGGCTGGCCCGGCACGATGGCGGCGAAGGCGCTGGCCTGCGCCTGCAGCACCAGTTCATGCAAGCGCCGCTGCGGCGCGCTGAAGCGGCCGTTCACCGGCCAGGTGCGCGTGATGTCGGCTGCGTAGCCATCGAACTCGCAGCCGGCGTCGATCAGCACCAGCTCGCCGTCCAGCATCTGCCGGTTGTTGGCGTTGTAGTGCAGCACGCAGGCGTTCGCGCCCGAGGCGACGATCGGGGTATAGGCCGGGAACTGGGCGCCGTTGCGGCGGAATTCGTGCAGCAGCTCGGCCTCGAGCTCGTACTCGAACATGCCCGGCCGAGCGACACGCATGGCGCGCGCGTGCGCCTGGGCGCTGATGATCGCGGCGCGCTGCATCAGGCCCTGTTCATGCTCGTCCTTCAGCAGGCGCATCTCGTCGAGGATGCCGGGAAGGTGATGCATGGTGCCCGGCGCGGTGACGCCGCTGCGGCCCTGGGCGCGCACGGCCTTGAGCCAGCCGGCCACCTGGGCGTCGAGCGCGGCGCTGTGGCCGAGCGCGTAGTACAGGGCGGGGACATTGGCGAGCAGGGATGCCATCTTCGCATCGAGCTCGCCCACCGGGTAAGCCTCGTCGAGGCCGAATTCGATGCGCGCCGCCTCGGGACCGTAGCGGAAGCCATCCCAGATCTCGCGCTCGAGGTTCTTCTCGCGGCAGAACAGGATAGCCCGCGCGGGCGCATCGCCCTGCGCGGCGACCAGCACCAGCACGCTCTCGGGCTCGGCGAAGCCGGTCAGGTAATAGAAATAGCTGTCGTGCCGGTAGGGATACTCGGTGTCGCTGTTGCGCGCCACTTCCGGCGCGGTGGCCAGCACCGCCACCGACCCAGGCTGCATCTGCGCAGCCAGGCGCGCGCGCCGCGCCACATGGCAGGCGACATCCCGCGTCATGGGGCGACGCGCACCACCGCCCCCAGCGGCGCGTTCAGTTCTTCCAGCTGGCGCACGGTGCCGACATTGACCCACGGGCCTTCATACAGCTCGCCGCCCACGCGGCCCTGCTCGATGTACTTGCGCATCAGGGGGCCGAACTTGACGAAGTCGCCCGGCTTGATCCCTTCGAACATCTCGGGCCGGTAGACGCCGATGCCGGCGAAGTTCCACTTGGCGGGGCCGTCGTTCCTCAAGGTGTACATGTCGAGCGCGAAGTCGCCCTCCGGGTTGTGCCAGGGGTTCGGCGTCAGCCACAGCCAGGCGATGTCGCGCTTGTCTTCCGGGTAGGGAATGCCCAGCATGTCCTTGTCCTTCAGGACGTCGACCACCTGCGAGAAATCGAAGTAGGGCGCATAGATGTCGCCCGACACAGCCAGGAAAGGCTCGTCGCCCAGCAGGTGCAGGGCGTTGGCGATGCCGCCCGCCGTTTCCAGCGGCGTCGGCTCGTGCGAGTAGACGATGCGCGCGCCGTAGCGGCTGCCGTCGCCCAGTTCCTCCTCGATCATGTGGCCGAGGAAGGAGTGGTTGATGACGATCTCGGTGATCCCCGCGCGCACCAGGTTCAGCACGTGGTAGGTGATCATCGGACGCCCGCGCACCTTGAGCAGGGGCTTGGGGCAGGAATCGGTGAGCGGGCGCATGCGCTCGCCGCGGCCGGCGGCGAAAATCATCGCTTTCATGGAATGTCCGTCAGAAGGTGTAGCCGACCTGCGGGCCTTTGTTCTCGAGCGAATCGAGCAGGCGCAGCAGCGGCTTGAGTTCGGTGTAGCGGTTGGCCGTCTTGCGCACGTAGTCCATCACGGTGGGCAGGTCGCCCATGTAGACCGGCTTGCTGTCGCGGTAGTTCAGGCGGCAGAAGATGCCGAGGATCTTCAGGTGGCGCTGCAGGGCCATGAATTCGAAGTCGCGGTAGAAGGCGTCGATGTCCGGATTGACCGGCAGGCCCACCTGCTTGGCGCTTTGCCAGTAGCGCACCACCCAGTCCAGCACGATCTCTTCGTCCCACTGGATATAGGCGTCGCGCAGCAGCGAGGCCAGGTCGTAGGTGACCGGGCCGTAGACCGCGTCCTGGAAGTCCAGCACGCCCGGGTTGCCCTGGTCGAGGAACATCAGGTTACGCGAATGGAAATCGCGGTGCATGTAGACCTGCTGCTGCGCCAGCACGTTGGCGGTGATCGCCTCGAAGACTTTGTCGAGTTGCGCCTGCTGCTTCTCGTCCAGGGTCACGTTCAGGTGGCGCCCGATGTACCACTCGGGGAACAGGTTCATCTCGCGCAGCACGAAGGCGCGGTCGAACTCCGGCAGCACGCCGGGCTGGCTGGCGAGCTGGAACTTGATCAGGGCGTCGACGGCGTCCGAATACATGAAGGCCGCATTGTCCGGGTCCAGGCGCGCCAGGTAGGTGGTGGCGCCCAGGTCGGACAGCAGCAGGAAGCCGTCGTCGACCTTGCGCGCGACGATCGCAGGCGCATGGACGCCGGCCTCGGTCAGGAGGCCCTGGACGTGGATGAAGGCGGGGACGTTCTCGCGCTCGGGCGGGGCGTCCATGGCCACCAGGGTGGCGCCCAGTTTTTCGCGCAACCCAGGGGTCACGTCATAGCGGAAGTAGCGGCGGAAGCTGGCGTCGGCGGATGCCGGGCGGCCGGTCCCCACGTCCACCAGGCCGGTCGTCGCCAGCCATGCGTTCAGCTGCGCCAGGCGTGCATCCCGGTCGGCGGAAGAAAGGGAGGTTTGATACAAAGAAGACATGAAGCAGCCTGGTGAATCCGGTTGGTTGAGGTAATTCCCCTATAATAAGGGATTCATTCAAAAAATACCGCCCTTTATGGCGCACGCTGAACGTCCATGAGCTGGTTTACGGCCCAACCTTTCCCCCCGCGGCAGACGCTCGCGCTCTATGCTTTGGTCTCCGCCGCCGCGGCGCCCGCATGGGCCCAGAGTGTTTCCCCCACGCCACAGACTGAAGAGCAGGATCTGCCGGTCGTCATCAAGGCCGAGGACATCAGCGGCCGTCCCGACCGCCAGCTGAACCTCGAGCGCAAGGTCGAGATCCAGCGTGGCCAGACCGGCATCACCGCCGATACCGCCTGCTACATGCGGGTCGAGGACGAGGTCACGGCCAGCGGCAACGTCAATATGTGGCGCTTCGGCGACCGCTACAAGGGCGATGCGCTGCAGCTGAACCTCGAGACCGGCAGGGGCTGGGTGCTGCATCCCCAGTACCGCCTGGAGGCGACCAACGGCCAGGGCCGCGCCGACCGCATCGACTTCCTCGGCGAGAACCAGGCCCTGGTGCAGAACGGCACCTACAGCACCTGCGAAGGCCCGGACCCGGACTGGTACCTGAAGTCCAGCACCCTGCGCCTGGACAGCGGGCGCGACGTCGGCATCGCCGGCAAGACCGTCATCTACTTCAAGGACGTGCCGATCCTGGGCACGCCCGCGCTCTCGTTCTCGCTCTCCGGCGAGCGCCGCTCCGGCTGGCTGCCGCCCTCGGTGGGCTTCGGCTCCCAGGGCAAGGCCGAGTTCATGGTGCCCTACTACGTCAACATCGCGCCCAACCGCGACCTGACCCTGTATCCGCGCATGATGTTCGACCGCGGCCTGCAGCTGGGCGCCACCGGCCGCTACCTGGGCGCCGCCTACAACGGCGAGACCCACATCGAGGTGCTGCCGAGCGACCGCAAGACCGACACCACACGCTGGCGCGCCGACTCGGTGCACAACCAGGCGATCCGCCCGAACTGGTCGTTCGGCTGGAACCTGCACGGCGCCTCGGACGACGAATACCCGTCCGACTTCTCGCGTTCGGTCTCGGGATCGGCCGAGCGCCAGCTGCTGCGCGAGCTGCGCACCGATTACGTGGGCCAGTACTGGAGCCTGGCCGCGCGCGCCCAGAACTACCAGGTGCTGCAGGATCCGGCCGCGGCGACCAACCCGAGCCTGACGGTGCCGCGCCCCTACGACCGCCTGCCGCAGATTAACTTCCACGCCGGCCGCTACGACGTGGCCGGCTTCGACTGGGCGGTGGACGCCGAGGCGACCCGCTTCTGGCACCCGGATTTCGTGCGCGGCAACCGCGCCGTGGCAGTGGGCCAGATCAGCTATCCGATCGTGCGCCCGGGATGGTTCGTCACGCCCAAGCTGATCGCCAACGCCGCCAAGTACGACGTCGACTACGACCATATCGCTGGCGGCGGCCTGCGCCCGGACGGCAGCCGCCTGCCGACCAAGGTGTCGCGCTCGGTGGGCACCTTCTCGCTCGACAGCGGCATGGTGTTCGAGCGCGAGGGCTCGCTGTTCGGCCGCGCCGTCACCCAGACCCTGGAGCCGCGCCTGTTCTACGTGTACACGCCGTACAAGAACCAGGACGACATCCCGGTGTTCGACACCGGCCGCGCCGGCTTCAACTACGCCCAGCTCTTCAGCGAGAACCGCTATGTGGGCCTGGACCGGGTCTCGGACGCCAACCAGCTGACCGCCGCCGTGGTCTCGCGCTTCATCCAGCCGGACGGCGCCGAGCGCCTTCGCCTTGCCTTCGGCCAGCGCATCTATTTCGAAGAGCCGCGCGTGCGCCTGCCGAACGAGGCCAGCCACCAGAGCCGCTCGGACGTGCTGCTGGCGGCATCGGGCCGCATTTCCGAGACCTGGAGCTTCGATAGCGGCGTACAATACGACGCAACCGGCAGCAGCCTGTACAGCTCGAACGCGGGGGTGCAGTGGACGCCGGGACGGATGAAGGTGGTGAACGCGGAATACCGTTATCAGCGCGACAGCTTCCGCAACGTCGACCTGTCGGCGCAGTGGCCGATCTCGCAACGCTGGTATGGCGTGGGCCGGATCAGCTATGCGCTGCGCTCCTACGGCGTGGGGCAGGCGACCAACCCGTCGCGCGGCGGCAAGCTGATCGAGAGCCTGATCGGTCTCGAATACAAGGCCGATTGCTGGGTGCTCCGGATGGGGGCGCAGCGCTTCGTGACCGCGGCCCAGACCACGTCGACACCGATCTTCTTCCAGCTCGAGCTCACCGGCCTGTCGCGCCTCAGCTTGGGCAACAACCCGCTCGAGACGTTCAACAAGAGCATCCCGGGCTATACGCGGCTGAATTCGAACGTCGGCCGCCCGTGATTGAAACATCCTGAATGAGTGCTTTCCAGATGAAGCGTACTACCCGTTTGCACAAGAACACGCGAGCCCTCTCGCTCGCCGCGGCGCTGCTGTGCGCGCTCACCACCGGCCAGGTCATGGCCCAGGCCGCGGCCGCCAAGCCGGGCAGCGGCTTCCTGCCGCCGGCCTCGAGCAACGCCAAGGTGATCGACTCGATCCACGTCGTCGTCAATGACGAAGTGATCACGAAGAACGAAGTGGCGGGCCGCGTGGCCCAGGTCGCGCAGAACCTGAAGGCGCGCGGCGGCCAGCTGCCGGACCAGGCCACCCTGGAGCGCCAGGTGGTCGAGTCGATGATCGTCGAGCGCGCCCAGCTCCAGCTGGCCAAGGAAATGGGCGTGCGCGTCGACGACCGCACCCTGGACGCCACCATCGGCCGCATCGCCGAAGGCCAGAAGATGTCGGTGCAGGAACTGCGCAACCAGATGGAAAAAGAGGGCCTGCCGTATTCGCAGTTCCGCGAAGACATCCGCAACGAGATCATGATGCAGCGCCTGCGCGAGCACGAGGTCGACAGCAAGATCCAGATCTCGGAAGCCGAGGTCGACACCTACCTGGCGGCAAGCAAGGCCGCGGCCGCCGAAAAGGTCGAGATGGAGCTCTCGCAGATCCTGGTGCGCGTGCCCGAAAACGCCTCGCCCGAGCAGATCGCCGCACGCCGCGCGCGCGCCGAGGAAGTGATGCGCCAGCTGCGCACCGGCGCCGACTTCGCCAAGACCGCCGCCACCTATTCGGACGCGCCGGACGCCCTGAAGGGCGGCGACATCGGCTGGCGCGACCCGGACCGCCTGCCGCCGGTGTTCGCGGGCGAGCTGCGCAAGCTGCAGCCGGGCCAGGTCACCCAGATCATCAAGACCAATGTCGGCTTCCACATCCTCAAGATGAGCAACAAGCGCTCGCTGGCGGAATCGAACGACAAGGCGGTGGTGCAGCAGACCCACGCGCGCCACATCCTGATCAAGCCCACCCCGACCATGACCGAGGGCGAGGTCAAGCGCAAGCTGCTGGAGCTGAAGGAAAAGATGGCCAACAATGCCGGCACCTTCGAGGAACTGGCGCGCCTGCACTCGCAGGACGGCTCGGCCAGCAAGGGCGGCGACCTGGGCTGGCTGGATCCGGGCGACACCGTGCCCGAGTTCGAGAACGCGATGAACAACCTGAAGCCGGGCGAAGTCTCGGACGTGATCCAGTCGCCGTTCGGCTTCCACCTGATCCAGGTGATCGAGCGCAAGAGCCAGGACGTGACCCAGCAGAAGGAGCGCAACCAGGCGCGCAACGTCATCCGCGAACGCAAGATGCAGGAAGCGATGGAAGACTGGCTGCGCCAGGTGCGCGACCGCGCCTACGTCGAGTTCCGCGAGGAGCAGTAAGCCCATGGCCGCGCCGTTCGCGCCCCGGCCGACGCTTGCCGTCACGGTCGGCGAACCGGCCGGCATCGGCCCCGAGATCTCGATCCGGGCGGCGTGGGCGCTGCGCCGCGAGGCCAACTGCGTGCTGGTCGGCGACGCCGCCTTCCTGGCGCTCACCGCCAGCCTGATCGACCCGGAAATCCGCCTGTCGGCGCTGTCGGTCCAGGCCCTGCGCAACGGCGGCCTGCCGCACTTCGGCGCCGAGCGCCTGGCCGTGATCGACGTGCCGCTGGCGGCCCACGTGGTGCCCGGCAAGCTCGATGCCGAGAACGGCCGCGCGGTGCTGGCCACGCTCGACCTGGCCATCGAAGGCGTGCGGGCAGGCTGGTTCGACGCCATCGTCACCGCGCCGCTCCAGAAGAGCACCATCAACGACGCCGGCATCGCGTTTTCCGGCCATACCGAATACCTGGCCGAAAAGACCGGCACGTCCAAGGTGGTCATGATGCTGGCCGGCTCGCCCGGCCAGGACCAGCCCTATTTGCGCGTGGCGCTGGCCACCACCCACCTGCCGCTCAAGGACGTGTCCGGCGCGCTGACGCGCGACAGCCTGGCCCGGGTGATCGACATCATCGACGCCGACCTGCGCGCCAAGTTCGGCATCGCCAAGCCCGTCATCCTGGTCACCGGCCTGAACCCGCACGCGGGCGAGAACGGCTACCTGGGCCGCGAGGAGATCGAGGTCATCGGGCCGGTGCTGGAGGGCGCGCGCGCCCGCGGCATCGATGCGCGCGGCCCGTATCCGGCCGACACCCTGTTCCAGCCGCGCTACCTGAAGGACGCCGACTGCGTGCTGGCGATGTACCACGACCAGGGCCTGCCGGTGCTCAAGTACGCCACCTTCGGGCGCGGCATCAACGTCACCCTCGGGCTGCCCTTGATCCGCACCTCGGTCGACCACGGCACCGCGCTCGACCTGGCGGCCCAGGGACTCGGCCTGGCCGACTGCGGCAGCATGGAGGAGGCGATCCGCGCCGCCATGCTGATGGTCGCCTCATCCAAGCAATAACAAGAAAGCAATACATGAAACACGTCGCACGCAAGCGCTTCGGCCAGAACTTCCTGACCGACTCCCACGTCCTGAACAACATCATCGACGCCATCGGGCCGCGCCGCGGCCAAGCGATGGTCGAGATCGGCCCGGGCCTGGCGGCGATGACGGCGCTGCTGCTCAAGGACCTCGACCACATGCATGTGGTGGAGCTGGACCGCGACCTGGTGGCGCGCCTGGAAAAAGCCTATCCGCGCGAGCGCCTCACGGTGCACTCGGGCGACGCGCTCAAGTTCGACTTCGGATCGATTCCCGTGCCGGAAGGACAGCGGCTGCGCGTGGTCGGCAACCTGCCGTACAACATCTCGAGCCCGCTGCTGTTCCACCTGGCCGAATTCGCGCCCCTGGTCGAGGACCAGCATTTCATGCTGCAGAAGGAAGTGGTGGAGCGCATGGTGGCCGAGCCGGGCACCAAGGCCTACAGCCGCCTGTCGGTGATGCTGCAGTGGCGCTACGACATGGAGCTGCTGTTCATCGTCCCGCCCGAGGCCTTCGACCCGCCGCCCCAGGTGGATTCGGCGATCGTGCGCATGATTCCCAAGCGCGAACGGCTGGCCTGCGATGCGGGCAAGCTGGAGCAGGTGGTGGCCAAGGCCTTCTCGCAGCGCCGCAAGGTGATCCGCAACTGCGTGGCCGGCATGTTCACCGAAGCCCAGCTGGTGGAAGCCGGCATCGATCCGGGCGCCCGTCCGGAAGCCGTGGGCCTCGAGCAGTACGTCGCCCTGGCCAACCTGCTCTGATCCGGCGCAGGGGCGGCGGCCCCGCCGCCAACCCTGCTTTATTGCGCCGCACAAGCGCACCCCATCGCGCTTTTTCGCCATTCCAGCCAGGCTTTTTTGCACTCCGTCGCACGGCGCTGGAGCCTGGCCGCGCCTTTTCCTATAGTGCTTCCATCGACAGCCGCTTTGGCTCACAACACACCCCGAAGGAGCACATCATGAACGTCCTCAAGCACATGGAAGCCATCTTTGTCGCAGCCCTGATCGTCACCGGCGGCAGCAGCTATGCGGTGGCGGCGACCGAAAAGGCGTCCGACGCCTATGCCGCCCAGGTCTCGGTCGGCACGGCCAAGATCGCCGTCGTCAAGGTCAGCGCCGCGCGCTGAGAGGCTGCCTCTATGCGCGCGGGCAAAAAAAAGCCCGCCGGAGAGGCGGGCTAAATCCAATTCTTTTCTGAGGAGAGTTGGAGGAGACAGGAGCAAGTATGCTGCGTTACAGCATATAAGTCCAATTTTCCTTTCGCATACTCGACATAAGAATTGTGTATATCTATCAGGTGCGCGGCACGCAAGTGACGTCCATGTCCGTGATGTCGGCGTCGCCCATGACACCCACGGCTTTCGCCACGGTGCAGGTCAGGCCGGCAGGCTGGGTCAGCACGGTCACCCCGTAGGTCTGTCCGTAGAACACCGTTGCCGGCATCACATAGGTGGTCGCGGCCTTGGTCAAGGTCAGCACGCCGCCGTTGCTGCCGTTGGTCAGCACCAGGCCGTCCACCGTCAGGCCGGTGACCTTGCCGCCGATGGTGTGGTCCTGGATTTCGCAGTTGACGACCACGTCGATCTTGGGCAGGCGGCCGGCCGTGTCCTTGTTGATCGGATCGCGGTAGGTGGTGGCGAAGCCGCAAGTCTGGTGGGCAGGCTGGCCCTTGAAGGTGACGTGGTATTCGTCACCATACTCGAGCTTGTTCGGGAAGGCATAGGTGACGACGCCGCCGGGCGTGGCGGGCGGGGCGACCGCGATTTCCATCCCGTTGGTGATCAGGATGAGGCCCGGATAGACCAGGCCGTTGACGGTGCCGGCCACCGTGAACTCGGCTTTGCCGCCGCCGCCGCAGGCGGACAGACCCAGGGCCAGCGCCAGCGCGAGCGCGGGACGGATCAGGGAAGACTTCATGTAGTGACTCCTGAGAATTACGCGTTGTTGGTGGTGCAGGTGATGGCCACGTTGCTGATGGCGGCGGCGCCCATGATGCCGCTGGCATTGGCGATCGTGCAGGTCTGGCCGGCCGGCTGGGTCAGGATGGCGAGGCCGTAGACGCCGTCCTGCGGCACCTTGGCCATGGCGAAGCTGGTCGCGCCGGCCGGAATCGTCACGCGGTCGGTGCCGTTGACCACCACCAGTTCGCCCGTCTGGCCGGACACGGTGCCGCCCAGGGCGTGGGTCTTGAAGGTGCAGACGATGTCGACGCGGTTGGTCGCGAAGACCGCGCGGCCGCGGGCGCCGAGGACGTCGCACTTTTCGACGTTGTCCGGCACGCTCTTGACCTCGACGTTGTACTGGGAATCGGTTTCCACCAGGGTGGGGAAGTAGTACGAGCCGATGCCGCTGCTGTTCGGCGGGACTGCGTAGTCCGAGCCGCCGTTGTTGGTCAACACCAGGCCGGTCTTGGTGACGCCGGAGAAGCTGCCGCCGATGGCGAGCTCGCCATCACCGCTGCCGCCACAGGCGGACAGCGCGAGCGTGCATGCCAGCACGGCGCCGGCACGCAGGTAGGAACTCTTCATGTACTTACTCCAAAATATCGGACGGGAAAAAGGCAAATCAGGGAAAATGGGCGGCGTGCGCGCACAATGAGACAAAATCGCCCGACATTTTAGTCCATTTGGCAAGCAGCTGGTCCATTTGCCTTTGTATCACGGTGTAACGACGTCTGTACGCGATTGATTTTCGAGGACCGGCTCGCTATGCTTGGGGGGACTTCCTCTCCCCCGCGCACCATGACGAAACCCTGGCCAAAAGCCGTTCTGTTCGATCTTGACGACACCTTGTGGCCGATCGCGCCCGTGATCATCGAAGCAGAAAAGATCCTGTACGCCTGGCTGGCCGAGCATGCGCCGCGCGTGGCGCAGCAATATACGATCGAAACCCTGCGCCAGGCGCGCCTGGAATTGCTGGCCAGCCGCCCCGAATTCCAGCTCGATTTGGGCGCGCTGCGCCGCGCCGGCCTGATCGCCGCCTTCGAGCAGGCGGGCGAGGATACCGCCAAGGTGGAGCTGGCCATGGTTGAGTTCTTTGCCGCGCGCAATGCCGTGATTCCCTACGACGACGTGGTGCCCGGCCTGCTGCGCCTGAAGAGCCGGGTGCGGATCGGTTCCGTGACGAACGGCAACGCCGACCTGGAGACCATCGGCCTGGCGCGCCACTTCCACGCCTCGGTTGCCGCCCACCAGTTCGGCAAGGCCAAGCCCGCTCCCGAGATCTTCCAGGCCGGCTGCGCGGCGCTCGGCGTGCGCTTTTCCGAGGCCGTGTACGTGGGCGACGACCTGCTGCTCGACGTCCAGGGCGCCCAGCGCGCCGGCCTGCGCGCCGTCTGGATGAACCGGGTCGGCAAGCGCAACGAGATACCGCACCTGGTGGAGCCCGACGCCGAGGTGACGAGCCTGGACGAACTGATCGACTGGCTCAGGCGCGAACACGACTGATGCTTGAGCCGGCGCATGTCCGGGCGTGTACCGCCTTGTACTTGCTGCGCGGCGTCCCCACGTACTTATAATATAGGCAGCAACTCTTTTGCTCCCAGGAATCATGCAACTCGATCACCGTGCCCAAACCCTGCTCAAAGCGCTCGTCGAACGCTATATCGCCGACGGCCAGCCGGTAGGCTCACGCGCGCTGTCGAAGATTTCCGGCCTTGACCTGTCGCCGGCGACGATCCGCAACATCATGGCCGACCTCGAGGAGATGGGCTACGTGGCCAGCCCGCACACCTCGGCGGGGCGCATTCCGACGCCGCGCGGCTACCGCCTGTTCGTGGACACCCTCCTGACCGTGCGGCACATCGACGAGCAGGCCGTCGCCGCCGAGCGCATGCGCCTGCCGGTACAGCAGCCGCAGAAGATCATCGCCAACGCGGCCCAGATGCTGTCTTCGCTGTCGCAGTTCGCCGGCGTGGTGCAGAGCCCGCGCCGCGAGTCGGTGTTCCAGCAGATCGAATTCCTGCGCTTGTCCGAGAAGCGGATCCTGCTGGTGATCGTCGACCCGCGCGGCGACGTGCAGAATCGCCTGCTGCTGACCGACGTGGACTACACGCCGGGCCAGCTGACCCAGTCGGCCAATTACCTGAACCAGAACTACGCCGGCCTCACGTTCGACGAGGTGCGCGCCCGCCTGACGGGCGAGCTGCGCCAGCTGCGCGACGACATGGGCCGCCTGATGCACGCGGCGGTGGAGGCGGGCAGCGAAGCGATGGCCGACGGCGACGACATGGTGATCGCCGGCGAGCGCAACCTGCTGTCGGTGTCCGACCTGTCCTCCAACATGACTTCGCTGCGCCAGATGTTCGAGATGTTCGAGCAGAAGACCGGGCTGATGCAGCTGCTGGACGTGTCCAGCAAGGCGGGCGGGGTGCAGATCTTCATCGGCGGGGAGTCGAAGCTGGTGCCGATGGACGAGATGAGCGTAGTGACGGCGCCCTACGAGGTCAACGGGCGCATCGTCGGGACCCTGGGGGTGATCGGGCCGACGCGGATGGCCTATGAGCGCGTGATTCCGATCGTGGATATTACGGCGAAGTTGCTGTCGAACGCGCTCAGCCAGCCGTAAAAAAACACGCTCGTGGCGTGCTTCTGAACTTGGGTCCCCGCCTTCGCGGGGATGACGTTCAAAGGCTGCGGACGACGATAAGCGATCTGGGCTACCTGCTCTAGCACGTCATCCCCGCGCAGGCGGGGACCCAAGTTCGCCGCACAGCCAAAGCGTATTTACTGCTTCCTCGGACAATTCACCTTCACGCAGTTACCGTAGATCGCCAGCGCATGCTCGGCAATCTTGTACCCACGCTCGGTCGCGATCTTGTGCTGGCGCGACTCGATCTCTTCGTCGTAGAACTCCTCGACATGCCCGCAATCCAGGCACACCAGGTGGTCATGGTGCGAGCCGGCGTTCAGCTCGTAGATGGCCTTGCCCGTCTCGAAGTGGTTACGGTTGAGCAGGCCAGCCTGCTCGAACTGGGTCAGCACCCGGTAGACGGTCGCCAGGCCCACGTCCATGTTATCGGCCAGCAGAATCTTGTAGACGTCTTCCGCCGTCAGGTGCCGCACTTCGCTGTTCTGGAAAATCTCCAGGATTTTCAGTCGCGGCAGGGTAGCCTTCAGGCCGCTGGCCTTCAGGTCGGTCGGGTTGTTACTCATGTTTGTTGCTCGTAGTTTGGCGGAGTGCTTTATGATATAGCGTTTTGGAGCTCCCGCTCAAACGTTTTGAGGTTATCTATGCGCGTCAAACATGCCGTTTTTCATCGATTCTCTGCCCGGGCTGCCCTCGCGGCAGGCCTCGCGTGCACCCTGATGCTCTCGGGCTGCGCCAGCTGGCGCAACCAGACGCGTCCGGCAGCGCCGGTGAATACGGACCCGGTCGCCGCCGCCGCCGCTGCCGAAAAATCGGCCGCCGCCGCCAACGCGGGCGCGCAGACCACCCAGGTCACCAAGCTGCAGAAGTTCCTGTGGGTGTTCTCGCCCTACCGTCCGGACATCCAGCAAGGTAACTTCGTCTCCCAGGAGATGCTGGCCCAGCTGAAGGTCGGCCAGACCCGCGACCAGGTGCGCTTCATCCTCGGCAGCCCGCTGCTGACCGACGCCTTCCACGCGGACCGCTGGGACTACCCGTTCTACCTCGCGCGCGGCAACGGCGAGCTGACCACCAGCCGCGTGACCGTCTACTTCAAGGACAACGTGGTCGAGCGCTTCGAAGGCGGCAACCTGCCGAGCGAGCGCGACTACATCGACCGCATCGCCGGCCCGGCCAAGGTCCCGAAGAAAACGGCTGCAACCCGCCCGGTCGAACCGGCCAAGGTCGGCGGTGCGCCGGTGATCCAGCCATGAGCGCGCCGCTCAAGATCGCCGTCGCCGGCGCCAGCGGCCGCATGGGCCGCATGCTGATCGAAGCCATCCAGGCCGCGCCGGACGCGGAGCTGGCGGGCGCGCTGGACGTCGCCGGTTCGCCGTCCATCGGCATGGACGCCGGCGCCTTCGCCGGCCAGCTGACCGGCGTGGTCATCCAGTCCGACCTGGCGGCCGGCCTGGCCAAGGCCGACATCCTGATCGACTTCACCCGTCCGGAAGGCACCCTGCATCACCTGGAATACTGCGCCGCCAACGGCAAGCAGATGGTGATCGGCACCACCGGCTTCGACGAGGCCGGCAAGGCCGCGATCCGCGCCGCCGCTGAAAAGACCGCCGTGGTGTTCGCCCCGAACATGAGCGTGGGCGTGAACGTGACTCTCAAGCTGTTGGAAATGGCGGCCAGGAGCTTCTCGGAAGGCTACGACATCGAGATCGTCGAGGCGCACCACCGCCACAAGGTGGATGCGCCCTCGGGCACCGCGCTCAAGATGGGCGAGGTGATCGCGGATGCTTTGGGGCGCGACCTGAAGGAATGCGCCGTCTACGGCCGCGAAGGCGTGACCGGAGAGCGCGATCCGTCGACCATCGGCTTCGCCACCGTGCGCGGCGGCGACGTGGTGGGCGACCACACCGTGATGTTCCTGGGCACGGGCGAACGCATCGAGATCAGCCACAAGTCGAGCAGCCGCGTGACCTACGCCCACGGCTCGCTGCGCGCCGCGCGCTTCCTGGCGGGCAAGCCGAACGGCCTGTACGACATGCAGGACGTGCTGGGGCTGAAGGCCTGATATGGCAGTCGCGGAACTGAACGGCGCGGCCATCGTCGACGAGGCCTCCTTCCACGCCGAGAGCCGGCGCGCGTTCGGCTTTCCGGAGTCGTATGCGGATTCGATCGACGCCTGGGTCGACTGCATGAGCTATTTGCGGGACGAGGAAAACATGACCAAGTTCCGGCTCAAGCCGAACGAGGTGCTGGAGATCGTCATTGCCGATGCCGACAAGATGAAGGCGGCGGCGCCGGATTTGCTGGAAGAGATCGCGTTCTGCGTGGGCGGGATCAATGAGCGTTATGAGGATTACGGCGAGAAGCCGGCGCTCGAACTGGTGCTGCGCTAAGCCGGCTACCGGCCTCAAGACCCCGCTGTTACCCCTAAAACCGTCATCCCCGCCTTCGCGGCGATGACGGTTTGGCGTTTGTGGCCTTAAAGACAAGGCCACAGCGCTTGCTTATCCCTACGGCATCGCACTTCGCCGCAGTGCAAAACGAACCAGTATAATGTTCTGTTCCACCCCTCATTACGTCTGCAGAAATCATGCAAGAAAAATATAGTCCAGCCGAAGTCGAACAGGCCGCCCAGGCCTACTGGAAGTCGATCGACGCCTACAAAGCCGTCGAGAACGACCCGCGTTTCCCAAAAGGCAAGTATTACGCCTGCTCGATGCTGCCTTACCCGTCGGGCAAGCTGCACATGGGTCACGTGCGCAACTATACGATCAATGACGTGATGTACCGCTACCTGCGCATGAACGGCTACAACGTCCTGATGCCGATGGGCTGGGACGCGTTCGGCATGCCGGCGGAGAACGCCGCGATGGCCAACAACGTGCCGCCGGCGGAGTGGACCTATTCGAACATCGCGCACATGAAGAAGCAGATGGAGTCGATGGGCCTGGCCATCGACTGGTCGCGCGAAATGACCGCCTGCAAGCCGGAATACTACAAGTGGAACCAGTGGATGTTCCTCAAGATGCTCGAGAAGGGCATCATCTACCAGAAGACCGGCACCGTGAACTGGGACCCGATCGACCAGACCGTGCTGGCCAACGAGCAGGTGGTCGACGGCCGAGGCTGGCGTTCGGGCGCGCTGATCGAGAAGCGCGAAATCCCGATGTACTACGTACGCATCACCGAGTACGCCGACGAACTGCTCGACTACGTCGACAACAAGCTGCCGGGCTGGCCGGAGCGCGTGCGCATCATGCAGGCCAACTGGATCGGCAAGTCGACCGGCGTGCGCTTCGCCTTCCCGCACGTGGTCATGGACGAAGCCGGTGAGCTGATCAACGACGGCAAGCTCTGGGTCTTCACCACCCGCGCCGACACCATCATGGGCGTGACCTTCTGCGCCGTAGCCGCGGAACACCCGCTGGCCCAGCACGCCGCCAAGGACAATCCCGAACTCGCCGCCTTCATCGCCGAGTGCAAGATGGGCTCCGTGATCGAAGCCGACATGGCCACGATGGAAAAGAAAGGCATGCCGACCGGCCTGTCCGTCACCCATCCGGTGACCGGCGAGCAGGTGCCGGTCTGGGTCGGCAACTACGTCCTCATGACCTACGGCGACGGCGCCGTGATGGGCGTGCCGGCGCACGACGAGCGCGACTTCGGCTTCGCCAGGAAATACGACCTGCCGATCAAGCAGGTAGTGGCGGTCGAAGGCCAGGAATTCTCGCTCGACGGCTGGCAGGAATGGTACGGAGACAAGGCGCAGGGCAAGACCATCAACTCGGGCAAGTACGACGGCCTCGATTACACCGCCGCCGTGAATGCCGTGGCGGGCGACCTCGCGGGCCAGGGCCTGGGCGAGAAGAAGACCACTTTCCGCCTGCGCGACTGGGGTATTTCGCGCCAGCGCTACTGGGGCACCCCGATCCCGATGATCCACTGCGGCGACTGCGGCGCGGTGCCGGTCCCCGAGCAGGACCTGCCGGTCGTGCTGCCGGAACACCTGGTCCCGGACGGCACCGGCAACCCGCTGAACAAGGACGAGGCCTTCCTCGCCTGCGACTGCCCGAAGTGCGGCAAGCCGGCGCGCCGCGAGACCGACACGATGGACACCTTCATCGACTCGTCCTGGTACTACATGCGCTATACCTCGCCGGGCTCGTCCGAGGCCATGGTCGACGCGCGCAACGATTACTGGATGCCGATGGACCAGTACATCGGCGGCATCGAGCACGCCGTCATGCACCTGCTGTACGCGCGCTTCTGGACCAAGGTCATGCGCGACTTCGGCCTGGTCAAGTTCGACGAGCCTTTCGTCAACCTGCTGACCCAGGGCATGGTGCTGAACGAGACCTACTACCGCGAAGACGCCGCCGGCAAGAAGACCTGGTTCAACCCGGCCGACGTCGAACTCACGTTTGACGACAAGGGCCGCCCGCAAAGCGCCATCCTCAAGGCCGACGGCCAGCCGGTGGAGCTGGGCGGCACCGAGAAGATGTCGAAGTCGAAGAACAACGGCATCGACCCGCAGGCCCAGATCGAGCAGTACGGCGCCGACACCGCCCGCCTGTTCACCATGTTCGCCTCGCCGCCGGAACAGACCCTGGAATGGTCGAACAGCGGCGTCGAAGGCGCCAGCCGCTTCCTGCGCCGCGTGTGGGCCTATGGCTACGCGCAGCGCGAGCGCATCGGCGCGGCCCTGGCCGGCAAGCAGGAAGGCATGCTGGACGATGCCCAGAAGACCCTGCGCCGCGAAGTGCACAAGGTGCTGCAGCAGGCCGACTACGACCTGAAGCGCATCCAGTACAACACCGTGGTGTCGGCCTGCATGAAGATGCTGAACACCCTGGAATCGGCCAAGCTGGAAGAGGGCGCGGCGACCAACGCCGTGATCGCCGAAGGCTTCTCGATCTTCCTGCGCCTGCTGAACCCGGTCTCGCCGCACATCACCCACGCGCTGTGGCAGGACCTGGGCTATGCCCAGGCCTACGGCGACATCCTGAACGTGCAGTGGCCGGAAGTCGACCCTGCGGCGCTGGAGCAGTCCGAGATCGAAATGATGATCCAGGTGAACGGCAAGCTGCGCGGCTCGGTCAAGGTGGCCAAGGACGCCGACAAGGCGGCCATCGAGGCGGCCGCGCTGGCTTCCGAGGCAGTGCAGAAGTTCGTCGAAGGCACGCCGAAGAAGGTCATCGTCGTGCCGGGTAAACTCATCAACATCGTGGTGTAAGCGAATGCGCGCATTCAAGACCCTGGTAAGTGTGGTGCTGGCGGCGGCGGTCCTCGCGGGCTGCGGCTTCCAGCTGCGCGGTACGAACGGCCAGTACAACCTGCCGTTCCAGAGCATCTGGCTGTCCTTCCCGGAGACCTCGCCGCTGGGCACTGAGCTCAAGCGCAACCTGCGCGCGGCCGAAACCGTGCGCATCGAGTCGGACGCGTCCAGGGCGCAGGCCTTGTTCGACGTGCTGGCCGAGTCGCGCGGCAAGACCATCCTCTCGCTCAACAGCCTGGGCCGGGTGCGCGAATACACGCTGAGCTATACCCTGGTGTTCCGGGTGCGCGACGCCAACAACCGCGAACTGCTGGCGCCCACCGAGCTGACCCTGCGCCGCAACATCGCTTTCGACGAAAGCCAGGTGCTGGCCAAGGAATCGGAAGAAGCGCTGCTCTACCGCGACATGCAGGCCGACCTGGTGCAGCAGATCCTGCGCCGGCTGGCCGCGATCAAGCCGGTGGCTGGCTGAGGTGAACGCGTAATGCAGTTGCGGCTTGAAGCGCTCGAAGGACAGCTGGCAAAGGGCCTGGCGCCGCTGTACGTGATCACCAGCGACGAGCATTTGCTGGCGCTGGAAGCGGCCGACCGCATCCGCAAGGCCGCGCGCGCCCAGGGCTACACCGAGCGCGACGTGCTCACGGTCGAGCGCAGTTTCAAGTGGGGCGAACTGCTGGCGGCCAACCAGGCCTTGTCCCTGTTCGGCGACAAGAAGCTGATCGAGCTGCGCATCCCGGGCGGCAAGCCGGGCAAGGACGGCAGCGCCGCCCTGCAGAGCTATGCCAAGGACCTCAGCCCGGACAACCTGACCCTGATCACCTTGCCCAAGCTGGACTGGCAGACCGCCAAGGCCGCGTGGGTGACCGCGCTGCAGCAGGCGGCGGTCTACATCGAGATCCCGAACATCGAGAGGGCGCAGCTGCCGGGCTGGATCGGCATGCGGCTCTCAAACCAGGGGCAGAGCGCCGAGCGCCAGAGCCTGGACTTCATCGCCGACCGCGTGGAAGGCAATCTGCTGGCGGCGCACCAGGAAATCCAGAAGCTCGGGCTGCTGTACGAGCCGGGCAAGCTGAGTTTCGAGCAGGTGCACGACGCCGTGCTGAACGTGGCGCGCTACGACGTGTTCAAGCTGTCCGAAGCGATGCTGACGGGCGACCCGGCGCGCCTGGCGCGCATGCTGGAAGGACTGAAGGGCGAGGGCGAGGCGCTGCCGCTGGTTTTGTGGGCGGTCAGTGAAGAAATCCGCACACTGCTAAAATTGAAGACCGGGATGAGTCAGGGGCGGCCGCTGGGCGCGCTGCTGAAGGAATACCGGATCTGGGGTCCGCGCGAGCGGATGATGGAACCGGCGCTGCGCCGCGTGTCGCTCGGCACGCTCGAGGCAGCGCTGCAGGATGCGGCGCAGGTGGACCGGATGGTCAAGGGCCTGCGCGCGAAGCAGTTCGCGGGCGATGCGTGGGATGCCATGCTGCAGCTTGCCCTGAAGGTGGCGCGCTAGCCCTTCATTGGGCCGATCGTCCGCTTGCTTCCCCGCCCCGCCGCACCGCTGAATCTCAACGCAATTGGACGACACGATGGACATCACCGCACACATGCACACCCTCGGCCGCCAGGCCCGGGCCGCCTCGCGCGCCATGGCGCGCGCCGACGGCGCCACCCGCAACCGCGCGCTGCTCCTGATCGCCGAGGCGATCGAACGCGAAGCCGATGCGCTGCGCGCGGCCAACCAGCAAGACCTGGACGCCGCCAGCGCGAACGGCCTGGCGCCGGCGCTGCTGGACCGCCTGGCCCTGTCCGACGCCGCCATCGCCACCATGGTCACCGGCCTGCGCCAGATCGCCGAGCTGCCGGACCCGATCGGCGAAATCTCGAACATGAAGGTGCGCCCGACCGGCATCCAGGTGGGCCAGATGCGCGTGCCGCTGGGCGTGATCGGCATCATCTACGAAGCGCGTCCCAACGTGACGGTGGATGCGGCCGGCCTGTGCATCAAGAGCGGCAACGCGGCGATTTTGCGCGGCGGCTCGGAAGCGATCCACTGCAACCGCGCGCTGGCGAAGCTGGTGGCCGAAGGCCTGCAGAAGGCCGGGTTGCCGCTGGAGGCGGTGCAGGTGGTCGACACCACCGACCGCGCCGCCGTCGGGGCCCTGATCACCATGCCGCAGTACGTGGACGTGATCGTCCCGCGCGGCGGCAAGGGCCTGATCGCGCGTTTGATGGAAGAGTCGACGGTCCCGATGATCAAGCACCTGGACGGCATCTGCCACGTCTACATCGACGCCAAGGCCGACCTGGACAAGGCGCTGCCGGTGGCCTTCAACGCCAAGTGCCACCGCTACGGCACCTGCAACACCATGGAAACCCTGCTGGTGTCGCGCGAGATCGCAGCAAGCGTGCTGCCGCGCCTGGCGGAGCTGTACAAGACCAAAGAGGTCGAGCTGCGCGCCGATCCGGAGAGCTTCGCGATCCTGGCCGGCTATCCGCATCTCGTGGCTGCCACTGACGAGGACTGGAGCACCGAATACCTGGCGCCGATCCTGGCGGTGAAGATCGTCGCCGGCATCGACGAGGCGATCGACCATATCAATACCTATTCGTCGAAGCACACCGACGCGATCATCACCGAGGACTTCAGCGGCGCGATGCGCTTCTTGAAGGAAGTCGATTCGGCCTCGGTGATGGTGAACGCCTCGACCCGCTTCGCGGACGGCTTCGAATATGGCCTGGGCGCGGAGATCGGCATCTCGAACGACAAGCTGCATGCGCGCGGCCCGGTGGGGCTGGAAGGGCTTACCTCGCTCAAGTACGTCGTGTTCGGTCACGGCGAAGTGCGTCAATAAGAATAAGGATTCGCATGTATCTTTGGATCAAGGCCCTGCACATCGTTTTCATCGCTTCCTGGTTCGCCGGGCTGTTCTACCTGCCGCGGATCTTCGTGAACCTGGCGCAGGAGAGCAATCCGGCCGTGGTGGAACGCCTGCTGGGCATGGGGCGGCGGCTGTACCGCTTCACCACGATCCTGATGGTGCCGGCGCTGGTGCTGGGCCTGTGGCTGTGGCTGGGCTACGGCATCCAGGGCGGCTGGCTGCACGCGAAGCTGGCGCTGGTGGTGGTGACGATCGGCTACCATCATGCCTGCGGCTCGCTGCTGAAAAAGTTCGAACGCGGGGTCAATACGCGCAGCCACAAGTGGTTCCGGTATTTCAATGAAGTGCCGGTGCTGCTGCTGCTGGCGATTGTGATTCTGGTGGTGGTGAAGCCGTTCTGAACGGCATGAATACTGGCTGCGTTTCTTCCGATACGCAGCCTGTGAACCGTCATCCCCGCGAAGGTGGAGATCCAAGTTCGTTGCGTTAAGTTGGTGTGTGCTTGAGCCACGGAAACGCGAGCAAACTGGGGTCCCCGCCTTCGCGGGGATGACGGTTTTACGGTTAGCGGTAAATAAGAAGTTGCAGCGTCATCGGCAGGAGCTGCTGACGCGTTATCTCAATAGTTTCTCAACGGACAAAGGGTACCCCTCATGGCCTCATACTTTTGCCCATGCCCGCGCGGCATGGAAGCGGCGCTTGCCGAAGAACTCGGCGAAATCGCCCAGCTCAGCACCACCCTCAAGGTGCACAACCAGGTCCCCGGCGGCGTGCACTGCTCCGGCTCCCTGACGGACGCCTACCTGGTCAACCTGCATTCGCGCATCGCCTCCCGCGTGCTCATGCGCATGGGCCAGCGCAGCTACAACAACGAAAACGACATCTACGACCTGGTCCTCGAGCAGCCCTGGGAAGACTGGTTCGGCACCGAGCACACCATCCGCGTCGACGTCACCGCCGTGAAGTCCCCGCTGAAGAGCCTGGAATTCACCACGCTGAAAATCAAGGACGCCGTCTGCGACCGCTTCCGCGACCAGTTCAACAAGCGCCCTTCGGTCAACACCCGCGAGCCGGACATGCGCATCGTCGGTTTCCTCGACCAGCGCAACTTCATCATCTACCTCGACACCTCGGGCGAAGCGCTGTTCAAGCGCGGCTGGCGCGAAGAGACGGGCGACGCGCCGCTGCGCGAGAACCTGGCCGCGGGCATGCTGCGCGTGGCCGGCTGGAAGCCGGGCGTGCCGCTGTTCGATCCGATGTGCGGCTCCGGCACCATCCTCGTCGAAGCGGCCCAGATGCTGCAGGGAATTCCGCCCGGCGCGCGCCGCCGCTTCGCCTTCGAAAAATTCCGCGACTTCAACCGCCAGGCCTGGCAGGACATGAAGGCCTCGATCAAGGCTAATGCGCTGCCGAGCGAGCCGACCATCTTCGGTTCCGACATCTCCGGCGACATGGTCGCCATGGCGCGCCATAACCTGAAGGTGGCCGGCATCCTGTTCGAGGTCCCGCTCAAGCAGATCGAGGCCCAGCACGTGTCGCCGCCGACCTCCCAGCCGGGCATCCTGCTGACCAACCCGCCCTATGGCGAGCGGATCGGCGTGCGCGGCGACTCCACCATGCCGCAGGACGAGATGGCCGTGGCCTTCTACTCGGCCCTGGGCACGACGCTCAAGCAGCGGTTTGCCGGCTGGACCGCCTTCCTGTTCACGGCCGACCTGGGCCTGCCCAAGATGCTACGCC
>CAMPHU010000057.1 GCA_946886065.1 uncultured Massilia sp. | reverse complement strand
GGCGCGACAGCGGCGTGCCGCTCAAGGCCGTGAAGGTCTTGCCGCAAGCGCGGCACCGATAGCGCTGCAGGCCGCGGTTCCTCCCATGGCGGTAAGGGCGCTCGGCCCGGCAGGCCGGACAGCAGGGCGCCGGTCCATCCGCCCCTTCGATCGCTTCGCGGAGCCGATCCAGTCCCAGGTCCAGGCGTAGCGCCTCGAGGAGCCTTTCGCGCTGGCACTTGGTCAGCAGCGGCAGTTGCCGCATCCACTTCGTGAACCGTTTGTCTTCCATTTCCGTCCCCGCGTCCATGTCGACCAATGACGCTTTGACCGGAACGGATCCCGGCAGTTCAATTTCTACATCTAATGGTGACAGCGCCGTAAAAAAAAGGCCCGCGCAAGCGCGGGCTGGAAGGACGACCCAATCTGTGATTACTTCAATCTGGTCAGCTTGAGCAGGTAGACATCGTTCTCGCGCATCGGCAACTCGAGCGCGAAGCGTCCATCGGCGCCGACGCGCACCTGGCGCTGCTCGGAAGGCTTGCCCGTGGCGGTGGCTTTCAGCGCCGCCACCTGCTGGCGGGTGAGCTGTTTCGGCGAGCCCATGCCGATATAGGCCGTGAACGCGTCGTTCCGCTTGTAGCCGACCTGGGACAGGCTCAGCGCATAGGCGCCGGGCCGCATGCCCTTGACGTCGAGCCTGACCTTGCCCTTGGCGCGCGCGGGCAAGTCCTTGATGAAGTACTGCTGGTTGTTGATGTTCTCCGGCAGCGTATGCGTGTAGTCCCACGCCAGCAGGCGCAGGTTGCCCTTGGCGTCGACGGTGGCGAAGGACTTCCGGTCGGCGTTCTTCAGCTCCGTGCCGCCCAGCTCGTTCAGGAACTGGTAGGCGAAATAGGCCGGCTTCTTGATGCCCTGGGTATTCATTAGCCCGAAGCCGCCGTGGAAGGCCTCGAAGCGCGGGCCGGCTTCCTCGAAGATGTCGGTGAAGACCCAGTAGGACATCGACTGCGCGGCCGGGCCGATCTGTTTCAGCTTGTCGAGGATATAGGCCGCCTGGTGATAGCTGTCGTGGGTCGGGTCGGCGGGCGTGTACGAGGAACTCCACTCGGTGTAGTGCAGTTCGAGCTTCGGCATGCTGGATGCCGCGATCTCCTTGCGGTTCTTGAGTACGTCCTTGCTGACCGCCCACTCGTCCTTGCTCAGGACCGTGCCGGTGGTGCCGAACTCGTCGAGGAAGCCCTGGTTGACGCCATAGGAGTGGGTCGACACGAAATCGAGCGGCACCTTGTTCTTGTCCGCGTAGGCGATCATCTCCGGAATCCAGGCCGCGCCGGCGGTCGCCGGGCCGCCGACCCGGTAACGCGGGTTCACGCTCTTGATCGCGCGCGCGGCATGGGCGTACAGCTTGAAGTACTCGTCCTGGGTGCCGGCCCAGAAGCCGTCCAGGTTAGGTTCGTTCCAGACCTCGAAATACCAGCTGGCCACCTCCTCGGCGCCGTAGCGCGCCGTCCAGTGCTCGGTGAGCTTGCGAATAAGCGATTCCCATTTCTCGTAGCTGCGCGGCGGGGTGACGTTCCCTTTCCACCAGAAGATGGTCTTCTCGCCGCTGGCCATGGCCGAAGGCATGAAGCCGAGTTCGACGAAGGGCTTGACGCCGATGCTCAGCAGGTAGTCGTAGAGCGCATCGATGTACTGGAAGTTGTACTGTTCCTTGCCCTGGGCGTCGACCTTGTACACGCCCATGTCGTCGGTCAGCAGGCCGTGCATGCGGATGTAGCGGAAGCCGGCGTCGCGCTTGATCTCGGCGAGCTGCTCCTGCCAGTCGGCGCGCAAGCCTTCGTTGGCGCGGCCGGCGCCGATCACCAGCTTGTGCATCTGGTCGAGCGGGCCCTGGACGGCGCGCGCGTCGACGGCGATGGCCCGGTCCTGCGCGGTCGCCAGGGGCGCGGCCAGCAAGGCCGCCGCCAGCGCGGAGAGGAGAGTCTTGAGTTGCATGCGTCGTATCCGTGAGAGCGATGGTGGGGTTTCCAAGATAGGCGATCAGCGGCTGCCGGCGGCGAATTCGCGCGCCGCCAGGCGTACGGTCGCCGTCGCCACCGGGGAATCGGCAGCCGTGGCCAGGATCACCTGGTAGTCGCCGGCGGCGATCTTCCACTTGCCGCTGGCGGCGTCGAACACGGCCAGGGTGCGCGGATCGATCAGCACATCGCTGGCGCGGCGCTCGCCGGCCTTCAGGGCCAGCTTGTCCCAGCCGCCCAGGCGCTTCGGCGCTTCCCAGCCGCCTCCGGCCTTGCTCACGTAGACCTGGGGCACCGCCTTGCCGTCGCGATTGCCGGTATTGACGGTGCTGAAGCTGACGCGGATCGATCCCTGCGCCGGTGCGGCTTTCAGGTTCGAATAGGCGAAGCTGGTGTAGGACAGGCCGTGGCCGAAGGCGAACAGCGGCTTGTGTCCTTTCAGGTCGAACCATTTATAGCCCACCGCCGCGCCCTCGATGTTGTAGTCGACATCGAAGCGGCTGTCCTTCGGCAGGTCGAGGCCGTCGAGTTTCGGCCGTGGCAACTGGCTCTCGGAGGCCGGGAAGGTTTGCGGCAGGCGTCCCGAGGCATCGACTTCGCCGCTCAGGACGCGGGCGATCGCTTCGCCGCCGTTGGTGCCGGGGAACCAGGCTTCGACCACGCCCGCTACCTGCGGCAGCCAGGGCATGGTCACCGGACCGCCGGTTTGCAGCACGACCACCGTGTTGCGGTTGGCCTTGGCCACCGCCTCGATCAGGGCGTCCTGCTTGTTCGGCAGGGACAGGCTGGGCACGTCCTTGCCTTCCGACGTCCACTGGGTGGCGAAGACCAGCACCAGGTCGGCGCCTGCGGCGGCCCTGGCGGCGGCGGCAGGGTCCTTGCCGTCATGCCAGCTGAGTTTCGCCTTGGTGCGCTTGGCCAGCGCCTGCATCGGCGAACCCGGGAGGAAGGCCATCGGTCCCGGCCATTGCTTCGGGCCTTCGTTCGGCACCGCAAGGCCTCCGCGCGGATAGACCTGGGCCGAGCCGCCGCCCGACAGCACGCCCTTGTTGGCGTGGCCGCCGATGACGGCGATGCGCCTGGCGCTGCCGGCGAGGGGCAGCACGCCTTCATTCTTGAGCAGGACGATGCCTTCTTCCGCGTCCGCCTGCGAAATCTTGCCGTGCGCGGCGTAGTCGATTTTTCCGGATTCGTCCTTGACCGGGTGGTCCAGCACCCCGTTGGCCGCCATCGCCCACAGGATGCGCTGCGCCATGTCGTTCAGGCGGCTTTCCGGCACGTGGCCGTTCTGGACCGCCTCCTTGAGCGCGCCGTCGAAGTAGGGCGACTTGTCGAAGGGGTAGCCGGATTGCTGGTCGAGGCCGTGCAGGGCCGCCGGAATGGTGGAGTGGGTCGCGCCCCAGTCGGACATCACATAGCCCTTGTAGCCCCAGTCGCCCTTCAGGACCTTGTTCAGCAGGTGGTCGTGCTCGCAGGCGTAGGGGCCGTTCACGCGGTTGTAGGAGCACATCACCGAGCCCGGATTGCCGCGCTCGATCGCGACCTGGAAGGCCAGCAGGTCGGACATGCGGCCGGCGGCATCCTCGATCCTGACGTTCAGGTGGTTACGCCCGGTCTCCTGGTCGTTGTAGGCGAAATGCTTGAGGGTGGAGACCACGTGGTTCGACTGCACGCCCGCGATCTGGGCGCCGGCCATCACGCCGGCCAGCAGGGGATCCTCGCCCGTGTATTCGAAGTTGCGGCCGTTGCGCGGCTCGCGCGCCAGGTTGACGCTGCCGCCCAGCATGACGTTGAAGCCCGACAGCCGCGCCTCCTTGCCGATCATGGCCGCACCCTGGAAGGCCAGCTCCGGATTCCAGGTGGCCGCCGTGGCGATCCCCGCCGGCAGGCTGGTGCGCTCGCGGACCTTCTTGCCGGGCTGGGACGCCACGCCGATGCCGGCGTCGGTCAGCCATTGCGCCGTGATGCCGAGGCGCTCGATGCCCTTGACGTAGCCGGCCGACTGCACCAGCGCTTCCTTCGGCGGCTGCTTGCCCTGGAATTCGGAGCCGAAGTAGCCGAACACGAGGCTGATCTTCTCGTCCAGGGTCAGCTGCTTCACCAGCTCGGCCGCGCGCTGCTGCGCCTGGTCCGGAGCGGTCTGCGCGGCGGCGGGCAGGGTGAACTGGACCGCGAATGCAGCGGCAAGGGCGATGGCCCGGCGGGTCGGCTGCAAGGGCTTGGTCATGGGGGATCTCCTATGTTGTCGTTATGATGTGATGATGCATGATAGCGTTACCACCAGATGCTGTACACCGCCAGCAGGCCGAGGCAGATGATGGCGGAGCCGAGGGCGAAGCCCGGCTCGACGCGGAACATGCTGCGGTCGATGGCTATCCTGTGGCGGGCTTCGGCGGGCTGTTTCGGGAACAGCTTGCTGATCAGGACCATGCCTATCACCACCACGACGAAATCGATAGCCATGCGGTCGAGGAAGGGAATCTCGTGTACGCCGGCGGCGTTCGGGACCGCGAAGCCGACCGGCGCCAGGAAGGACAAGTCCATTACCTCCGGCAGGAACTTGAGGATGATGGAGCCGATGAAGCCGCCGACGGTGGCGAACATGGCCGCGGCCGCGGTCGCCGGCTTCCAGAAGAAGCCGAGCAGGAACATGGCCAGGATGCCGGGCGAGACGAAGCCCGTGTACTCCTGGATGTACTGGAAGCCGCCTTTCTTGTCGATGCCCATGTAGGGGGCGATCAGCACTGCGGCCAGCATCGACACCACCACCGTGACGCGGCCGATCCAGACCATGCGCTGCTCCGAGACCTCGTGGTTGATGGCTTTCTTGTGGATGTCGAGGGTATAGATGGTGGCGATGCTGTTGGCCTTGCCGGCCAGGGAAGCCACCACTGCCGCCGTGAGCGCCGCGAAGGCGACGCCCTTCAGGCCCGAAGGCAGCAGCGAGAGCAGCACCGGATAGGCGCGGTCGGGATTGAGCTCGCCGCCCGCGCCCATGGTGGCGCCCAGGGCGCCGCCCTGGTGCAGCACATAGGCCGCGATCCCCGGCAGCACCACGATCACCGGCATCAGCATCTTGAGGAAGGCCGCGAACAGGATGCCCTTGCGCGCCGTCTTCAGGTCCGCGCCCAGGGCGCGCTGGATGATGTACTGGTTGCAGCCCCAGTAGTTGAGGTTCACGATCAGCATGCCGCCGATCAGGATCGACAGGCCCGGCAGGTCCATGTAGTTGGGATTGTCGCGCGCGAACACCATGTCGAAGTGGCCGGGGGCCTGGTCCAGCAGCAGCCGGAAACCGGCGCCGACGCCGCTTTGGCCCTGCTGGGCCGCGACCAGGTCGAGGGCCAGCCAGGTCGTGACCAGCCCCCCGGCCACCAGGAAGAAGACCTGGATCACGTCCGTAAAACCGATCACCTTCATGCCGCCGAGGGTAATGATGACGGCGAAGACCGCCAGGAAGACCATGCAGAACCACAGGTTCAGGCCCGCGATGGCGCTGATCGCCAGCGCGCCCAGGTACAGGATCGAGGTCAGGTTGACGATCACGTAGAGCAGCAGCCAGAACACGGCCATGATGGACGCGACCCGCTTGCTGTAGCGCTGCTCCAGGAACTGGGGCATGGTGTAGATCTGGTTCTTGCGGTAGACCGGCATGAAGAACACCGCGACCAGGATCAGGGTCAGGGCCGCCATCAGCTCGTAGACGGCGATGGCCATCCCCATCTTGAAGCCGGAACCGCTCATGCCGATGAACTGCTCGGCCGAGATGTTCGACGCGATCATCGAGGCGCCGATGGCCCACCAGGTAAGCGAGCCTTCGGCCAGGAAGTAGTCGTGCGAGGCCGAACCGCTGGACTTGCGCTTGCGCTGGTAGACCCAGATGCCGTAGCCGGCGACCACGACGAAATAGACGAAGAAGACGAAGCTATCGAGCGAAGAGAAAGTCTGGTTCAGCATGGTCCTGTCCCCGGCGCCCCGCTCAGCGCCCGATCACCTTGAGGAGCTTCGGCGCATTGGCCGCGAAGTCACCCTCGCCGCCGCTGGCCGTGAGCTTGCCGCCGGCCTCGTTCCAGCGCAGGTGGCTGGTCACCGTGTTCCTGCCCTTTTCGTAGTCGTAGGAGAGGCCGTCGTCGTCGTACAGGGTGAACTCGGCATCCTTGCCCGGGTAGACCAGGATCTGGGCGATCGCCTGCTTTGCGGCGGTCGACTGGACCGGCGCGCCCAGCGGCACGATGGAGCCGGCCTTGACGAACACCGGGATGCGTTCGACCGGGGCCGCCGCCTTGATCCAGCGCCCGCCCGCGTGCTTTTCATTGGTCCAGAAGTCGTACCAGTCGCTGCCGGCCGGCAGGTAGACGTCCTTCTCCGTTTGGCCCTGCTCGGTGACCGGCGCCACCAGGAAGGCCGGCCCGAACATGTACTGGGTGCCGATATTGGCCACGTTCGCATCGTGCCCGAAGTCCATCCACAGCGGGCGCATGAAGGGCGCGCCGGTGTCGTAGGTCATCTTCGCCTGGCTGTACATATAGGGAATCAGCTGGTAGCGCAGCGCATTGAACTTCGCCATCACGGTCTCGGCCTGCTTCCCGAAGGACCAGATCTCGTTCTCCTTGCGCGAGCCGTGCAGGCGCAGGGTCGGGGTGAAGGTGCCGAACTGGAACCAGCGGGTGAAGAGTTCCGGGTAATCGTGGTAGTTGCCGACCACGCCGCGCGCATCCGACGGGTCGAGCAGCGGCGCCTTGGTGGCGTGGCTGACGGCCGGCAGGTGCTGCCAGCCGCCGATGTCGCTGCCGTAGTAGGCGATGCCCGAGGCGGTCATGTTGAGGGCGGTCGGCACCTGGCGCGCCAGCGCTTCCCAGGTCGAATGGATGTCCGAGGACCAGAACAGCGCGCCGGTGCGCTGCGAGCCCAGGTAGGCGGCGCGCGCCAGGACCATCGCGCGGCGCTTCGGTTTCCACGCGCGCATCTGGTCGGAGAAGCCTTCGACGTGCACCAGCGGGTAGAGGTTGTGGTAGCGGTCGCCCGAACCCACCGAGTAGAACAGGCCGGTCGGCACCAGGTCCGGTTCGGTCTCGTCCAGCCACGGATAGTCGAAGCCGCGCGCCAGGATATTGTCGCGCGCCTTTTCGAAGAACCACTTGCGCGCCGCCGGGTTGGTCGAGTCGATCAGGCCGCCCGTGCGGTCGGAGCGGAAGGGCAGCCCGTCCTGGGTATTGCCGTCCTTGTCCTTCAGCATATAGCCCTTGGCGTCGAGCTCGTTGTAGTAGCGGCCCGCGGTTTCGAAGCGCGGCCAGATCGAGATGATGGTCTGCATGCCCATGTCGTGCAGCTTCTTGTTCATGCCTTCCGGGTCGGGGAACTGGGCCGGGTCGATGTCGAGCTGGCCCATGCGGGTCCAGTAGAACCAGTCGACCACCATGATGTCGAGCGGGTAGCCCTTCTGGCGGTAGGTGCTCGCCACCCGCATGACCTCGTCCTGGCTTTCGTAGCGCGCCTTGGACTGGATCAGGCCGAAGGCGGCCTTGGGCGGAATCGGGGTCTTGCCGGTCAGGCGCGCGTAGTTGCCGTAGATGTCCTGGACATCCTTGCCGGTGATGACGAAAAAGCTGACCCGTTCGCCGACGTTCGACTGGAAGCGGGTCTGGCCGTTGATCGCGGCCGTGAAGCGGGTCGCCGAGGGATTGTCCCAGACGATGCCGTAGCCCTTGGACGAGACCATGAAGGGCACGCATACGCTCTCTCCGCCGGGAGCGTCGTACCAGTGCTTGCAGTCCAGGATGCGGCCGCGCAGCGACAGCGCCGACATCGATTCCTGGTTCTGGCCCATGCCGTAGTAGTGCTCGTCGGCCGGGGCGAAGAACGAAGCGCCGACCTGCCAGGTCTTTTCGCCGTTGACGGTCTGGGGGGACATCTCCCAGCCGAGCATGTCGAGGATCCGTTCGCCCCTGGCGTTCCTCACCTGCAGCCCGACCGGGGCCAGCGAGGGGGCGAAGTACTTCTCGCCCTGGCTCGGCACGCGCGGCGCGGGCGCGGGCTTGATGCGCACGCTCATTCCGCTGGAGGTGAACAGGTCGCCGTCCTTGCCGGGGACATGGCGGAAGCCGCTGTTGTCGGCGTTCTTCGCCAGGATGCCGTAACCCGGGCCTTTCAGGGCCTCGGCCTTGTCGGCGGCGATCGTGACATGCAGGATATTGGGTCCGTAGGCCTCGACCGCCACCCAGGCGCCGCTGCGGTCCAGGGTCACGAGCGGCGC
Organism: uncultured Massilia sp.; assembly: GCA_946886065.1. The sequence goes on along the minus strand of CAMPHU010000057.1, from coordinate 15,011 downwards.
GGCGCCCGCGGCGGCGCAGAAGACGAGAGCGGCCGCGGCACACACTACCCTGGACGCGCCGGCACATCGTGGTAAGGAAAATGCCGGACGCTGCCGGTTAAGGGTGAGTGCCATGCGTCGTCTCCCAGTGCTTCAGGGGCCGCGCGCAGCATCGGCCGCCGGCGCGCGTCCCGGTTGGTGTTGGTGTGGAGGTGAATACGCGGACCGCCTCCCGGCGGCCCGCATCGGGTGCTGCTTAGAACGACATGCCCAGGCGCAGGCTGTAGCGCGGGCCGGTCACGAACCAGGCGCGGCCCTTGTCGCCGATGTGCTGGGTCATCAGCTGGCGGTACTTCGAGTCCGTGAGGTTCTGGGCCTGGAAGTCCAGGCGGAAGTTCTCGTTGAACTTGTAGCTCACGCCGCCGTCGAGCTGGCCGTAGTCGTCCGCCCAGATCGGCAGGCCCCAGGCCACGTTGCGCTGGCCGAAGGTCGGGCTGGCCGGGTTGGTATCGAGGCCGTCGCCGCCCTGGGTGCCGTTGTTGTTGGTGCCCATCAGGTTCTTCGAGCGCCAGCTCCAGGCCAGGCGCGCCGACCACGGACCACGGTCGTACAGGAGCGCGAAGTTGTACGAGTTCTTCGACAGGTACTCCAGCGGCAGGTCGCCGAAGGTGCGGCCGTCGGTGTCGCAACCGTTCATGTTCAGGTTCAGGTTGGCCGCCGAATTGCCGCCCGAGCAGTAGGGCGAGAACACCGGGGAGTACAGCTTGCGCTTGCTGTCCACATAGGTGTAGTTGGCCTGGACGCCAAAGCCCGACATCCACCCCGGCAGGAAGTCGAAGTATTGCTGGTAGGCGAACTCCGCGCCGCGTGCGGTGCCGCGCGCGCCGTTGATCGGCGAGGTCACGTTGAAGGTGACCGGGGTGCCGGCCGCGTCCTCCAGCGTGTAGGTCGACAGCTGCTTGACGATGATGTCCTTCAGGCGCTTGTCGAACACCGCGAAGGTCAGCGAGCCGGCCTGGGCGAAGTACCACTCGGCGGTCAGGTCGAGGTTGCGGGCCGTGATCGGGCGCAGCATCGGATTGCCGGTCGCCTCGCCGCTGTGGGTCACGCCGGTGACGTTGGTCACGCCGTTCGTGGTCGTCGAGGTCACGTTCTGGCTGAGCGTGGTGTAGGCCTGCAGCTGCGAGAAGTCCGGACGCGACATTCCCTTGCCGAAAGCCAGGCGGAACTGCAGCTTGTCGGTCGCCTTCAGGCGCAGGTTCAGGCTCGGCAGCCAGTTGTGATAGGAGTTCTCGTAGTCCTGGCGGCCGGCGAACTGGCCGATGACCGGCACCGGGACGCCGGTAGGCGAGCCGCCCGGATTGAAGGTCGGGTTGAACACGGTGTAGCCGAACGAGGTCGAATCGGTTTTCACGTAGCGCACGCCGATGTTGCCGTCGACCGGGAAGCGCAGGCCGTCGAATTCGAAGCGCAGCTGGGTGTAGAGCGCCTTGGATTTCTCGGACTGGTCGTTGGTGCCGGCCGGGTTGGCGCCGCCGAAGGCGGCCGCCTTCCACGGATCGCAGGTGCCCCAGCCCTGCGCCGCGCTTTGCTCGGCGCACAGGATGTCATGGAACTTGTGCAGCTGCTCGTAGGTGGCCGGGTAGCCCTGGGCCAGCGACTTGTCCGGGAAGACCACGGCCGGCACGCTGACGCCGCCGCCGAAGAAGTTCTCGAACGAGTGCAGGCTGGTTGGCGCCTGGAAGCGCGGGTCGCTCAGCCAGGCGAGGTCCGGGATGTTCCAGCCCACCTGCCAGGTCTGCGACACCGGCACCCAGTTGTAGCTCGGGTTCGAGTTGACGGTGGTGGCGTCGCGGTCGCTCAGGCGGGCGCCGAAGCGGATGTCGCGCAGCACCGGATGGTCGAACTGGAACTTGGCGTCGCCCTTCCACGCCTTGGATTCCGCCTTGCTGCGGTCCAGGTGGTCCATCGTGAACGCCCAGTAGTAGTTCTTGGGGTCGCGCAGGTAGGCCAGGTCGCTGGCGTCGAAGATCAGGCGCGGCACGTCGCCGCTGAGGTCGACGGTCTCCTTGGGCATCTTGAGACCGGTCGCCACGGTGGAGTCGAAGCCCCTGGTCTTGGCCTTGACGCGCTGGAAGTCGGAGGTCAAGGTCCAGCGGTCGTTCGGACGCCACTCGATATTCCAGGCGATGTCGGTGGTGTCCGAGTCGCGCGTCGAGGTGCGGACGTCGTCGCCGAAGTTGATGCCGCCGTTGGTCGGATTGGTCAGCACGCCGGTCAGCAGGGCGCCGTTCGCGTCGTAGGTCCCGTTGGTCACCTGCAGGTCGTAGGGCGTGCCTTCCTGGGAGAAGATGGCCTGTTCGTCCCACTGCATCTTGTACTTCGACTTGAAGTAGGTGAGGTGGCTCTTGAGGGTGTTATTCAGCTTCCACTGCAGCGCGCCGTAGGCGCCCTGGCGCTCGCGCTCGAATTCCAGGGTGCGCCACTGCGCGCCCTTCGGCACCCAGACGGTCTGGCCGGCGACCAGGTTGTCGCGGGGGTAGTAGGGCTCCACCTGGAAGGCGTCGGTGCGGGTGCCGCTTTCCGAGCTGGCGAGGTTGAACAGGGCGCCGAACTCGCCGGCGCCGGTCTTCCAGCGGTTCGAATACAGGATCGAGCCGGACGGATTCACCTTGCCTTTCTTGAGCTCCGAATAGGTCCCCTCGACCGAGCCCGAGATGCGCTGGCCCTTGATGTCGAAGGGCAGCGCGGTGCGCAGGTTGACCAGGCCCGAGATACCGCCTTCGACCTGCTCCGCGGACGGGTTCTTGTAGACGTCGACGCCGGCCATCAGTTCCGGCGGAACGTCTTCGAAGTTGAGCGCGCGGCCACCGTTGGCGGAGAAGGAGTCGCGGCCGTTCAGTTCAGAGCGCACCCAGGTCAGGCCGCGCACCGACACTCCCGAGCCCTCGACCGAGAAGTGTTCCGGGTCGCCGCGCGACATCTGGCGGTCGATGGTCACGCCCGGCACGCGCTGCAGCACTTCAGTGACGGAGCGGTCGGGCAGCTTGCCGATGTCCTCGGCGACGATGGAGTCCACGACTTCGTCGGAATCCTTCTTGAGCTGCTGGGCGCTGTTCAGCGCGGCGCGCTGGCCGGTGATCGTGACGACCGCGGGGTCCTTGGCCGTGGCAGTCTCCTGCGCGAAGGCGGCCGACATCCAGCACACGTGCGCGACGCCTACGGCGATCGCCGTCTTGTTGAAATGCCTCATGTTGTTGTCTCCATCCGTTGTTTATCAGCGCCCGTCTGCTGGGGCTCTTTCGCTGTAGCGCTACCATTTACTCCATGCATGGCGGCACGACCTGTTAAGTAATATAACACCAAATGTTATGCGCAACCATTGATTCTCACACTTTATTCGTCAAGACGTTTTCAGAGCCTGGGTGATAAGCCGGAAATCGATGCAGAGAGCCCCCGGCGTTAGTCAGTGTGCGGCCCGCCGCTGGTTTGCAACTACCGGATTTCATGAGGAAAACCGGTTTCGGCAGCGGCCCTGCCGAGGCAGGCGCTGCGCACCCGGCGGCCGGATGTGAGCGCGATCATTGTGGTTGCCGCGGCGCGTAATGTTGTTTTTTGAACACTCGCGCCTGGCCCACCCGCGCCGTTCAGGCGGGAAGGGCGCGGTAGCTGAAGCGGCTCATCCGCACGGCGCCGCTGCCCGCGCAATAGATTCCCAGTTTCAGACTCAGGAAGCCGCCGAACACGTTATGGTGGATGCCCGAGACTTCCATGCGCAGCCCATGCAACTGCCAGGTCGCGCCGTCGTCGCGCGAATACCGGTAAGTCACGACATGGTCGTCGTTGGTGACGCGGATGCGCAGGCGCTGGGCGCCGGTCTTCGTCTTCATCCAGCCCTGCTCCTCGGCGGCCGAGAAGGTCTTGATCGCGTCCTTGTCGAAGCCCACGCCGACGAAGGCCTTGTGGTTGTAGAACAGCAGCAGGCCCGCTTCGGCGGCGCCCTGCAGCTCGAGGGTGATTTCGGCCTCGTAGCGGCGCTCGCCCACCGGGCAGGTCAGGGGCGGGCTGTCGGCCGGGCCGCGCCCCTTGGCGGCGATCACCAGCGCCCCCGGCCCATACTTCGCACGCGCCATCTCGTCGGGCGCGGGATCGTGGAAGGCCCACTGGACGCCGAACCGGTTGCTGCTGAAGTCGTCGGAGAGCGCGAAGCCGTGCGGGCCGCTCTTGCCGCCGCGCGGCTTGGGCAAGGGGCGTGACAAGTCTCCGCCCTTGGCGCGGAACCAGCCGTCCGCCGTCCATTCGACCGGTTCGAGCAGGGTCTGGCGGCCGAGCGTGCGGAAGCCGTTCTCGTAGCCGTGGTAGACCATCCACCAATCGCCGCCGGGACCTTCGACCACGGTCGCGTGGCCGCGCGACCACCACGGTTCGGCGGCGTCAAGAGTGCGCACCAGCGGGTTGCGCGGGCAATGCTCCCAGGGCCCGTGGATGGAGCGCGAGCGTGCGGCGATCACCATGTGGCCGGTCGGCGGGCCGGCCGTGCCGCCGACCGCCGTGACCAGGTAGAACCATTCGCCGCGGCGCAGCAGCTTCGGCCCCTCGGGTGCGAAGTTCTCGGCCACCCAGTCTTCCGGGTAGCGCCATGGGCTGTAGGCCGCTTCGAGCGGTCCGTCGGTGGCGAGGCCGTCGTCCTTGAGGCGTAGCTTGCGGATGCCGTTGACGAACAGGTAGCGCTTGCCGTCCTCGCCCACGATGTGGCCAGGGTCGATGCAGCCTTTGATGCCGAGGTCGACCGGGTCGCTCCACGGGCCGCGGATGTCGTCGGCCCAGATCGCGTAGATCGACCATGTACTGCCGTCGGGCGCGGCCGGGATGTAGACGAAGAAGCGGCCATCGTGCTTGCACAGGTCCACCGCCCAGATCGTGCCCAGCGGCCTGCTCAGGGCGGGGCCGACCGGCGTCCAGTTGACCAGGTCGGTCGAGTGCCAGATCACGATGCCGGGGTAGGAATAGAAGGACGAGAAGCTCATGTAATAATCCTTGCCGTCCTTGAGGATCGTGGGGTCGGGGTGGTCGCCCGCGATGATCGGATTCAGGAAGGTCCCGTTGCCGAGGTCGGCCTTGCGCTGGCCTTCGACCCCACGCGCCCAGCGCGGTGCGGCGGGCTGGGCGGCCCGTCCTGGCGCGGAGGCAGCGGCGGCGCTCGCCGCGCTGCCGGCCAAAGGGAGTGAGGCGGCGCCAGCGGCGACGGACTTGAACAGCTTGCGTCTGGTTTGAGAAGTCATGGGTGCAGGAAATAAGATGGACTGGGCCGCCTGGGCGCGACAAACACGAACATAAAAAGTCTAGCGCTAACATTTGGTAGTCCACAAGCCCTTTTCATGCTGCGCTGCGGGAATCGGGGCGCCCGGGCGGCTCAGCTCCGTGGCGAGCGCGCGAGCGTTCGTCTGGCATGCGTATCAATTTTTCATGGTCAGTTGCGTCCCGGCTGGCTAGAATCGGCCTGATCAATAAGAAAAAGGGGATGCGAATGCGTGCATATCTGATGGCGCCAGTGCTGGCCGCGGTATTGGGCGCGGGTCCGGCGGCGGGCCAGGCCCTGCCTTCGGTGAACGTGCCGCCCGAGGTCGACCGGGTGTTGCGCGACTATGAAAAGGCCTGGGCCGCCAACGACGCCAAGGGACTGGCGGCGCTGTTCGCGGACGATGGCATTGCCCTGCCGAGCAATCAGCCCCCGGCACGCGGCAAAGACAGCATCGCCAAAGCGTATTCGGGCGGCGGCGGCATGCCGACCTTCCTGCGCGTGATCGATTACCGTGCCTCCGGCGACCTGGCCACCATCGTGGGCGCCTATGGCCCGGCAGGCCAGACAGGCGATTTCGGCAAATTCGTGCTGGTGCTGCGCAAGGTGGACGGCCGCTGGCTCATCGCGGCCGACATCGAGAACGCCAACATGCGCATGGGCCCGCCTCCAAGGCCGGCGACAAAGCCGGCCGGATGATGGGCTGGGGAGCCTGGTCCGCGCGGCGGGCCTGACGCGCCTCGCTTAGCCCGGGGCGCCCGGGACGAACGGCCCAGCGCCGGCCGTCAAACGGGGAGCGGAACAGGCTGGCGCAGGCGAATGATGTGGCGGGCGCCGGCGTTGCCGATCACCTCGATGCTCTGCAGCTGGCCGCCGTTTTCCTGGATGTAGATATCCTGGGGATGCCGCACCATGTGATCCAGGCCTTCGAAGCTCAGGGCGAGCAGGTCGTTCTTGTGGTCGTACAGGATGCCGAGCAGCGGTATCCATTCGGCCGCGAGCTGGACGCCGAAGTTCATCGACGCGACTTCCACCTCGGCGGGCGTACCGAGGAGCGCCTTCGACATTCTGTCGGCCTAGCTTCCCCAGACGGGCTTGTCGAGTCTGATGGTGGCCATGTTTGCCTCCTTTTCCTCCTGTGCCATCAGACCGCGCCGCACGCCTGAGGTTCCCGGCGCCGTTCGGACGGCATCCGGGAGGACCGGCGATCACTGCATCGTGTAGCTCTGCCAGGCGGTATCGACGGCATAGTTGCGCGCCGTATCCCAGTAGGTGAAGCTGTAGCGCACCACGTCGCCGATCTTGAGGCCGCCGGCGATATGGGTGTTGGTGCTGCCGTCGAGGCGCATGCGCACGTTCTGCTGGACGCCATTGTTCACCGTGTAGTGCACGTCGGCCCAGCCGCCGGTCGTCGTGGTGAACTGCAGCGTGGTGGCGGAGGTCTGGGTCACGGAGGTGGGGCCGGTCGGCGCCGGCGGCTGGGTGGCCGTGCTGCCCGAATCCCAGACGATGTCGTCGATGGCGAACTGGAAGCTCGAGGCGGGCAGGCGGTTGGCGTCGCTCGAGATCATGAAGACATCGAGCAGGGACTGCAGCGCCACCTTGGGGCCGATCAGGCTTGTGACGGGGACCGTCGCGGTCGCCCATTCGCCATTGCGCACCAGGCCATGGGTGGTGGTGTTGGCCGGGAAGTTGACCCAGTTCTGGTTGGTGTAGGTATCGCCGACGCCAATGTTGAAGGACACATTGGCCGGGATCTTGATGCGGAACTTCATCGTCCCGTTGCGGAAATTGCTCAGGTCGCGGGCCTGGCGCGACTGGACGCCGCCGCCGAACCACTGGCCGGGCGCATTGTAGCTCCAGGCAATCACGTTACTGCCCTCGTAGGGAGGAAGATTGCCGGCGCCGCTGGAAGCGCTGTTCCACAGGAAGATGTCGGAGGTGGTGCCGGCCACCAGCTTGCTGTTGACCGTGGTGGTGTCGGTGAACACGCCGAATTTGCCGGTTTCAGGCACGGTCTGGTTGCCGAGCTTGACCGTGCCCTTGCCGTCGAGCTGGTAGACGCGCACGTAGTCGACATACATGGTGCCCGGCAGCGGTGCGCTAACCTGGCCCGGGGTGGCGGCGTCGGTGAAGTTGCCGCCCACGGCCAGGTTCAGGAGCAGGTAGAAGGGCGCCTGCAGGGCCGTCGAATTGACCGGCAGCGGCGCGTCGTACATGTTGCGTTCGACGCCATTGTCGACGACGGTGAAGCGCATCTCGCTTTCGGTCCAGTAGAGGCGGTAGATGACGAAGCGGTTGGTCAGCGGGGTCGAGGAAACGTACCAGTTCTTGGTCTGCCAGGCGGTCGAAGCGGCGCAGCTTTCGTTGCCGGGGACGCAGGCCGCCTGCTGGTAGGTGATCACGTTGGAGCCGACGAAATGATTGGCGGAGGGCGAGCCGGCCGCCGTGCGCGCCGAAGCCTTGTGCCCCATCTCCATGATGTCGATTTCGCCGTTGCGCGGCCAGGTTTGCGGGCTGACGCCCAGCATCCAGGCGGCCGGCCACAGTCCGGTGGCGACGGCGGGGGTGCTCATGCGCACTTCCACCATGCCGTACTGCACCTGGACCTTGCCCTTGGTGTCGATTTTGCCGGATGTGAAGACGTTGCTGCCGACCGTCTGGTGACGGGCCTGGATGGCGAGGGCGCGGGTGCCGGATTCGAAGGGAACGTCGACGATCGAGACGTTGTTGGGGCTGTAGTACTGGAGTTCGGCGTTGCCGTAGCCGCAGAGGTTGATCTGGCAGCCGTTGCCGTCGGTGGCCGACCACGCGGCCGTGTTGAGGCTGGTGCCATTGAATTCGTCGGACCACAGCAGCTGGCCAATGGCGGGATTGCTGACGCTGGCGGAGGCTTGCGCCCCGACGGCCAGGAGAAGGCCGGCGGCCAACTGCTGGAAAGGTTTCCATGTAGAGTGACGATTTTGTTTATCGTTATTCACTTCGACTCCTCGATTAACTCCAAAGAAATGTGGGAGGCCGTTCTGGCCCTCCACGCTGGCCCAACAGGGACGTTGGTCTTGAAAATTCTTGCGGAAGCTAGCGCTGGAAACGTTTCCAATTCGAATACGAAAAAATATATGCGTATTTCAATTGCGCGTCAAATCCAATTGTGCGGGCGGCAAATGGTGGGAAGCCTGGCGCATGAACGTTTTGATCCGGCTCAAGGAGAGGTGTTCATGTCTCTTCGAAGTGAACGGACACGGGTAATTCGCAACCCGAGGAGTTGCGGAAAGCGGGGCTGGTCATTTGTAACTCGTGAAGTGGCACAATCCGCGTTTCTCGTAACTCGTCAAGTTACAGAAACCTTCTTTCGTACCCTGTTCTCCGGCAATGCGCTATGCGGGGGGCGAGTCGGTGCAGATGAGGAAGCTTGCGGCTAGCTGAGGGGCATCCATGCCCCAGGTAACCCCAACCGGACGAGTGAGGGAAGGTCGACCTATATTGCAACTCAACAAGTTGCGGTATGCTATCGACAGGAGAACCCAAACATGAGAAACGATTTCCGCCTGTCGAGGATGCTGCACGTCCTCGTTCACCTGCACGGCCGCAAGGGTGCAGCCAGTTCCGAAGAAATTGCCACGATGCTGGACACCAATCCCGTGCTCGTGCGGCGGATGCTGGCCGGCCTGCGCACTGCCGGTTATGTCAGCTCCACGGGAGGGCGGGGCGGCGGATGGACCTTGTCCGCCGATCCCGACGCGATCACGGTACTGGACGTCTACCGCGCGCTGGAAGAACCGGTCGTCTTCGCGATCGGTCCCAGTATCGATCACCCGGGCTGCCCGGTGGAAGAGGCCATCACGGGCACACTCAATGTGGCGCTGGCCCAGGCGGCCGGCGCCTTGATGCGCCAGTTCGGCGAAATCCGCTTGTCGGCCTTTTTGCCGAAGGGCCCTCCCGGCTGATCGTCCTTATCCTTGCGGCGCCAGCGCCGGCGGCACGGCTTTGCTGCCCCACCATTTTTTATAGTTGGCCGTGTAGGCGCCGGACTTGATGTAGTCCGCGACGAAGCCGTTCACGAACTTCAGCAGCGCCGGATCGCCCTTGGCGATCGCGATGCCGATCGGCGTGTTGCCGTACATCGTGGGCAAGGTCTCCAGTTGCGGGTTCTTGCTGGCCAGGTAGTCGAGCAGCGAGGAATCTTCGATGCCGGCGTCGACACGCCTTTGCTGCAGGAGCAGCACGCCGTCCGGTGCGAAGTTGTCGGTGTAGACGAACACCGCCTGCGGCGCCGACTTCCTCAGGAAGGCGTCCGCCGTGGTGCCGCGGCCGACCACGACGCGCTTGCCATTCAGGTCCGCCAGTGTCTTGATGTGCGCGCTCTTTTGCGCAATCACGCGCAGGCCGGCCAGGTTGTAGGGGATGGAAAAGTCGACCACGCGCGCGCGTTGCGGCGTGATCGAGACGTTCGCCACCACCAGGTCGAGCTGCCCGGACCTCAGCATCGAAATGCGCGCATCGCTGGAGACATCCGAAAAGCGCGCCGGCACGCCCAGCTTCGCGGCCAGTTGCCTGGCGACGTCGACGTCATAGCCGACCGGCTCGTTGCCGGCGTTGCGAAAACCGACCGGCTCGCCGCCCAGCGAGACGCCGATGCGCACGTATCCGCGCGCCTTGATGTCCTCGATGCGGCCGGCCAGTGCGGACGCCGTCACCAGCATCAATGCCGCGGCGGCGGCGAGTTGTGTCAGGCGATGATGCATGATCTGTCCTTTCAGGCTTGGATGGGGGAGGCGACGCGCAATTCCGGCGCGGCCATGCGTTCGTCCCAATACCAATAGCGTATCTCTTCGTCGCAGCGGTAGTTGACCACCCTGTGATTGCCTTTGGCATCGATGGCGTGGATGACCACGCCGGCCAGGAAGCCGGTCTTCAGTTCCGACAGCTCTTCGACGGCCAGTTTGACGGCGTCTTCCAGGCAAGCGCCGAGCCGCATCGCCAGCACGATGCTGCGCGAGGTCCCGCAGCGCATGGTCATCTCTCCGGTGTGGGTGCAGGCGGCCGCGCCGTAGCGGCTGTCGGCATAGAAGCCCGCGCCGGGAATCGGCGAATCGCCCAGCCGTCCGGGATACTTCCACGCCCAGCCGGAGGTCGAGGTGACCACGCCGATGTGATCGCCGCCGTCGCGGCCCAGGAAGACCGTGGTGTCGCGCACCCGCTCGGGGTCGGTGATGGTGTTGCTGAGCGGGGCCAACGGAATGTCGGGGAAGGCCGCCAGCTGCGCGGGCGACATCTCCTTCTGCAGCCGCTCCCACCAGACACGCTTGCTGTCCGGATGCAGGACCTCGTCGACCGCGAACCCGCGCTCGGTGGCGAAGCGGCGCGCGCCGGCGCCGGTCAGCATCACGTGCGGGAGATGCTTCATCACCTCGTGGGCCAGCGCGGAGACGGGCAGGGTGGCTGGCACCGCCCCGACCGCACCGACCTCGCGCGTAGTGCCGTCCATGACGCCGGCGTCGAATTCCATCTCGCCCAGCATGTTCGGCCAGCCGCCGTAGCCGACGCTGCGCACCTTGGCCTCGCGTTCGACCTTGGCGATGCCGCCGACCATGGCGTCGATGCCGGCGCCGCCCTGCTTCAGCAGTTCGACCGTGGTCTCGAAGCCGGGCCAGGCCTCGGCGTTCGCCAGGAGCATTTTCATGAGAGGTCTTCCATTACTTCGTCATCTTCGATAAAAATTGGGCGATGCGCGCTTGCGCCAGGCCGCCGTCCGCGGCAAAGAACTGCGCGGCCGGGAGGTCGGCCAGCACGCGGCCCTGGTCGAGGAACACGATGCGGCTGGAGATGCGGCGGGCGAATTCGATCTCGTGGGTGACGAACAGCATGGTGGTGCCGCTTGCCGCCAGCCTGGCGAGGATGGCCAGCACCTCGGCCGTCATTTCGGGATCGAGGGCGCTGGTGACTTCGTCCAGCAGCAGGTAGCGCGGCTTCATGGCCAGCGCGCGGCAGATGCCCACGCGCTGGCGCTGGCCGCCGGAGAGCTGAGCGGGATAGGCATCCGCGCGTTCAAGCAGCCCTACGGCGGCCAGGAGTCCGCGCGCTTCGTCCTCGGCCTGGCGGCGCGGCAGGTTCAACACCTCGATCGGCGCCAGCGTGATGTTCTGCAGCGCCGTCATGTGCGGGTACAGGTTAAACAGCTGGAACACGGTGCCGCAGCAGCGGCGCGCGAGCTGCAACTGCCTGGGATCGTCGACCCGGTGGCCGTCGATGGAAATCGTGCCGCCATCGAGTTTTTCGAGGCCGTTGATGCAGCGGATCAGCGTGGACTTGCCGGAACCGCTGGCGCCGAGGATGGATACCACTTCGCCCGGCGCGATGCGCAGGTCGATGCCATCGAGGACCGTATTGGCGCCGAAGCGCTTGGCCACGCCGTCGATGTGGATCATCTTACAAACCCTTCCATTGGCTATGCGCGCGCAGGCCTTCCTCGGCGCGGGCGCAGACCGTGGCGATCAGCCGGGCCATCAGGTAGTACAGGAGGCCGATCACGGTCCAGACGATGAAGGGCTTGAGCGTGCGCAGGTTCAGGATCGCGCCCACCTTGGTCAGGTCGACCACGCCGATCACCGAGATCAGCGAGGTCACCTGCAGCTGGTTCACCAGGAGCCCGGCCAGCGGCCCGAAGCCGAACGCCGCGGCCTGCGGCGCGACGACGCGGCGCAGCGTTTGCCAGCGGCTCAAACCGAACACGCGCGCGGTCTCGAGTTGATCGCGTCCGACCGATTCGATCGCGGACACCGCGATCACGTAGACGAAGGCCGCCGTGTTGCCGGACAGCGTGATCAGGGCGGCCTGCGCCGGCGTCAGGTCCATCTCCAGCAGCACCGGCAAGCCGAAGAACACCAGGAAGAGCTGCACCAGCACCGGGGAATTCTTCAGCAGCTCGGCCAGCGCGCCGACGAGGGGCATCAGCAGCGGCGTGCGGTAGTAGCGCAGCGTGGCCCAGGCCAGTCCGATCGCCAGGCCGATGAGGGTGGTCGACGCGAACAGGGCGGCGGAGACACCGAGTCCCTGCAGCAGGAGAAGCAGGTCGTGGGGCGTGAAATCGGTGTAGCGCATCAGCCGAGATTCCTGTTCAGGCGCCGGTGAAGGGCGCCGGCGGACAAGGACACCAGCCAGGTCATCGCGGCGTACAGCAGCAGGAGCAGGGCGTAGACCTCGAACGGCTGGAAGGTGTCGGCGGCGACGATCTTGGCGCTGCCGGTCAATTCATTGAGGGTGATCGCCGACAAGATGGACGAAGTCAGGATCAAGTTGACGAACACCGAACCCAATGGGCGCACGGAGCTGCGCAGCGCGATCGGCAGCGCGATGCGGCGGTAGATGGCGAACCGGGACAGGCCGCTGACTTGCGCCGCCTCGAGCACGCCCGGTTCGACCGCCAGGATGCCGGAGCGGATCACGTCGGAGATGAAGGCGCCGCCCGCGAAAGACAGGGCCAGTACGCCGGTGCTGAAGGCGCTCAGCTCGACGCCGATTTCCGGCAGGCCGTAAAACAGGAAGAACAGCTGGACGATGAAGGGGACGTTGCGGAAAACGTCGACGTAGACCTCGGCCACGCGTCGCGCCAGCGGAGACGCGGCCGTGCGCATCAGGGCCGCCACGATGCCCAGGGCCAGGCCGCCGGCCAGGGCCAATGCACAGGCGAGGGCGCTCAAGCGGGCGCCGGCTGCGAAGTCACCAAGGTAGGGCTCGAGCGCAATCGGATCGAAGGTCAAGCAGGATGCTCCAACTGGGTGCTCCAACTGAAAAGGGAAACCGGTTTCACTTCAAACCCCGCGAGTTTCACATGCTGCGCGGCCGATTTCAAGGGAAAGGCCCAATCAGGCCAGCAGTTTAGTTTTTAGGGCCGCAACTTTCTCGCTGCTGGTCTGGCGGCGGCTGCCGGAATCGAAGCCGAGGGCCGCCACCTTCGGTGCCGGCGCCGGCAAGGGCGTGGAGCAGGACGCGTGGACATCGGTCAGCGGCAGGCGGGCGCGCAACAGGTGGATGTTGTCCGCGCCGATGCCGGCGCCGGGCATGATCGCGATGCGGCCGTCGGCGGCCTCGAAACAGCGCTGTAGTCCGGTCAGGCCTTCGAGGGCGCTGCTGGCGCCGCCGGAAGTCAGGATGCGCTCGAAGCCCAGGTCGATGGCCAGGCTGGTCGCCTGCGCCAGATCCGGGCACAGGTCGATGGCGCGATGCAGCGTGCAGCGCAGCCCGTGGCCGGCAGCGCGCTCGACCAGGCGTTCGAGGGAACGCCGATCCAGGCGGCCGTCCGGCAGCGAGGCGCCGAGCACCACGCCTTGCAGGCCGGCGGCGGCGACCGCGTCGATTTCGTGCAGCATCAGCGACAATTCCGCATCGTCATAGCAGAAGTCGCCGCCTCGCGGCCGTATCATGGCCACCACCGGCACCGGGCTGCTGGACGCGACGCACAGCAGGCCGGAGCTCGGGGTCAGGCCGCCGATGTCCAGCGCGCTGCACAACTCGATGCGGTCGGCGCCGCCGGAAAGCGCGGCGGCGAGCCCGCCGAAGCTGTCGACGCAGACCTCGAGAATGATGGGGTCAGCCATGTGCGCCGCCGAGTTGTTCCAGGCCCAGCCAGGCCGCGCCGATCAGTCCCGGTTCCGTACCGGACTGGCCGGGCACGATGATCGGGGTGTCCGTCTTGCGCAGGATGGCGGCGCGCACCGCCTGGTCGAGCCGCGCGATCAGGGGCGCGCTGTTGGCCAGGCCGCCGCCGACCGGCAGGATGGACGCGCCGAGGGTGTTGACCAGCATGGCCAGCGGTCCGCTCAGGAGATCGATAAAGCAGGCAATCGTGCGCTCGGCCGCGGCGTCGCCGGCCTGCCAGGCGGTGATGATGTCGCGGCTGTCCAGCTGCTGCTGGTGCAAGGCCTGGTGCAGGCGCTCCAGGCCGCGCGCGCCGCCGACCGTGTCCAGGCAGCCGGTCTGGCCGCAGCCGCACGGGAAGCGCGGAATCGCCTGCGGCGGCGCGCCGGCAAGCTGCGCGGCGACAGGGCCGTGGCCCCATTCGCCGGCGAAGCCTCCGGGACCGCCGATCAAGCGGCCGCCGATCACCAGGCCGCCGCCGACGCCGGTGCCCAGGATCAGGCCGAACACGTTGGCGTGGCCGCGGCCCGCGCCGGCCTGGGCTTCGGCAAGGGCGAAGCTGTCGGCGTCGTTGATGATCCAGACCGGCAGGCCGAGGGCGGCGGCCAGGTCGGCGGCCAGCGTGCGGCCGTCGATGCAAGGGATGTTGGCGCACTTGATGCGGCCGTCGGCCGGATCGACCACGCCGGCGATCGAGATGGCGACGCCGCGCGGTGGGCCGCCCGCGGCGATCAACGCCTCGATGGCGGCGGTGAAGGCGGCGAAATCGTGGGCAGGCGTCGGCACACGCTGCAAGCCGCCGATCCGGCCGTCAGCCGTCGCGACGGCGCATTTGATGGCGCTGCCGCCGATATCGAAACAGGTAATCATGGTGCGAATCATACGGACATCGGCAGCTAAACATAAGAGCGAGCACTGCTAAAATGAAAACTGGCGCAGTACGCATAATCTATATTATGTTAAATGCGCTATCTGTTGATCGGCGTTACGGCAGGCAGGTCGATCAAGGGCCGTCTTTTTTCTCCCTTCTCGACTTGTAGAACCTCGCCTGGCCGACATGCAGCCTTCCAGCCGGGCAAGCAGAAACCCCGGGTTC
>CAMPHU010000056.1 GCA_946886065.1 uncultured Massilia sp. | reverse complement strand
TCGACTTCTTGTTGAACCGATTTCATTGCGTTTCCCGATGAATGGATGCTGTAGTGATGATTGTGATGCCGTACGGAAAGCATTCTAGACGTGAAGCTCTTGCTTGGGTCAATACGGCCTTAAATCCCGCGCAAACTGAAGAGCGAACGTGCCCAAAAAACCACGAATTATCACCGTCACAAGCGGCACGCTGTCGTCGCGCCCACCCTGCGCGGCGCGCCCCGCCGGCGTGGCAAGCGGCTATACTGTTGCCTAACGAACACTTTATGACAGGACCGCAGCATGCCCGCCTACCGTGTCGGCATCGCCGGCGCCGGCACCGCCGGCCTCGCCACCGCCATTGCCTTCGCCCGCGCCGGACACGCGGTCGAGGTCTTCGAAAAGCATCCCGGGCTGGCGACGCTGGGCGCCGGCGTGCTGATCCAGCCCCAGGGCGTGGCGGCGCTGCACGACCTTGGCGTCGGCCCCGCCTTCGAGGCGGCCAGCGTACCGATCGCGCGCCTGGTCGGCTTGAGCGAACGCGGCTGGAAGCTGGTCGACATCCCGTATGCGGACCTCGAAGCGCGTGCGGTGAGCCGTTCGGCCCTGGGCGGCGTCCTGCTGCGCGAGTGCGAGCGCCTCGGCGTGCTTATGCGCTTCGGCTGCGGCGTGGACGCGGTGCATACCCACGGCGGCGCCGCCAGCATCGTCTCCGACGGCCAGGAGCGGGCCTGCGACATCGTCGTCATCGCCAATGGCGCGAACTCCACGCTTCCGGCCGCCTGCGGACTGGCGGTGCAGGCCGCACCCTACCGCTGGGGGGCGCTGTGGTCGCTGATCGACCTCGACGACTGGCCCGATCCGCACATTCTCGGGCAGCGCTATGGCGGCACCGCGCGGATGTTCGGCATCATGCCCACCGAGCGCATCGGCGGCCGGCTGCGCGTGTCTTTCTTCTGGAGCCTGCGGCGCGACCGCTACGACGCCTGGCTTGCGGCGCCCATCGCGGACTTCAGGCGCGAGCTGCTCGCCCTGTGGCCGGAGTCGGCGCCGGTGGTCGAACGCATCCATTCGCACGCACAGTTCGCCTTCGCGGCCTATTGCCACGCACGCCCGCGGCGCCTGGCCGCCGGCCCGGTCTGCATCGTGGGCGACGCGGCCCATGCGATGAGCCCGCAGCTGGGCCTGGGCTCGACCCTGGCGGTGCAGGATGCGCTCGCACTGGCCGCCCACGTCGGCCAGGCGGGTCCGGCCGAAGGCCTGCGGCGCTATTCGGCAGCCAGGTTGTCGACAGTGCGCGCCTACCAGGCCTTGAGCCGCGCCTTGACGCCCTGCTTCCAGGCGGACGGCAAAGGCTTGTGGCGCGACCTGCTGTTCGCCGGCGCCCTGCGGGTCCCGGGCACACGCTGGCTCATGCACCGGAGTATCGCCGCGCCAAGGCGCTGCGTGCGCGGCGCCTGGAGCGTCGATCCGGCCGGCCAGGCCTAGAATAGCGCGCCCTGGCGGCTGGTCAGGCGGCCGAAGCGCTCCCCCAGGAAAGGCAGGATGGCGTCGGCCACCGGCTCCAGTTGCCGGCTCAGGTAATGCTCGTAGTCGATCGGCGAATGCAAGGTTTCCATGGGCTCGGGACCGGCCGTGGTCATCACGTAGCGGATCCATCCGCCCTTGCGGTAGATCGCCGGCCGGCCATGGCGCAGGTGGTGCTCGTCGGCCATGCGGGCCGCGCGCACGTGCGGCGGCACGTTGCGCTGGTATTCCTCGAGCGGCCGGCGCAGGCGCTTGCGGTAGACCAGCAGCGCATCGTGTTCGCCGCGCAGGGTGGCGGCCACGTAGCCGCGCACATAGTCCTCGTAGGGCTGGTTCTTGAAGATCCGTTCGTACAGGCCTTGCTGGAACTGCTGGGCCAGCGGCGTCCAGTCGGTGCGCACCGTCTCCAGGCCCCGGTAGACCATCTCGTCGCGCCCGTCCGCTCCCGTCACCAGGCCGGCGTAGCGCTTCTTGCTCCCTTCGTCCGAGCCGCGCACGGTCGGCATCAGGAAGCGCCGGAAGTGCACGTCGTATTCCAGCTCCAGCGCGCTCTCCAGGCCCAGCTCCTCGCGCAGGTGGCTGCGCCACCAGCGGTTCACATGCTCCACCAGGGCGCGGCCGATGCGCTCCGCGTCGGCGTCGGCATGGGCGCCTCCGAGCCACACGAAGGTGGAGTCGGTGTCGCCGTAGATCACCTGGTAGCCCCGCTCCTCGATCAGCGCGCGCGTGCGGTGCATGATCTCGTGCCCGCGCATGGTGATCGAGGAGGCCAGGCGCGGATCGAAGAAGCGGCAGCCGGTGGTCCCGAGCACCCCGTAGAAGGCGTTCATGATGATCTTCAGCGCCTGGGCCAGCGGCACGTTGCGCTCGCGCTTGGCCGCTTCGCGCCCGGCCCACACCTGGGTCACGATGCCCGGCAGGCAGTGCCTGGTGCGCGAGAAGCGCCCGCCGCGGAAGCCCGGCACCGTGGCCTCCTCCGGTTCGCGCAGGCCCTCGACCAGGCCCACCGGGTCGATCAGGAAGGTGCGGATGATGGACGGGTACAGGCTCTTGTAGTCGAGCACCAGCACCGAGTCGTACAGGCCGGAGCGCGAGTCCATCACGAAGCCGCCCGGGCTGTCGGCGCCCGCCACGTCGCCGATGTTGGGCGCCACGTGGCCTTGCCGGTGCATCACCGGCATGTACAGGTGCTCGAAGGCCGCCACCGAGCCGCCGCTGCGGTCCGCCGCCAGGCCGGTCACGCTGGCGCGCTCCAGCAGGAAGGCCATCACGCCGGTCCTGGCGAAGATGCGGGTGACCAGTTCGCAGTCCTTCAGGTTGTAGCGCGCCAGCTGCGGCTTGTCCTCGGCGAACATGCGGTCGATCTCGGCCATGCGGTCGAAGGGATTGTCGATCGATTTGCCTTCGCCCAGCAGCGACTGCGCCACGCTCTCCAGGCTGAAGGACGGGAAGCTCCAGGTCGCCGAGCGCAGCGCTTCGATGCCGTCGATGACCAGGCGCCCGGCGATGCCGACGAAGTAGTGTTCCTGGCCGCCCCGGTCTTCGCGCCATTCGAGCGCGGCGCCCCCGCGTCCCAGCCTGAGCGGGCGCTTGCCGCGGTCCGCATGCTTCTGCAGCACGCGCAGGTCGAACTGGACCACGTTCCAGCCGATCACGGCGTCCGGATCGTGGCGCGCGAACCACGCTTCCAGGCGCTCCAGCAGCTCGGGGCGGGTGGCGCAGTACTCCAGGTCGAAGTCGACCTGCGACGGGTCGCCGTTCGGCGGGCCGAGCATGTACACCTGGCGCTGGCCGCAGCCTTCCAGCGCGATCGAGTAGAGGTCGCCCTGGAAGGTGGTTTCGATGTCGAGCGAGACGGTGCGCAGCACGGGGCGGTAGCCGGGCGCCGGCTTGAGCTGGCCGTCCAGCACCAGCGGGCCTTCGCCCGGGCGCCCCGCGAACGCGACCGGCGCCGTGATGAACCGCTCCATCAGGTAGCGCTCGGGCGGGCGCACGTCCGCCTCGTACATCCCGATCCCGTGCTGGCGCAGGCGCTTTTCCAGGCGCAGCAGCTGGCGGTACTGGCGGCAGTACAAGCCCAGTACGGGGCGGTGATGGAAGTCCGTCAGCGCCAGCGGCCGCAGCTCCCAGCCTTGCTCGCGCTCCAGCAGCTGCCTGACGGCGTCGCCGACTTCCGCGGGCACGAAGGCCACCGGCGTCTGGGCCGGCAGGCGCACGCGGCGCGGGCCCGCATCGGTGGCGAGCCAGAATTCGACTTCGCAGCCGGACTCCAGGTCGCGCCAGTGGCGGGTCAGCAGGAAGCCCTGCCCGCTGGTGGTTTCCTCGGACGCGTCCATCACAGGTAGCGCTGCAGTTCCAGGTCGCTGAAGCCGGCCCGGCGGCGCGCCTCGACGTTGAAAGGCCCTTTCAGGACCGGCGCCTTGTAGCGCACCGTCAGCTCGTCGTAGGTCGGCAGCGGATCCAGGCCGCGCTGCGCGCACAGGTGGAAGTACCAGCGGTTGCCGATCTCCACGTGGCCGACTTCGTCCGCCAGCAGGCGGTCGAGGATCGCCGCCGCCGCCGGGTCGCCGGCCTGGGCCAGCTTGGCGCGCAGCGGCGGAATGGCGTCCAGGCCGCGCGCTTCCATCGTGCGCGGCACCAGGGCCATGCGCGCCAGGACGTCGCCGCTGGTCTTGCCGACCATCTCCCACAGGCTGTCGTGGCCGCTGAAATCGCCATAGCCGTAGCCCAGCGTGGCCAGGTGGGCGCCCAGCATCAGGAAATGCAGGGACTCCTCGTGCGCCACGCGCAGCCAGTCGGCGTAGTAGGCGGGCGGCATGCCGGCGAAGCGCCAGATGGCGTCGAGGGCCAGGTTGATGGCGTTGAACTCGATGTGCGCCAGGGCGTGGACCAGCATGGCGCGCCCTTCGACGGTCGCCATCGAGCGCCTGCCCACCAGGCGCGGCGGCACCAGCTCCGGCCTGGCGGGCCGGCCCGGGACCGGGCCCTGCGCCTCCAGGACGGCCTGGGTGTCGACCCGCCACCTGCCCTCCCCGCAGGCCCGCGCCATGGCGGCGACGCCGGCGGCCTTGGCGGCGGGATCGGTTTCAAGCAGACATTGCAGCGCGCATGCGCGGAGCTCGACGGAGCGCTCCATGGGAAAACCTGTACAGGGAAAACCATGCAGTTTACCAAATCCGCGCCCCCCTTTCCCATTGCAATCGGGGCAGCCGCATATGCATGCCGCCCTCGGGGTCAAGCCTTCACTCCCCCCGTCCGTGGGGGAAGAAATCCGGGCCCGCCCTGACTAGACTGTGCCCTGCCAGCCTGCCGACGCCGCTGCACAACGCAGTCCCGGCGCCGGGCAGGCCGCACCGAACCACCGTGCAACCACCTTACCAGGACACCATGGACATCCTCAATTCCGTCATCGAAGCGCGCCAGGCGCGGCTGCGCCAGTCGGCCCTGTGCACCTACATCGGCGATGCCGCCATCGCCCCCTGCGAGCGCCTTTCCTTCGTCCCGGCGATGATGTTCTTCACGATGGGCTTCAAGGACATGCTGGCCGCCCTGCGCGACGAACACGACGACTCCCCGCTGCAGCAAAGCGTGCACCGGCACTGCGACGAGGATTCCTTCCACTGGCAGTGGTACCTGGAAGACCTGGCCCGCATCGAGCACGGGCGCCGCCTGCTGGGCGTGCCGGCGGCCGAGGCCTTCACCGAAGTCTGGAGCCCTGAACACCGTGCCACCCGCGAGGTCGTCTACCACGGCATCTTCCTGGCCAAGACCCACCGCACGCCTTTCCTGCGCATGGCCATCGTCGAGGCGCTGGAAGCGACCTTCGCCTGCTTCAACGAACCCATGTACCGCCTGGTGGGCGAGCTCGGCCTCTCCGACCGGCTCGACTACTTCGGCAAGGTGCACCAGCACGCGGAAGCGAGCCACGCCAAGGACCAGGACGGCGTGGAAGGCAGCGGCTACCTGCTGCGCATCGGCGAGTTCGAGACCGCCGTGGGGGTGGTCGACGAGCTGTTCGACGTGTTCGAGCAGATGTTCGACTGCTGGCACCGCGCCCGGGCGCAAGCCCCGGCATTGCCGCTCGCGGCCTGAGGGTCCGGCGGGAAACATCGCCGCAGCGTGGACCGCCGCCGCGCCAAGGCTGCGCCGCCGCTGCCCCCTCACTGTTAGTATGACAATCCCGTGCGACTAGATGACTGGCGGAACACCATGCTGTCCCGTTTGCCTCCCGACGTCCAGCAGCGCCTGGACGAGCTGCTGGAACACTTGCCAGCGGGCGTGGTCGTCCATGACAAGGATGGCCGCATCCTGTCCGCCAACCGCCTGGCCAGCCGCCTGCTCGACCGCAGCCAGGAGGTGCTGGTCGGCACCGAATCCGACCCCGCGCACTGGAACTTCGTACACGATGACGGCTCGCCGATGCGCGAACCCGACTACCCCGTCAACGTGGTATTGAAGACCGGCAAGCCGCTGTCGCATTACGTCGTCGGCATGCGCCGGGACGGGCGCGGCATCATCCGCTGGATGATCTGCAACGCCTATCCGGAACGCGACGCGCACGGCCATCTCGAGCGCGTCGTGGTCTGCTTCACCGATTGCACCGCCCTCAAGCGCGCCCAGCGCAAGGCGCAGAAGTCCGAGGAAAGGCTGGAACTGGTCCTGCGCGGTTCCACCGACGCTTCCTGGGACTGGGACCTGCGCACGGGCGAGGTCTATTACTCCGATCGCTGGTGGGAAGTGCTGGGCTACAAGCCCGGCGACATGCCCGCGCAGCCGGAAACGGCGATGCAGCTGATCCATCCCGAGGACGAGCCCCGGGTCCGCGCCTTCGTGCGCCAGGTGCTGGAGGAAGCGCGCGACGCCTACAGCATCGAGTTCCGCATGCGCCACCAGGATGGCCACTACCTGCCCGTGCTGTCGCGCGGCTACGTCTCGCGCGATCCCGACGGCAGGCCGCTGCGGATGTCGGGCACCAACACCGACCTGACCGAGCGCAAGCAAACCGAACAGCGCATCTACGAACTGGCCTACTTCGATCCCCTCACCGGCCTGTCCAACCGCCGCTACCTGATGGAGCAGCTCGGGACCAGCCTGGCGCGCGCACGCCGCCTCGACGAGTACGCCGCCCTGCTGTTCATCGACCTCGACAATTTCAAGCTGCTCAACGACACCCTGGGCCACGACGTGGGCGACGAACTGCTCAAGCAGGTGGCGGCGCGCCTGCGCACCACCCTGCGCGCCAGCGACCACCTCTCGCGCCTGGGCGGCGACGAGTTCGTGGTGGTGCTGGAAAGCCTGGGGCTCTGCCCCGACGAGGCGGCCGCCGAAACCGAGGGCGTCGCCAACAAGATCCTGCACACCCTGGGCCAGCCCTTCGCGCTGGGCGCGCATACCGCCAGCACCACGCCCAGCATCGGCATCACCCTGTTCGACGGCGCGCCCACCGACATCGAAACCCTGCTCAAGCAGGCCGACCTCGCGATGTACCGGGCCAAGGCCGAGGGCCGCAATACCGCCTGCTTCTTCGAGGCCAGCATGCAGTCGGCGGCCGACCGCCAGGCGGCCCTCGAAAAGAGCCTGCGCACCGGGCTGGCCGAGCAGGAATTCGTGCTGTATTGCCAGCCGCAGTTCGGCCGCGACGGCCTGCTGAACGGCGCCGAGGCGCTGCTGCGCTGGGACCGGGGCAGCCTGGGGATGGTCCCGCCCGGGGAATTCATCGGCCTGGCGGAAGCCTCGGGCCTGATCGCGCCGCTGGGGCGCCACGTGCTGGAACAGAGCTGCCGCCTGCTGGCCCGCTGGCGCGACAACCCGGCGCTGCGCGGCCTCAAGCTCGCGGTCAACGTCAGCGTGCACCAGATGCGCGACCCGGGCTTCCCCGACACCGTGGCCGAGGTGCTGGCCGCCACCGGCGCGCCGCCGCACTGCCTGACCCTCGAGATCACCGAAAGCGTCTTCGCCGAGAACCTGCCGGCACTGATCGAGCGCATGCACCGGCTGCGCCGGCTGGGCGTGCAGTTCGCGCTCGACGACTTCGGCACCGGCTATTCCTCGCTGGCCTACCTGCGCCGCTTCCCGCTGGCCGCCCTCAAGATCGACCGCAGCTTCGTGCACGACGCCCACGCCGACCGCAGCGCGGCCGCCATCGTCGAAGCGATCGTGACCCTGGCGCGCAAGCTCGACCTGGACATCGTGGCCGAAGGCGTCGAGCTGGACGCGCAGCGGCGCTTCCTGGACACCTGCGGCTGCGACGCCCTGCAGGGCTACCTGCTCGGCTCGCCGATGCCGGCGGCCCAGTTCGAGCGACGCTACGGGCAGCCGGCGGGCGTGGCCTAGAACACCTTCACATCTGCCGGAACAGGTGCGCGAACACCGGGCTGACGCGCGGCTTTTCCGGACGGTTGCGCAGGTTGAGGACCACCTTGCCCATGGTGTCGCGGCCGGCGCTGGCCACGCAGCGCATGTTGACCACCGTGCCGCGGTTAATCTGCTGGAATTCCTGCGGGTCGAGCTGGGGCAGCAAGTCCTTCAGCGGCAGGCGGATCAGCGCTTCGCTGTCCGCGGTGGCCACGTTGACGTACTTGTCGACGGCCTGGAACAGCACCACGTCCGAGACCGGAATCATGCGCACCATGCTGCCGACGGCGGCGCGGATCATGCTCAGGCGCTCGGGCGCGGCCGCCTGCGGCAGCAAGGCCTGGAGCTGGCCCACCAGCTGGGCCAGGGCGCCGTCCTCGTGCCTGGCTTCTCCCTGCTCCTGCAGGCGGCCCCGCAGGCGCTCGACGGTGCGGGCCAGGCGCTCCTCGCTCACCGGCTTGAGCACGTAGTCGGCGGCGGCGCGCTCGAAGGCCTGGACCGCGAACTCGTCGTAGGCGGTCACGAACACCACCTGCGGGAAAGGCGCCGGCCCTTCCCAGCGCTCGGCCAGCTCCTCGGCCGCTTCCAGGCCGGTCTGGCCCGGCATCTTGATGTCGAGGAAGAGCACATCGGGACGCAGCGCCAGCGCCTGCTCCACGGCCGCCACGCCGTTCGGGGCAGTGGCCACGATCTCCAGCGCCGGCCAGAGGCGCTCCAGGGTCTTGGCCAGGACGGCGGCGAGGATCGGTTCGTCTTCGGCGATGAGTGCACGGGTCATGCTGTGGTCTCCAGGGGTAAGGTGAGTCGTACGATGGCGCCCTGCGGCCGGTTCGGCGCGAGCACGATGGCGGCGCGGTCGCCGTAGATCGCCTGCAGGCGCTCGCGGGTGGTGGACACGCCCACCCCGCCGCCGCGGCTCTCGGGCGTGTCGCGCAGGCCGAGCCCGGTGTCGCGCACCGTGATCTCGAGCAGTCCGTCCCTGGCCTCGGCGGCGATCGCCACCTCGCCGCCCTCGATCTTCGGCTCCAGGCCGTGGATGATGGCGTTCTCCACCAGCGGCTGCAGCAGCATCGGCGGCAGGCGCACGCCGCGCAGCTCATCGGGCAGGCTCAGGCGGCTGGCGAGGCGCTCGCCCATGCGCACGCCCATCAGGCCCAGGTAGGCGTCCATGGCCGCGAACTCCTGGGCCAGGGTGGTGCTTTCGCTGCGGGTGGCGCTGAGGGTGGCGCGCAGGTACTGGATCAGCTGGTCGAGCATGCGGCCGGCGCGCTCCGGGTCGAGGGCGATCAGGCCCTGCAGGTTGGCCAGGGTGTTGAACAGCATGTGCGGCTCGATCTGGGCCTGCAGCAGGCGCAGCTGGGCCTGGAGCGCCTGGCGCTCGATGACCTCGGTGCGCAGGCGCGCGTCGGCATGTTCCTGGCGAATGCGGCGCAGGCGGTCGCGGTGCCGCACCAGGATCACCATCGCGGTGATGACGCCGAAGGTCAGCACGATCATGCTGACCCGGCCCGGCGTCGGATACTCGGCCAGGGTCGGCATCGTGTAGCCCATGATCGCGAATCCCAGGCGCATGCCGGTGTAATGGGCGACCGGCGCCGCCAGCACCATCATGCCGAGGAAGGGCAGCCACTGGCGCGGGGTCCATTCGGACCGGTCCCACCACAGCAGGCGCGCGCCGTCGACCATGCCGAAGGCCAGCATGCCGATGCACAGCGAGAACACCAGCTGCTCGTACAGCAGCTCGGGCTTGCCGACCACGAGAGTAATGACCACGGCGGCCAGGACGCTGATGACCAGGGCGAGCCGCATGTCCTCGAACAGGCGCACCAGGCGCGGGCGCGGGTTCGCCGCGGGGATGGCGGGAATGGCGGGAATGGCGCGAGACATACTCATCATTTTATCCGGATAGCAACAGGTGCAGGCATTCTGCCCGCGCACCGCCGCGGGGCCAAGCCGGGTGCGACGAAGCGGATCCCGGATGCCGCCAACCGGGCCCGGAGCCGACCGAAATGAAGGCCGCGACATACATACTGGACGGATTCACTGTGTTGACCGTAAGAATACTCCCGTGCGATATTGCCATTCTTACTATTTAGAGAGCACGATCACATGCGCCAACTCGCCGCCGCCCTCAGCCTCGCCCTCAGCCTTCCACTGCTGCCTGCCGCCGCGCTCGCCCAGGCGCCGCTCGACGCCGTCTCGAGCCGCATCTCGCCCGATTCGCTGCGCGGCCACCTGTCCTACCTGTCCTCGGACCTGCTGGAAGGCCGCGGCACGCCCTCGCGCGGCCTCGACCTGGCCAGCGAGTACATCGCCGCCCAGTTCCGCCGCGCCGGCCTGGAGCCGGCCGGCGACGACGGCTACTTCCAGACCGCCAACTGGCAATACGCCCAGCGCAAGGAGGCGGACTTCGCCCTCACCGTGAGCGCGGGCGGCAGCGTCCTCAGCGTGCCCGCCGCCGGCGCCACCGCCGGCTTCAGCGACCCGGTCTCGCTGGCGGCGACGCCGGCCGTGTTCATGGACTGGAAGGCGGCGCTGGACGACAAGGGTGAGGCCAACGGCAAGGTGCTGGTGGTGCCGGCGGCGCCGGTTCCCGGCGCGGCCCGCGTCCTGCAGGACAAGCTCCAGAGCAAGCCGGCGCTGGTGGTGATGGTCGACCGCGAACGCCGCCACGGCGCGCCCGGCGGCTGGCTGATCGATCCGGAACAGCCCGCCGCCAAGGGCGGTGCGCCTGTCGTGGTCCTGCATGCGCCCGAGGCCGCCGCGCTGCTGGAAAAAGGCGGCGCCACGGTGGCGGCCAGGATCGGCGCGCCGGAAGTGCGCCCGGTCAAGCTGCGCAACGTGGTCGGCCTGCTGCGCGGCGCGGATCCGCAGCTGAAGAACACCTACGTCCTGCTCACCGCCCACTACGACCACGTCGGCATCCGCAACGGCGAGATCTACAACGGCGCCAACGACGACGGCAGCGGCACCGTGTCGGTGATCGAGATCGCCTCGGCGCTGGCGGCCCAGAAGGAGCGGCCGAAGCGCAGCATCGCCTTCATCGCGCTGTTCGGCGAGGAACTCGGCATGCTGGGCTCGCGCTACTACGGGCGCCACCCGGTATTCCCGGTCAAGGACACGGTCGCCAACATCAACCTGGAGCAGCTGGGGCGCACCGATGACAGCGAAGGGCCGCAGGTGAACTCGGCGACCCTGACCGGCTTCGACTACTCGACCGTGAGCGACGCGTTGCGCAAGGCCGGCGACAAGACCGGCATCCGCCTGTGGAAGCACCCGGTCAACAGCGACCGCTACTTCGCCTTCAGCGACAACCAGTCGCTGGCCGATCTCGGCGTCCCCGCCCATACGCTGGCCGTGGCCTTCGGCTTCCCGGACTACCACGGCAAGGACGACACCTGGGACAAGATCGACTACGACAACATGGCGCGCATCAACCGCATGGTCGCGCACGCGGTCCTGGGCATCGCCAACGATCCGGTCAAGCCGGCCTGGACCAAGGTGCCGAACGCCGCCAAGTACCTGGACGCCTCGCGCAAGCTGCACGGCGCGAAGTAACCCGCGCCTTCGCTCAGGCGCCGGGCCGCACCCAGCTCCCGCCCGAGCGGGCCGAGGCCTGCACGGCCTCGATGAACTCCACCGCGCGCAGGCCGTCGTCGATGGTCGGAAAATCCGCTTCGACCGGCGCCGCCCGGCCTTCGCGCGCGGCCAGCAAGTGCTCGGCGATCTCGCCGTAGAGCGAAGCGAATCCTTCCAGATAGCCTTCCGGATGCCCGGCGGGGATGCGCGACAGGCGCGCCGCCGCCGCATTCGCCGCCGCCGCGCCGCGCTTCAGGATGCGGGTCGGCTCGCCCAGCGGGGTCCACAGCAATTCGTCCGGCTGCTCCTGGCGCCACTGGATGCTGCCCATGCTGCCATAGACGCCGATGCGCAGGTCGTTGGCGTGGCCGGTGGCCACCTGGCTGGCCCACAGCATGCCGCGCGCCCCGCCCCGGTAGCGCAGCAGCACCTGCACGTCGTCGTCCACCGCCCGTCCCGGCACGAAGCTGCTCAACTCGGCCGCGACGGCCTCCACCGGCAGGCCGACGATGCTGTCCGCCAGCTGCCAGGCATGGGTGCCGATGTCGCCGATGGCGCCGCCGCCCGAGCGGGCCGGATCGGTGCGCCACGCCGCCTGCTTCTGGCCCGCCTGCTCGATGTTCTGCGCCAGCCAGTCCTGGGCATACTGCAGCTGCACCACCCTCACCTCGCCCAGCTCGCCGCCGCGCACCATCTGGCGCGCGTGGCGCACCATCGCATAGGCCGAATAGTTGTGCGTGACCGCGAACACCAGCCCGCGCTCGCGCGCCAGTTCCCGCAGCATGCGCGCGTCCGCGCTGGTGGTGGTGACCGGCTTGTCGCAGATGACGTGGATGCCCGCGTCAAGGAAGGCGCGCGCCATCGGCGCATGCAAATGGTTGGGCGTGACGATGCTGACCGCCTCGATGCCGTCCGGACGGGCGCTTTCCATGTGCGCCATGACGGCGTAGTCGTCGTAGATGCGCGTCATGTCGAGGCCGGCGGCCAGGCCGGAGCGGCGCGCGGCCCCGGGGGTCGACGACAGCGCCCCGGCGACGAGCTCGTAGCGGTCATCGAGGCGCGCCGCAATGCGGTGCACGGCGCCGATGAAGGCGCCTTCGCCGCCGCCCACCATGCCGAGCCGGATGCGTGGGTATCGGGTTGGGTTGATCATGCTGGATCCCCTGTCGTGTGTGGCTGCCTGCGTCCCCTCGCTAGAATGAGCGCATGCAGAAAGACCTTGGACAACTCCTCGCCATCGCGGTGCGCCGCTCGCCAGGCAAGCCGCCTGAGCGCGTTGCACAGGCGGAGGCCCTGGCAGGCCGCGGGCTGGAGCACGACCTGCACGCCGACCCCATCTCGCCGCGCCAGCTGCTGCTGGCGGGCGCGCCGGCCTACGCCGGCCTTGCGCTGCCGCCGCTGGCCCTGCGCGAGAACCTGCTGCTCGACGCCGATACGGCGGACCTGGCCTCGGGCACGGTCCTGCGCATCGGCGACGAGGTGCTGCTGCGCCTGATGTTCCAGTGTGAAGCCTGCGGCAGCCTGGACCGGCACCAGCCGGGCCTCGCGCGCGCCATCGGCCGGCGGCGCGGCGTGCTGGCCCGGGTCCTGGCGGGAGGCCGCATCCGCGCCGGCGACCGCGTGCTCGACCTCGGACCGCGGCTGCCGCCCTGGCCGGAGGACTGGCGCGAACGGGTACGCCGCGTGCTGGACGCGCTGCCGCCCGGCCGCGTCCTCGCCTACGCCCGGCTGGCCCACCTGGCCGGCATCGCCGGCAGCTATTGCCGCGCCTTCCCCCGCGCCATCGCCTCCTTCGGCCCCGCCTACGCGGGCAAGGCCGTACCGGCTTCCGCGCCCTCCACGCTGCCGCGCTGGGACGGCGCCGGACTGTTCGGCGACGAAGGCCGCAGCGGCCAGGTCGCCACGCGTGGGCGGCCGCGTTGAAACCATCACGGGAGACCCATGTCCAGACCGAACTTCCTGATCAGGACCAGGGTGAACAGCCCCAGGCCCAGGAGCGACAGCACGAAAACTGCGGCCGCCATGCCGGCCGCACGCAGCACCGCGCGCCGATCCATCTCCTTCTCCTTCTTCCCCTGATCGTAATGCCATTTGATGGCGAAGAACATGCCCGTGCCTAAGGCAAGAACCTTGAACGTGCCGGCGACGATAGGGAACCAATCCATGATGTTGAGCCAATGAAAGATGAAAAAGGGGAAAACCTCGGCGGCTCGCCATGCAAGGATGGTGTTGCTGCCCGTGTTGAGGCATTCTACTTAAAAGCAATTTCCATACATCGAGACAAAATGTCCCAGTTGAAATCCATGCAAGATGATGACCTCCCGGTGTGGTTGCCGCGCATGGCCGTGCACGGCGGGCCGCGTTTCCTGCAGATCGCGGATGCCTTGCAGACGGCAGTGGCGGATGGTTCGCTGAAACCGGGCGACCGCCTGCCCCCGCAGCGCCGGCTGGCGGCGCAACTGGATGTCGACCTGACCACGGTCACCCGCGCCTATGACGAAGCCAGGCGCCGCAAGCTGCTGGAGGGCCGCGGCGCGCGCGGCACGTATGTGGCGGCGCCAAAAGCCGAGTTGAGCCCGGTGCTCGACCTGGGCATGAACACCCCGCCGCCGCCGGATGGCGTGGACTTCGACGACCTGCTGAAACAAGGACTGTCCCAAGTGCTGATGCGGGCGGATAATGCATTGCTGATGACCTACCACCTGGGAGGCGGCAGCGATGCCGACCGCAAGGCTGGAGCGAGATGGCTCGAACCGATGTTCGGGCATCTGGATGCCGGGCAGGTCCTTGTCTGTCCGGGTGCGCAAGCAGCGATCGCCGCATTGATGCTTGCGCTGACCGAGCCCGGCGACCTCATCCTGGCCGAGCCGGCGAGCTATCCCGGCTTGCGCGCCGCGGCGACCCAGTTCGGCCGCCGCATCATCGCAGTGGGAGCGGACGGGCACGGGATGGTGCCCGGGCTGCTCGAGGATGCCTGCCGCGCGCACAAGCCCGGGCTGGTCTACCTCAATCCGACCTGCCAGAACCCGACCGCGCTCACCTATCCTGAACGCCGCCGGAAGGAACTTGCCGCCATCGCAAAGCGCTGCGATGTGCGCATCGTCGAAGACGATCCGTACTGGCTCCTCGCCGACGCCCCGCCGCCGCCCATTGCCACGTTTGCGCCTGGACATGTCTACTACATCTCGACCCTGTCGAAATGCCTGACGCCGGGCTTGCGGGTCGCCTTCGTGCTGGTACCCGATCCGCAAGAGCGGGAACGCTTCCTGGCCGCGCTGAGATCGTTTGCGCTGATGGCCGCCCCGCTGACGGCGGCGCTGGCCACCCAGTGGATACTCGACGGTTCGGCCGGCGCATTGATGGAAGGCGTGCGCAAGGAGGCGCGCCTGCGCCAGCGGATGGCGCGCGATATTCTTGCCGGGCTCTACAGTGGCGCCGGAGACGGACTGCATGTATGGCTCGATTTGCCGGCGCATTGGCGCTCCTCCGAACTTGCGCGTGTAGCGGATGGCGAGGGCATCGCGGTCACGCCGGCCGAGGCATTCGCAACGAACGGCGGTTCCGTGAATGCGATCCGGATCTCCCTGGGCAGCATCAAGGACCGCGGACGCTTGCGCGCGGGCCTGCAGCGGCTGTCCCAGCTGCTTGCGCGACGGCCCGAGTCGTTCAGTGCCGCCGTGGTCTAGCGTGAATTCAGGCGTCCCAAGCCTCAACGCGGGCGCGGCAGCGCCATCAGGCGCTCCAGCTCCGGCTGCATGGCCCTGGCCCAGATGGCATAGCCCTTCCCGTTCGGGTGCAGCAGGTCCGGCATCACGTCCTTCGGCAGGCGCCCGTCCTGGTCCAGGAAGGCCTGGTTAATATCGAGGAAGAACACATGCCGGCCGTCGGCGAGGCCCGGCAGCAGCGCATTGATCTCTGCGTTCAGGCGGCGCAGCGGGTCGCCTGGATCCTCGCCCCGCGGGAAGATCGCCAGCAGCAGGATGCGGGTGTCGGGCAGGCGCCGGCGCAGCTCGTCGATGTTGCGCTTGATGCCCTGCGCCGTCAGCGCCGCCGGGTCCTGGCGGTGGCCGGTGTTGTTGGTGCCGAACATGAGCACTGCCACCTTGGGCGCGATGCCGTCCACTTCGCCGTGCAGCAGGCGCCACAGCACGTTTTCGGTGCGGTCGCCGCCGAAGCCCAGGGCGATGGCGTCATGCCGCCGGTAGTACTGGTCCCAGACCGGGGCGCCGTCCTTTTCCCAGCCCTCGGTGATCGAGTCGCCGATGAACACCAGCTGCGGCGCGTGGCCGGCCACCTTCATGGCCTCGATGTCCGCGAGCTTCTTCAGGTGGCGCGGCGTCCACCAGGCGATCGACCAGGACTCGTTCAGCTTGTCCGGGGTGACGGCCACGGTGCGGTAGTCGGGACAAGGCGTGTTCGGCTTGCCGCTGCGCTTGAGGACCACGTTCGCGATGCTGACTTCGCCGCTCCCGGTGCCCTCGATCGTGAACGGCTGCGCCACCGCGCTGAAGTCGTCGCCATCGCGCACGAAGCACTGCAAGGCCAGCTCGACCTGCTGCCAGCCCTTGCCCTCGGCCGCGCGGCCGGGCAGCACGTAGGACACCTGGCGTTCGCATTCCGGCCCGCAGCGCATCTTGACCGCGATGCCGCCCTTGGCGAGCTCGGTCACCTTGAGATCGAAGGCCAGGGTGCCGCCCGCCAGGTAGGGACGCAGGTCGGCCGGACCGCCCTGGATGCGCAGGCCGCTCTTCCAGATGTTCTGCCAGCGCAGGGTGAGCGCGTCATCCGCCGCCAGCTTTGCGCTTCGCGAGAGCCGGATCTCGCTGTCCGGGAACTTCGCCTGCAGCGCGGCGCCGGCCTGGACGGACTGGCCGGCCAACAGGTGCTCCCGGTCGGGATCGAGCGCGGCCACCTGGTAGCCGTCGTGCGCGCGGCCCTGGTACAGGGCCAGATCGCCCGGGCCGGTCGCCGTGCCGGCGCAGCCGGCCAGTGCGGCAGTCATGGCAAACGCGCCCAGGGGGCGGAATGTGAAGGGCATCGTGTCTCCTTGTCGATTCTTGTGATGGAGAGCATGATGGCGCAATGTTACCGCTAACGCAACCTTCCGGATGGCGGGGGTGGAGCGCACATTTCTCAGGGGTGGGGGCGGATCTCGGTCACCTGGTGGAAGGTGTTTTTCCAGCCCTCGGGCTGGCGCACCCACACGCGCACATAGCGCCCGCGGAAAGGCTTCGGCCCTGCGGCCGTCCGCATCGCCGAGCGGAAGGTGCCGGTGACGACGGCGGCATCCCCGCCGTCCAGCAGCGTGACCTCGGGCGCTCCAAGGTCGTAGGCGCGGAACTGCATCTGCTGCCTTTCCAGCCGGGTCAGGAGTTCGGTCTTGCTGCGCACGCGTCCGCGGCTGTCCACGTGCAGGTAGCTGCGGTCCATCAGCTGGCGCAGGGTGCCGGCGTCGCCTTCCTCGATGGCGGTGGCGCGGATACGCTCCAGGTAGGCCAGCGTGGCGCGCAGGCTGCCTTCGTTCGCCGCCGCGGGCGCGGCCGGCGCCCAGGACAGGCATGCCGCGGCAATACCAAGACCGATCGACCATTTCATGATGCGACTCCACTTCCCGAGACCCGGCCAGGAACATGGCCGCCCGGGTCCAGTATAGGCCAGGCGCCGCCGGCCGCACGCCCGTCATGGCGGCTGGCGTCCTCCAGCCAGACCCGGGCCGCATCCAGGCGCGTCTCCAGCCGACCCTCCAGCACACGGTAGCGCACGCCGGCTCGATCCAGGGTGTCGAGGTACCAGCGGTGCTGGCGGTCGCGGAAGGCGGCGTCGCGCCGCGTGCCGTCCTGGACGAAGGGAAAATCCGGCGCGCACACCAGGACCGCCGCATAGGGCCGCCGGGCCAGGCGCTGCACACGCTCGTCCACCCTGCCGAACCCGTCCAGGCTGTAGAACACGGTCGTCAGCGCGCTGCCGTCGCAGACCAGCCAGCGCCGCGCCACCCTTGCCAGCGCATCTTCGCGCGCCACCTGGCCCGCGGCGATCGTCCACATGTCCGCGAAGCCCAGCGCTCCGCCCTTCGCCTCCCACAGCTCGCGCCCCACTTCGGGCGCCCAGGTGCTGCCCAGGCGCTGCGCCAGCGCCCGGGCCAGGGTGGTCTTGCCGCTCGATTCCCCGCCAAGAATGCACACGCGCTCCACGAAATCCGCATACACGGCGGGATCGAGAAAGCCGCGCTGCCCATGGACGTCGGCGCGGACGCGGGTGCCGGATACCGGCACGGCCAGCCGCGCCCGGTCGACGCAGACATGCCGCACACGCACGGGGCCAGGGCCGCGCGCGGAAAAATACGCCGACAATGCCAGGGCGAAGCCATCGCCATAGTCTTCGCTGGTGAATACGGCATCGACTGCGGCGCCGCAGATGGCCCAGCACAGCCAGGCCGTGAATTCGCGGTGGACCGCGGCTGCGGCTTCGTCCGGCGGCAAGGCGCGCGCGGGCAGGCCGAGGCGCGCGCAGGCGGCGGCGAGGATCGCGTCGTCGACGACCAGTCGCCGCACCGAGGGGTAGAGTTCGGCGAGCCAGCGCTCCCTGGCTTGCGGCGGACAGCCGGGGAAGCCGGGCTTGGTATAGCTGATCACCAGCACCGCATCGCAGGCCGCGACCGCTGCGTCGATCAGGTGCATGTGGCCGCGGTGCAGTGGACAGAACTTGCCCACCACGAGGCCGTGGCGGAAGGACTTGCCGCCGGCCGCGCTGCGGCCGGACGTCTTTTGGGGAAAATCGGATGCCACGTGGTCTCTTGTGTCCTTGCTGCCAGCCATGAAGGGCCGGCGCAATGGCATCCTACCATTTATTTTCCTCGAAGCAATTATTCAGTGAGCCTGGGCGATGCAGCCCCGGACTCAAGCCTGGCGCGTGCCGCACTCCGTACAGAATTTCGTCCCCGGCTGCAGCATGGTGGCGCAGCTGACGCAGGCCACCTGCTGCGACATCTTGAACCCGCATTCCGGGCAGAACTTGGCGCCGTGGGTCTCCGCGCGGCATTGCGGGCAGACCAGCTGCATGTGCTGGCGCACATCGTGGCGTCCGCCGCGCGCCCTGCCTTCGTCATAGGCCAGTTCGGACGCGCTTTGCACCTCGCCCTGGGCGCGCGCCTGCGTGATCCTTACCTGGACGTTGGGCGCGCAGTCGAAGCACAGGCCGCTGGCGCCATCGAAGCAAGGACTGCACACGTAGTCGTGGCAATTGCCGCAGCGCTTGAAGTGGGCCTTGCCGGCTGCCACCGCGTCCTTGAAGGCCTGGTCGCGGGCGCTGTGCCAGCCCGCTTCCGCCATCCCGTGCAGCACCGAGCTGGCGTTGCCGAGCAGGCCGCCGAACATGCCGGCGCCCTTCTGCAGCCAGCCCGATGCCTGGCCGCTGCGGTAAGGCTGGAACATGGTGCGCCAGCGGTCGCTGCAGCGCTCGCAGTAGAACTCGAACTGGAAGCCGGCGTCGACGCCTGAGGAAGTGCTCAAGTCCTGGTAGTTGTTAGCGAATTGCATTTCCGACATGGCATGTCTCCTTCGCCTATCCCGTGTTTTGATGTCGGAATTATAAGCACTTGTCACCCCGCGGAGCCAGCGAAGTCACAAAGCTGTCGCAAATCCGCCCTGGCCCTCTCCTGGGCTTGTTTATTTGCTATGCTCGAAGGCCCACTCCAAGGATCATCATGCGCCTGCTCCATTCCGCCTTCGTGCTTGCCTCGTGCTTCGCCCTCGCCGCGCCGGCCGCCGGCCAGCTGCGCGCCCACCGGCTGGACAACGGCACCGTCACCGTGCTGGCCAGCGAAGCCGCGGGCGGACGCCTGCTTTCCTTCGCGCTGGCGGGGCGGCCGAACTTCCTGCTGGTCGACGAAGGGGCGGGCAATCCGGATGCCGTCAGCGTCAGCCCTTTCAGCAACAACGTCCCCTATCTGGGCCACGAAGTCTGGGTCGGCCCGCAGAAGGACTGGTGGACCGACCAGGCGCTCAATCCCGAACGCGCCCGCAGCAAGGCGCAGTGGCCGCCCGATCCCTGGCTGAGCCTCGCCCCGTATGCCCTGGTCCAGCGCACGCCGTCCGAAGTGGTGGTGGACAGCCCGCCCAGCCTGGTGACCGGCATCCAGCTGCGCAAGCGCTACGCGCTGGTGACGGGCCGGCCGAACAGCCTTCAACTGGACGTGCGCGCCACCAACCGCCGCAACAAGCCGGTGGCGCGCGACATCTGGTTCAACACGCGGGTGCGGCCCGATACCAGGGTCTACGTACCGGTCGCATCGGAAAGCGAGGTGCGCGGCACGGCGCCGGAAGGCAGCGAAGCGCCGGTCTTCACCCTTGCCGACGGCGTGCTGGCGCTCGAGCTGCCGGCCGGCGGCGCGCGCAAGGGCAAGCTGTTCATCCAGCCGTCCGGCGGCTGGATGGCCGGCTTCCATGGCAGCCAGGCCTTCGTGATCCAGTTCCGCCACCAGCCGCGCGCGGCCATCCATCCCGACCACGGCCAGGTGGAGCTGTACCACGAGGTCGAGGCCTTTGATGCGGGCAAGGGCGTGCTGGAAATGGAAGTGCATGCGCCCTTCGTCAAGCTGGCGCCCGGGAAGTCGATGCGCGCCTCCGAACGCTGGACGCTGCTGCCCTACGCGGGGCCCGCCACGCGCGAAGCCCATCTCGCCTTCCTGCGGGAGCAGGCGAAGGCCCTCGGGCTCACCGGGCTGTGAGGCCTCAGAACAGCGAGCCGTTCGGCGACGCTTCCTCGGCCTTGCGCACGGTGCGCGGCGCGGGCCAGGCCTTCATGCGTTCGGCGGGAAAGTGGCGCAGGAAGCTGCGCGCCGTGTCGAGGTCGCGGCAGCCGAGCCAGTCACCGACTTCGTCGGGCCTCAGGATCACCAGCGAACGCTTTTCGTCGTCCGGCTTGTGCATGCGCCGCATCAGCGGATGCGCGTCGGCGTTGATGGTGATCTGGGTGAACGAGGCCTCGACGCGGCCGTCCGCCTCGCTCCACTCGCGCCACAAGCCGGCCACGTAAAACACCGCGTCATCCTCCATGCCGATGCCGTAGCGCTCGGCGCGTCCGCTCTCGTAGCACGGCTCGTAGAAGCAGCTCATGGGGACCGCGCAGAAGTGCAGGCGCCGCCATGCGGGGGCGAAGGAGCGCCGCTCGGCGAGCGACTCGGCGCGCGCATTCATCGTGTCGAACACCTTCACGCCGGGCGGGATATGACGGCGCGGCACCATGCCATAGCTGGCCAGGGCGGGCGCGGCACGGCCGGCGCCGTCGAGGCGCAGGATAGGCGCCTGGTAGTCCTTCCAGATTTCATCGGGCCAGCGCCAGTCGGCCGGCAGTTCGCTGAAGGCGCCGATGCTGCCGAATTGTTCCGGTGTCGGCGCGCGGTAGTTCACACACATGGTCGGGTCATCTTCCTGAGGGAAAGGCAATGATACCAGCGGCCGCAAGCGTCTTCCGGTTGCGGCAATTGTGCGGTCTGAAATGCCCCGTCGATGATATATTTTTGTCAGCAGTTTCACCGCCACTGCAATGCATTCCACATAACACCGCCGACCAAACAGAGCGGAAAATTCACCTTAGGAACGACTCATGAACAAGCACATCGCCATCGTCGGCGCTGGTTTCTCCGGGGCTGTCATCGCGAACCAGCTCGCGCACGCGGGCTACACCGTCGAGGTCTTCGAATCGCGCAGCCACATCGCAGGCAACTGCCACTCGGAACGCGATAGCGAAACCGGCGTCATGGTGCATATTTACGGCCCGCACATCTTCCATACCGATAACGAACGGGTCTGGGAATACGTCAACCGCTTCAGCGAATTCAAGCCTTACGTGAACCGCGTCAAGGCGATCACCGGCGGCAAGGTTTACACCCTGCCGATCAACCTCCTGACCATCAACCAGTTCTTCGGCAAGACCCTGCGCCCGGCCGAGGCCGAGGAATTCCTGCGCGAGCTGGGCGACAAGACCATCGAGAACCCGACCACCTTCGAAGACCAGGCGCTGCGCTTCGTCGGCCGCGAGCTGTACGAGGCCTTCTTCAAGACCTACACCATGAAGCAGTGGGGCCTGCACCCGAACCAGCTGCCGGCCAGCATCCTCAAGCGCTTGCCGGTGCGCTTCAACTACGACGACAACTACTTTGCCCACAAGTACCAGGGCATGCCGGCCGACGGCTACACGGCCCTGGTCGAACGCATCCTGGACGTGCCGGGCATCACCGTGCACCTCAACACCCGCTTCGACCCGGACGCCAAGGGCGACTATGCCCACGTGTTCTACAGCGGACCGATCGACGCCTGGTTCAAGCACGCGGAGGGCCGCCTGCCCTACCGCACCCTGGACTTCGAGATGTTCCGCGACCAGGGCGACTACCAGGGCAATGCCGTCGTCAATTATTGCGACGACGCCGAGCGCTACACCCGCATCACCGAGCACAAGCACTTCTCGCCCTGGGAGAGCCACGAGGGCACGGTGTGCTACAAGGAATACAGCCGCCAGTGCGAGGAAAAGGATATTCCCTACTATCCGATCCGCCTGGCGCGCGACAAGCAGCAGCTCGAGCTGTACGTGAACCTGGCGCGCCAGGAAGCCAACGTCACCTTCGTGGGCCGCCTCGGCACCTACCGCTACCTGGACATGGACGTGACGATCAACGAGGCCTTGAACACCGCCGACCGGTTCCTGGCCTGCGCGCGCGACAAGGCGGCCATGCCGGCATTCACGATCGATCCGCTGGCCTGAGCCGCCGCTCCCGCCTGCCCGCGCCCGCAAGCCGGCCGCGGGCAGGGGCCGCCCACTTCCGCGCCAGGCCGCTCGCCTCTGCTTGCCTCCGCTTACTGCCGCTTACTTCCCTTTAGCTGCCGGCAAGAAAACCCTCCCTCGCCGCGGGACAGCCGCACGCTGATCGGCAACAACGGTTATCATTTGCTAATGATTGACCAGGATATTGCTGACTGAGACGCTGACTGAGGCATGAAACCACCCGGGCAGTCCCCCCTGCTACCCCTACTCCGCACTTCCGGCCGGCCACAAGCCGCATGCCCCGAGCGTGCACCCCGCTGCCTTTCTGCTACCGTATGCAGGATCGGGCAGCGACTGTCATCCGGCTTTGCCGGCCCGGCTGCGCGGCGCAATCCTCGCCACGTGCATTGGGCGAAACCTTAACTCTTTACTGCACACACGAAATGACTCCTCCGACTGAGACTGAAAACGGCCTTCCCCTCGACATGGTGATCTTCGGCGGCATGGGAGACCTGGCGATGCGCAAGCTGCTGCCTGCGCTCTACATGGCCTACCTGCACGGCAACCTGCCCGCCACGACCCGCATCCTGTCCACCGGCCGCCAGGACTTCGACCGCGACGCCTATCTCGCCCACGTCGGGGAGCATTCGCGTTCCTTCATCAGCGCCGCCAACTTCAGCGCGAAGACCTGGGACGGCTTCCTGAAGCTGCTCGAGTACGTGCGCCTGGACGTGCAGGCCGCGCCCGACTTCGGCGCCCTGGCCCAGGCCTCGCGCGCCGGCGCCCAGCGCGTGTTCTACCTGTCGACCGCGCCCACCCTGTTCACCACCATCTGCGACAAGCTGGCCGCCGCCGGCCTGGTGGATGCGCATTCGCGCGTGGTCCTGGAGAAGCCGCTCGGCCACGACCTGCCTTCGGCCATCGAGATCAACGAAGCGGTCGGCAAGCACTTCGCCGAATCGCAGATCTACCGCATCGACCACTACCTGGGCAAGGAAACGGTGCAGAACCTGATGGTGCTGCGCTTCGGGAAC
This sequence comes from uncultured Massilia sp., assembly GCA_946886065.1. Next base: position 53 of record CAMPHU010000056.1, on the reverse strand, counting down.
TCGATCCTGGAACCGCTGTGGCGCGCCCCGAACATCTCGAGCGTGCAGATCAC
>CAMPHU010000055.1 GCA_946886065.1 uncultured Massilia sp. | reverse complement strand
GAGTGCATGTAGCGCACCAGCCAGCCCCACGGGACTTCACGCATGATGTATTCGACCGAGCCGAACGCCAGGTTGGCGTCGGGCTTGTAGTGCATGGTCAGGAAGATGCCGGTGACGATCTGCAGCACCAGCACCAGCATGGCCAGCGAGCCGAACAGATACCAGGTATTGAAATTCTTGGGGGCGTAGTACTTGCCCCACTGGTCGTTCCACAGCTTCGAGAGCGGGAAGCGGTCGTCCACCCAGGCCAGGGCCTTGTGGCCGGCCGGTGCGTTTGCGGGAAGCTTTGTCTCCTTGAATGCCATTTTTATGCCTCGCCTTTCTCGTCTTTGCCGATGATCAGCTTGTTATCGGAGAGGTACATGTACGGCGGAATGTCCATGTTGGTCGGCGCCGGCTTGTTCTGGAACACGCGTGCCGACAGGTCGAAGGTCGAACCGTGGCAGGGGCAGAGGAAGCCGCCCGGCCAGTTGTCCGGCAGGTTCGGCTGCGGGCCGGCGGACAGGCGCGACGAGGGCGAGCAGCCCAGGTGCGAGCAGATGCCCACGGTAACCAGCACTTCCTTGTGCTCGGCGCGCGAGCGATAGGGATTCTTGGCGTATTCCGGCATCGGCAGCTGGAATACCTTCTCGGAGGCCGGATCGGCGAGTTCGCCTTCGTCCTTGGTCAAGGTGGCCATCATTTCCGGCGTGCGGCGCAGGATCCAGACCGGCTTGCCGCGCCATTCGACCACCTTCAGTTCACCCGGCTTGACGTCGGAAATATCGACTTCGACCGGCGCACCCGCCGCTTTCGCGCGTTCGGATGGCTGGAAGGTGCTCACCAGGGCTCCCGCCGTGGATACACCAACTACGCCGCCAGCCGCACATGTTGCGACCAGCAAACCTCGGCGGCCTGAATCGACCTGCTTCTCATTACTCATACCAACCCCACTCCGTGAAAATACGAAACTAAAGAATCAATAAAGAGCTTCCAGCAACACAAAATTATATGTGAATGGCAATACCGATTGGAAAAAAATTATCAACGGTACACAGTTTCACGAAACGCCCGTGCCAGCCGCACTATGACAACAGGACATGACATCCGTTCGTCAAATGCATGCGGTATCATGCCAATGCTTGTCCCAACAACAATAAGGAGCGTTCGATGTCGATGCTGAAAGAGTTCAAAACGTTTGCAGTGCGAGGCAATGTGGTCGACCTGGCCGTCGGTGTGATCATCGGCGGCGCGTTCGGCAAGATTGTCGATTCGCTGGTACAGGACATCATCATGCCACCGATCGGCAAGCTGTTCGGCGGCCTCGATTTTGCCAGTTACTACCTTCCGCTCAATGGACAAGCCTATAACTTACCACTGGCCGAGGCCAAGAAGGCAGGTGCAGTGTTGGCATATGGTAACTTCCTGACTATATTGCTCAACTTTATCATCCTGGCCTTCGTCATCTTCCAGATGGTAAAAATGATCAACCGCCTGCGCGGACCGCTCACGCCTGCCGAGGCGGCGACTGCGGAAGAGGTCCTGCTGCTGCGCGAAATCCGCGATTCCCTGAAGCGCTAGCGATCATGAAAGACGGCGACCTCCCGGTAGTAGAGCAACCCGGCGCCCTGAAGCGCCTGTGGATGCTGTTTGCCCAGGCGGTCACCGTCGCGCTCGCCGTATACGTCGTGGTGGCGGCCCTCAAGCCCGAATGGCTGGAGGGCAGGCCGGAACAGGTCAGCGTCGGCAGTCCGGGCAAGTCCGTCCCCATGCTGCAGGCGCCGCCGCGCGCTCCCGGCGGCAGCTACCGCGAGGCCGCGGCCAGGGCCATGCCCACCGTGGTCAACATCTTCACCAGCAAGGCCACGCGCCAGACCCATCCGCTGATGAAGGACCCCTTCTTCCGCCGCTTCTTCGGCGACCGCATGCCGCCCGAGGAGCAGCTGGCCAGCCTGGGTTCGGGCGTGATCGTCAGCGCCGACGGCTACATCCTGACCAACAACCACGTGGTGGAGGGCGCGGACGCCATCGAGGTCGGCCTGGCGGACGGCCGCAAGGTGGCCGCGCGCATCGTCGGCCTGGATCCGGAAACCGACCTGGCCGTGATCCGCATCGCCGCGCGCGACCTGCCGGTCATGGTGCTGGGAGACCCCGACCAGGCGCGCGTGGGCGACGTGGTGCTGGCGATCGGCAACCCGTTCGGGGTAGGCCAGACCGTCACCCTGGGCATCATTTCCGCGCTGGGGCGCAACAACCTGCACATCAACCACTTCGAGAACTTCATCCAGACCGACGCGGCGATCAACTTCGGCAACTCGGGCGGCGCCCTGGTCGACACCAACGGCCACCTGCTGGGCATCAATTCCGCGATCTATTCGCAGACCGGCGGCTCGGTCGGCATCGGCTTCGCCATTCCTGTCTCCACCGCCAAGACCGTGCTCGATTCCATCGTCAAGCACGGCCAGGTGGTGCGCGGCTGGATCGGCATCGAGTCCCAGGACATCACGCCCGAGCTGGCCGACAGCTTCGGCCTGGCGCGCTCGAGTGGCGCGATCATCGCCGGCGTGGTGCGCGGCGGGCCCGCCGACCGCGCCGGCATCCGGCCCGGCGACATCCTCGTGGCCGTGGGCGGCAAGAAGGTCGGCTCGACCAACGACATGCTCAACCTGATCGCCCAGCTCGAGCCGGGCAGCAAGGCCCAGATGACCATCCTGCGCAAGAGCCGCGAGGCCACCCTGGGCGTGACCGTGGGCCGCCGCCCGCGCCAGATTCCGTAAATCCCTTTTCTGTTGGACCATCCATGCATCTGCGTGACCTGACGCAATACCTGAACGAACTCAGCGACAACAACAACCGCCCCTGGTTCCTGTGGAACAAGCCGCGCTACGACATCCTGCGCACCGAATTCGTCGAGATGGTGGCGGAACTCATCCGCGAAATGGCGAAGTTCGACAAGGCGATTGCCGCCTGCGATCCGAAGAAGGCGGTGTTCCGCTTCCAGCGCGACACCCGCTTCGCCAAGGACAAGACCCCGTATAAAACCCATTTCGCCGCCGGGATCGCGCCCAACAACAAGCGCAAGCCGAGCGACGGGGCGGGACCGACCTATTACTTCCACATCGAGCGCAACGGCAAGCTGCTGTTCGGCGCGGGCGAATACATCCCGCCGGCGGCGCGCCTGAAGGCGATCCGCGAGCACGTGGTCAACGATGCGCCGGGTTTCGCCAAAATGTTGAAGAATAAGCATCTCCGCGCCACCTACGGCGACCTGCGCCATGACGAGGGCAAGCTGCAGCGGCCGCCGAAGGGTTTCGATCCGGATCACCCGCTGATCGACTACCTCAAGCTCAAGAGCTTCTTCGTGTGGATCGAGGTGGACCTTGCCCTGAACGAACCGGACAAGCTGGTGCCGCAGCTGGCAGGCGGATTCAAGGATGCCTTCGCGCTGGTGACCTGGCTGCGCGGAGTGCCGGAGAACATCGAGGAGTAATTCGGAAGGAGGGCGACATGGCCTTGCAACACGCAGTATCGGGGGAACGCATCGTATTGCAGCGCGGAGACGACGACATCGCCCATTTCACGTCCGTGGCCCTGGTCAAGACCGAGCACATGGAACTGATGCGCCTGGTGGTGCCGAAGGAGCGGCCGATTCCCGAGCACCGCGTGGAAGGAGAGGTGACGATCCTGTGCCTGGAAGGCGAGCTCGCGATCGACGCGCATGGGCGCACGACGACGCTCAAGCCGAACGAGATGGTGTACCTGGCGGGAGGGGAGCCGCATACCATTCGCGCGCTGAAGGATGCGGTGGCGCTGATGACCATTCTGATGGGGCCGGTGAGGACGGGTGGGCCGACCAAGGATCCGCGTGGGGCGGCGAGCTGATACGCAGGGGTAAGTTAAAAAACTTGGGTCCCCGCCTGCGCGGGGATGACGTTTACAGGGTGCGGGCCGAAAAATTTTTAGCCCGCTACGTTTGAACGTCATCCCCGCGAAGGCGGGGACCCAAGTTTTCATGCCTAGTGTTAGCTTAACACCGCTTACGCCAGCTCCACCCTCGGATCCCGCGCCAGCAGCCGCTGCGCCATCTCCGGCGCCGCGACGCCATCGAACAGCACCCCCGCCACCGCCTCGGTAATCGGCATCTCCACCCCCATCCTGCGCGCCAGTTCGCGCACCGACTTCGCACACGGCACGCCCTCCGCCACATGCCCCAGCTCGGCCACGATGGTATCGAGCGCCTTGCCCTGCGCCAGCGCCAGGCCCACGCGCCGGTTGCGCGACAAGTCCCCGGTGCAGGTCAAAATCAGGTCGCCCATCCCGGTGAGCCCCATGAAGGTCCCCGGCTGCGCCCCCAGCGCCACGCCCAGGCGGGTGATCTCGGCCAGCCCGCGCGTGATCAGCGCCGCGCGCGCATTCAGCCCCATCCCCAGCCCGTCGGCCGTGCCGGTGGCGATCGCCATCACGTTCTTGACCGCGCCCCCCACCTCGACGCCGACCAGGTCGTCGCAGGCGTAGACGCGCAAATTACCCCCATGCACCGCCGCCACCACGCGCTCGCGCAATTCGGCCGACTCCGAGGCCACCGACAGCGCGCAGGGCAGTCCGCGCGCCACTTCCTGGGCAAAGGAGGGACCGGACAGCGCCGCGCCCGGCACAGTATTGCCCACGTCCGCTCCCAGCACCTCGGCCATCACCTGGTGCGGCAGCAGGCCGGTATTGGCCTCGAAGCCCTTGCACAGCCAGACCACGTTCGGCACCTTGCGCCCGCGCAGCCGCTCCAGCAGCGGGCGCAGGCCGGCCACCGGGCAGGCCGCGATCAGGAGCGGCGCTTCTTCCGCACGGGCATCCACCACGTGGGCCAGGGCCGCCTCGAAGTCGCTGCCCACGCGCAGGGAGGGCGGCAGCGGATGGCCCGGCAGGTAGGCCAGGTTCTCGCGCGCCGCCTCGGTCTCGCTCATCTGCTGCGGATTGCGGCCCCACAGCAGCACGTCGTGGCGGGCGGCGAGGGCGATCGCGACCGCCGTGCCCCAGGCGCCGGCGCCGAGGATGGTGATCTTGGAAGGGTGTTTGTCTTGTTGCATGGGATCCTACTAAGGAATCACAGGCCCCAGATGTCGGAAGCCTTGATGTAGCCGACCAGGCCGTCGCGGTGGCGTACGCGCACCCAGGTGACGGCGTTCGGGTCGACCAGTTCGAGCAGCACACCCTTGTCCGCGGTCATCAGGACCGGGGAGGTGTCGCTGGGCTCGGCGAATACCCTGGCGCCGGGCACGCGCACCAGCACGTTGCGGCGCGCGGACAGGGCCTTGGCCTGGGTCCAGGCCACGTCGCCGTTCATGTCGCGCACCTTGACCCACTCGCCATAGCTCAGCATGACCTGCACCGGCATGCCGGCGGGGGCCACGTACAGCTTGTTGCCCTTGGCGGAAGGGGTGTCGTACAGGATGGCCATGGGCGGGCCGACCGTCTTGAAATCGAAGGCGAACGCACTCGAGGCTGCCATGAGGAGCGTGCCTGCGAGAAGTCGGGAAAAAGTCATGACGGGCCTGGACGAAACCAATGCCGTGAGGCAGGAACGGGCGCCGCCCAAGCGGCGCCCGCGGGAGAACGGCTTATTGTGCCGGTGCGGCGGCAGCCTGGGCCATGGCGGCCTGGCGCTGCTGGTAGAAGGCTTCGAAGTTGATCTCGGCCAGGTGGACCGGCGGGAAGCCGGCGCGGCTGATCACGTCGGCGATGTTGGCGCGCAGGTACGGGTAGATGATGTTCGGGCAGCCGATGCCCAGCAGCGGATCCATCTGCTCGGCCGGGATGTTGCGGGCTTCGAAGATGCCAGCCTGCTTGCCTTCGACCAGGAAGGCAACCTTGTCCTTGACCTTGGCGGTGACGGTGATGGTCACGGTCGACTCATAGATGCCTTCGGCGATGCTTTCCGCGCCGACGTCCAGCGACACTTCGATGCTCGGCGCTTCCTGTTCCAGGAAGATCGACGGCGAATTCGGTTGCTCCAGCGACATGTCTTTCAGGTAGACGCGTTGGATTTGGAATACTGGTTGCAGATTTTCGTCAGACATGGAACGCTTTCTTTAGATTGTGGAGAACGGCTGTCCGTTCAGGGTGCATTGGTCAAACGCGATCACAATTGTATCAAAATCAATTTGGATGCAATAGCGCTTTGCCGGGGCGTTGTAAACCTGTCATGCACCCGCCGGCTGGATGGCGAATATCCGTCAACATTCGCCGTCCAGACGGTTTATTCGCCCTTCAGCAGCGGATCCAGGCGGCCGGCCTGGTCGAGCGCGTACAGGTCGTCGAAGCCGCCCACATGGGTCTCGCCCACATAGATCTGCGGCACGGTGCGGCGGCCCGTGCGCTGCATCATGATCTGGCGCTGCTCCGGATCGAGGTCGACGCGGATGCGTTCGATGTCGGTCACGCCCTTGGCTTCGAGCAGGCGCTCGGCGCGCACGCAGTAGGGGCAGGCGGCGGTATGGTAGAGGACGACGTGTGCGGTCATGATGCTTCCTTCCTGAAAAGGTTTATTTGGTCAGCGGCAAGCCGGCTGCGGTCCACGCCGCCAGGCCGCCCTCGAGCGCGTGCGCGTCCTCGAAGCCGGCCGCCTTCAGCTGGCGCGCCGCCTTGTCGGCACGGGCACCGTTCTGGTCCACGATGACGACAGTGCGGCCCTTTGACTTGTCCAGCTCGCCAAGTCGGCTGGCCAAGTCTGCCAGCGGAACATGTTTCGCGTCGCGCAGGTGGCCGGCCGCGAACTCGTCGGCGCTGCGCACGTCCAGCACGAGGGTCTTGCCGCGGTTGATCATCTGCGTAGCCTGCAGCGGCGACACGCGTTTGCCGCGCGGCGCCAGGGCCGGCCAGAGCAGGGCGCCGCCCGAAATCGCAGCGATCGCTACGATGAAGATATTATCGAGAATGAATTTCACAAGGCATCCAATGGTTGAACTGAATCGGGGCATTATAAAATAGAAGCCGAACCGGACATCCAACCACTCTTTTTTTGAAGATCAGCTTATGTACAAAATCGTATTCATGCGCCATGGCGAATCCACCTGGAACCTGGAAAACCGCTTTACCGGCTGGACCGACGTCGACCTGACCGAGAAAGGCGTTGCCGAAGCGAAATCCGCCGGACGCGTCCTCAAGGAAGCCGGCTTCACGTTCGACGTCGCCTACACCTCGGTGCTCAAGCGCGCCATCCGCACCCTGTGGCTGGCGCTGGACGAGATGGACATGATGTACCTGCCGATCAAGAACGACTGGCGCCTGAACGAGCGCCACTACGGCGCCCTGCAGGGCCTGGACAAGGCCGAGACCGCCGCCAAGTTCGGCGACGAGCAGGTGCTGGTCTGGCGCCGCAGCTACGACACCCCGCCGCCGGCGCTGGAAGCGGGCGACGACCGCACTTCCTTCGGCGACCCGCGCTACGCCGGCCTGGACAAGGGCCAGATTCCGCTGACCGAATGCCTGAAGGACACCGTGGCGCGCGTGATGCCGGCCTGGGACGAGGAAATCGCCCCGCAGATCCGCGCCGGCAAGAACATCCTGATCTCGGCCCACGGCAACAGCCTGCGCGCCATCATCAAGATGCTGGACAACATCAGCGACACCGACATCGTCGGCCTGAACATTCCGAACGGCCAGCCGCTGGTGTACGAGCTGGACGCCGACCTGAAGCCGATCAAGCATTACTACCTGGGCAACCAGGAAGCGATCGCCGCCGCCATGGCGGCCGTGGCCAACCAAGGGAAGGCGAAGTAAGGTCTTGCGTTTGCCAATCACGAAGTTCCTCGGGAGCGCGCTCCTTTGCGCGCTCCTGGGCGCCGCACTCTCTCCCGACGCCCTGGCCCAGCGCCAGACCGAACGCAGCCGCCAGAAGGCGGCCGCGGAGAAGCAGCGCGCCGGCATCAAGCAGAAGCTCGAGGCGATCAAGCGCGAGATCAGCCGTACCGAGGATGCGCGGGAAGACGCCGCCGACACGCTGGCGGAGTCGGAAGACGCCATCTCGGACGCCAACCGCGCCCTGCGCGACCTGGCGACGGAACAGGTCGAGACCAATACGCGCCTGGAAGACATCGCGGCCGAGCAGGAACGCCTCGCCCAGACAATTGTTGTTCAAAAGAAACAATTGTCCAGGCTGCTGCGCGAGCATTACGTGGCTGGCAACGAAGACCGGATCAAGCTGCTGCTGTCCGGCGACAATCCGAACCGCATCGCGCGCGACCTGCAGCTGATGGGCTATGTGTCCCAGGCCCAGGCGCGCCTGCTGGCTTCGCTGCGCGCCAACCTGGCCCGGGTCGAGGCCAACCTCGACAAGGTCGAGAACGCCAAGCTGGAGCTGGAAGAAATCGCGCAAGAGCAGCGCGACCAGAAAGACCGGCTGGAAAAGGAAAAGGCGCGTCGCGCGGCGCTGCTGCAGAACCTGTCGAGCCGCCTGGCCGACCAGCGCAAGCAGGCCGACCGCCTGCAGCGCGACGAGCAGCGCATGAGCGGCCTGGTCGACCGGCTGAGCCGCCTGATCCGCGAGCAGGCCGAGGCCGAGCAGCGGCGCCAGGCCGCGCTGGCCGCCGCCAGGGCGAAAGCCGAAGCCGAAGAGAAGGCGCGGGCCCTGGCGCGCGCCAAGGCCGCGGCCGAGAAGGCCGAGCGCGAACGGCTCGCACGCGAGAATGCAAAGCCGGGCATGAAACCGGAACCCGAGCCGGAGCCTCCGAAAGTGGCCGAGCAGCCCAAGCCGGCGGAAACCAGGCCGTCCACGCCGCCGCCGCCCGAAGTCACCCTGGCCCCGGCCGCTCCCGCCGGCGCCTTCGCCTCGCTGCGCGGCCGCCTGGGCGCGCCGGTCAGCGGCAGCGTGGCGGCGCGCTTCGGCTCGCGCCGCGGCGAAGGGCCGACCTGGAAGGGCATGTTCATCAAGGCCGCCGAAGGCGCCGAAGTGCGCGCCGTGGCGCAGGGCCGGGTCGTGTATTCCGACTGGATGCGCGGCTTCGGCAACCTGATCATCATCGACCACGGCGGCGAGTACCTGTCGATCTACGGGAACAACCAATCCCTCCTGAAACGCGCGGGCGACATGGTGCGTCCGGGCGAAGCCATCGCGAGCGCGGGCAATACCGGCGGTAACGAGGAATCGGGGCTATACTTTGAGCTCAGGCATCGCGGCAAGGCCTTCGATCCGGCAAGCTGGGTCAAATTCTAGGGGCAAACATGGGCAAGAGAGCTAAGAATTTCGGGCTGATCGGACTGGGCATGGTGGCCGGCGTCGCCGCTTCCTTCCAGTTCTCGGCCTATGCGCAAAAGAACGGTGCGCCGCTGCCGCTGGACGAGCTGCGCCAGTTGGCCGACGTCTACGGCCTGATCAAGACCGACTACGTCGAGCCGGTCCAGGACAAGAAGCTGCTGTCCGAGGCCATCGGCGGCATGGTCTCCTCGCTCGACCCGCACTCGGTCTACCTCGACCAGAAATCCTTCCGCGAGATGCGCGAAAGCGTGCAGGGCAAGTTCGTCGGGGTCGGCGTCGAGATCGCCAGCGAGGACGGCTACATCAAGATCGTGTCCCCGATCGAGGACACCCCGGCGCACAAGGCCGGCATCAAGGCGGGCGACCTGATCACCCGCATCGACAACGTCCCGGTGCGCAACATGAACGTCGACGAGGCGATCAAGCGCATGCGCGGCAAGGCCGGCAGCAAGGTCACGCTCACCATCGCCCGCCCCGGCGAGGACCAGCCCTGGGTGGTGCCGGTCACCCGCGAGCAGATCAATGTCCAGAGCGTCAAGGCCAAGCTGGTCGAGCCCGGTTATGCCTGGGTGCGCGTGAGCCAGTTCCAGGAAAACACCCTGGAAGAGCTGGCCAAGAAGACCAAGGCCTTGTACGCCGGGAACCCGGACATCAAGGGCCTGGTGCTGGACCTGCGCAACGACCCGGGCGGCCTGCTGCCGGGCGCGATCGGCGTGTCGGCGGCCTTCCTGCCCAAGCCGGACCAGGTGATCGTCTCGACCAAGGGCCAGCTGCCCGATTCCAACACGGCGTATTACGGCCGGCGCGAATTCTATGCCCAGCGCGGCGACCCGCTGGCCGGCCTGCCGGCCGCGCTCAAGACGGTGCCGATGGTGGTGCTGGTGAACGGCGGTTCGGCCTCGGCTTCCGAGATCGTGGCCGGCGCCCTGCAGGACTACCAGCGCGCCATCGTGATGGGCAGCCAGACCTTCGGCAAGGGCTCGGTGCAGACCCTGCGCCAGCTGTCGGCCGACACCGCGATCAAGCTGACCACGGCGCGCTACTACACGCCCAAGGGCCGCCCGATCCAGGCGACCGGCATCGTGCCCGACCTGCGCGTGCACGAGACCGCCGAGGGCGACATGCTGAACGCCTTGCGGGTGCGCGAGGCGGACCTTCAGCGCCACCTGGTGGCCGAGAACGAGAAGAAGGGCGCCGCCGCCAAGGCGGCCGTGAACGACAGCCTGGAGCAGCAGAAGCGCGCCCTGGCCCTGCTGAAGGACCGCAAGCCGCTCGAGTTCGGCAGCAAGGACGACTTCCAGCTGGCCCAGGCGATCAACCACTTCAAGGGGCTGCCGGTGCAGCTGGCCAAGACCGAGGACAACCGGAACAAGCCGGCGCCGCAGCCGCTGCCGGGGGCGGAGCACAAGCCGCCGGAGATCAAGGCGCCTGCCAAGAAATAAGTGCGCTGCGCGAAGCTAAGGCAACTTGGCGTCCCCGCCAAGGGGGACGCCAAGTCCGGGGATGACGTGCTAACGGAGCAGGCCGACTGATACGCTATCGTCAGCCCGCGCCCTCAAGACCGTCATCCCCGCGGAGGCGGGGATCCAAGTTTACGCAGCACACCGACCACCCCAACAGCACCATGAACGACACCCAACTCCTGCGCTACTCCCGCCATATCCTGCTCGACGAAATCGGCATCGAAGGCCAGGAAAAGCTGCTGCAGGCCCACGCGGTCGTGATCGGCGCCGGCGGCCTGGGTTCCCCCGCGGCGCTCTACCTGGCATCAAGCGGCATCGGCCGCATCACCCTGGTCGACGACGACGAGGTCGACCTGACCAACCTGCAGCGCCAGGTCATGCACACCACCGCCCGCATCGGCCAGCCCAAGGCCGAGTCCGGCCGCGAAGCCCTGCTCGCCATCAACCCGGAGATCGCCGTCACCGCCCTGCGCGAACGCGCCGGTCCCGAGCGCCTGCGGGAACTTGCTGGCTCCGCCACGGTCGTACTGGACTGCAGCGATAACTTCGCCACCCGCCACGCCGTCAACCGCGCCTGCGTGGCCGCCGGTGTGCCGCTGGTGTCCGGCGCCGTGATCCGCTTCGACGGCCAGCTCTCCGTGTTCGACCCGCGCCGCCCGGGCGCGCCCTGCTATGCCTGCCTGTTCCCCGAGGGCAGCGCGTACGAGGACGTGGCCTGCAGCACCATGGGGGTGTTCGCACCCCTGGTCGGGGTGGTCGGCGCCATGCAGGCGGCCGAGGCCATGAAGATCGTGGCCGGCATCGGCCAGCCGCTCGCCGGGCGCCTGCTGCTGCTCGAGGGGCGGGCCATGGAATGGACCAGCATCGCGGTCGCGCATGATCCGAATTGCCCAGTCTGTTCGACTCATGCCTGAGCGCACGATTTACCGATACAGTGCCGGCCAAGCTGTCTTACAATTGCTCCTTTGATTGCTATTCCGGGAACAGTAAGTCCGATCTAAGCTAGCGTGCCACCTTTCGGGCTTATACTGGCCTGCTTCCAACGATTTACAGCACATAGACCATTTATGCACATTGACATGCAAGGCAAGCAGCGCCGCGGCCTCCAACGCGGCTTTACCCTGGTCGAGATCATGGTCGTCGTGGTCATCATCGGCATCCTCGGCGCCCTGGTCGTGCCCAAGCTGCTGGGCCGCACCGGCGAGTCGCGCGTGACCGCCGCCAAGGTCGACATCGCCACCATGATGCAGGCGCTCAAGCTCTACAAGCTGGACAACCAGCGCTACCCGACCACCGAGCAGGGCCTGAACGCCCTGATCGCCAAGCCGACCTCGGGCCCGGCCGCCAACGGCTGGAAGGCCGGCGGCTACATCGAGAAGCTGCCGAAGGACCCGTGGGGCAATGCCTACCAGTACCTGTCGCCTGGCCTGCATGGCGAGATCGACGTGTACTCGCTGGGCGCGGACGGCCAGCCGGGCGGCACCGGCGAGGATGCCGACGTCGGTTCCTGGGAATAAAACCTTTCCATGCCGGCCCAGCGACCGCCACAGGCCATGCGCGCGCCGGCCGGATTGCCAAGCCGCGGCTTCACGCTGGTGGAGCTGCTGGTCGTGCTGGTCATCATCGGCATCACGCTGGGCCTGGCCTCGCTGAACGCCATCCCCAGCCCGCGCCAGGACCTGCAGCAGGAAGCCCAGCGCCTGGCGCTGCTGCTGCAGCTGGCGCGCGACGAAGCCATCGTGCGCAACCGCCTGGTGGCCTTCGAGGCCAGCGGCGAGCGCTACCGCTTCGTGGTGCGCAACGACACCGGCTGGGAACCCGTCACCCGCGACGACCTGCTGCGCGAACGCACGTTCAAGAACGCACCCCTGCAGCTGGTGCTGGAACCCGCCGCCACCGGCGGCCCCACCGGCGTGCTGCGCATCACCTTCGGCCGCGAGCCGGTCGACAAGCCCTTCCTGCTGACCATGGCCAAGGACGACAACCGGGTCGCGATCCGCGCCGACGGCGTCGGCCACTTCACGGTCGAATGAACATGCGGCCACGTCTTTCACGCGGATTCACCCTGCTCGAAGTGCTGGTGGCGCTGGTCATCGTCGGCACCGCGCTGTCGGCCGGCCTGCGCGCCGTCGGCAGCCTGACCGCCAACAGCGCCGACCTGCGCGCCTCGATGATGGCCACCTGGTCGGCCGAGAACCGCCTGGTGCAGATCCGCATCGGCCAGGAATATCCCGAGATCGGCCGGCGCAGCTTTGCCTGCCCGCAGGGCGACCTGAACCTGATCTGCGAGGAAGAAGCGGTCTCCACGCCGAACCCGCTCCTGCGCCGCGTCGATGTCTCGGTATTCAACGCCGACGCGCCGGGCCGCCGCATCGTCAAGCTGGTCCAGCTGGTGAGGAGGCCCTGATCATGCGCCGACTCGAGCGCCGCGCAGGCTTTACCCTGGTCGAACTCCTGGTCGCGATCTCGATCCTGGCCATCGTGGCCGTGCTCGGCTGGCGCGGGCTGGACGGCATCGTGCGCGGGCGCATCATCCTGACCGAGCAGATGGAAACCACGCGCGGCATGCAGCTGGCCTTCGCCCAGATGCAGAGCGACTGCGAGCACCTGGCCGAGGGCGACGTGCTGGGCCGCCGGCCCTACCTGCAATGGGATGCCGACCGCCTGACCCTGGTGCGCAAGGTGTATGTCGAGAACGAGCCCTCGCGCCTGCAGGTCGTGTCCTACCGCATCTCCGGCAACCAGCTGCTGCGCCGCGAATCGCCCGGCACCCGCAACCTGCTCGAGCTGGACCAGCTGTGGCAATCGATCGCCTCGGATGCGCCGGCCCAGAATTCGCCGCCGGTGGCGCTGCAGAACGGCGTGCTGGGCATGCAGATCCAGGTCTGGCGCAACAATGCCTGGCGCACCGAACCGGGCCTGGCGGTCGGCAATCCGCTGGCGCAGCCGGTGCCGATTCCGGTGCCGGCCGGGGCATCGAACGAGCCGTCCGGCGTGCTGGTGGCGCTCAACGTGCAGAACCTGGCCGCGCCCATGATCAAGTCTTTCCTGCTGGGAGGCACCTGATGCGCCGCCCGGCCCGCCGTCCGGCGATGCGGCGCCAGCGCGGCGTCGCGGTCGTCACCGCGCTGCTCCTGACCACCCTGGCCGTCTCCATCGTCGCCAGCCTGTTCTGGCAGCAGCAGGTCCAGGTGCGCTCGATGGAAAACCAGCGCTTGCAGCTGCAGACCAAGTGGATCCAGCGCGGCGCCCTCGAGTGGCTGAGTGTCCTGCTGCGCCAGAGCAACTACACGGTGAGCTATACCGCGCTCGACCAGCCCTGGGCCACCCCGCTGGCCGAGACCCGGCTCGACCAGTTCGTCGACCGCGAGCGCATCGAGGGCGAAAATTTCGAAGCTTCGCTGTCGGGGAACATTATTGACGCCACCTCGCGTTACAATCTTACCAACCTGGCCAAGAACGGCATCCCCGATCCCGACCAGCTGCTCATCTTCAACCGCCTGCTGAACAACCTGCGCATGGACGGGAGGCTGGCGCCGCGCGTGTCGCAGATGGTGGCGGCGGGGCAGCCGCCGCCGGAGGTGCCGGCGGAGGGGCAGGAAGGCAATCCGACGCCGACCCCGACCCCGCCGCGCCCTGCGCAGGAAGGCATCGTCGGCATGCCGGCGCCGGTGCTGCGGGTGGACGACCTGATGAGCGTGCAGGGTTTTACGCCGGAACTGCTGCAGAAGCTGCGCCCCTTCGTGATCGTCCTGCCGGAGCCGACGCCGGTGAACGTGAATACGGCGCCGGCCGAAGTGCTGGCTGCGGTGTTGCCGGGCTATTCGCTGTCGGAAGCGAATGTGATCGTCGAAAAGCGAAAGCGCGCGCCGTGGCGCGATATCGCGCAGTTTCAGAGCGAGCTGAAGCCGGGAACCCAGACGGTTCCCGACTCGGTCAGTGTGGAGAGCAAGTATTTCCTGGTGCAGAGCCGGATCCGGCTCGACCGGGCGGCATTGAACGCCGAGTCCCTGATCAACCGTGCGGGGATCGTCGGCGGCGGCACCAAGGTGGTCTGGACCCGCCAGAACTAGAAGAAAGAAAGCGAGACAGTTTGACTACTCTTTATATCCGGCATCCAGCCCGGGCGGAAGGCGAGGGCGCGCTGTGCCGCTTCGCCCTCGTCGCCGAGGGCGGCGCCATCGAACAGCAGGGCGAGGGCCCGCTGCGCAACCTGGGCGATGTGGTCGCCGCCAGCCGCCGCGTGGTGCTGGTGCTGGCCGGCGCCGACGTCACCCTGCTGCCGGTCCAGGCGCCGCCGCTGACCGGCGCGCGCCTGCGCGCCGCGCTGCCCGCCCTGGTCGAAGAACATATCCTGGGCGACCCGCTCGACTGCGTGCTGGTCGCGGCCCCCCAGCTGCCCGACGGCCGCCGCCCGGTGGCCGTGGTCCAGCGTGACTGGCTCGAACCGCTGGTCAAGACCCTGCTGGCGCAAGGCGCGCGCGCCGTGTCGGCGCTGCCGGCCCAGCTGTGCCTGCCCCTGCAGCCGGGCAGCGTCAGCGCCGCCATCGGCAACGGCGAACTGGTCCTGCGCCAGAGCCAGGTCGAGGGCCTGGGCCTGGCCATGGACGGCAACCCGCAGGCCATCCTGCAGACCGCGCGCGCGCTCTCGGGCGATGCGCCGCTGGTGCTCTACGTGCCGCACGAACAGCTGGGCGAATACCAGGCCCTGCTGGCCGAAGCCGGGCCCGGCATCGCCCTGGAAAGCGATGCCTGGGCACACTGGATCGCCGGCGCAAAGGCGTCCCCCCTGGACCTGGTGCCCGGCCTGGGCGCGGCCGGCGTGGCCCAGCGCGACTGGAGCCGCTGGCGCTGGCCGATCCGCCTGGCCCTGCTGGCGATCCTGGTCAACATCATCGGCCTGAACGTCGAATGGCTGCGCCTCAAGGGCGAAGCCGAGGCCGTGCGCGCCCAGATCACCCAGACCTTCCGCTCGGTCTATCCGAACAGCCCGATCCAGGATCCGGTGCTGCAGATGCGCCAGAACATCGCGCGCGCCAAGGCCGGCAGCGGCCAGATCGCATCCGACGAATTCCAGTGGCTGGCCGGCGCCGTGGCCGAGGCCATGCGCGGGCTCGCGCGCCAGCCCGGCATCGCATCCATGGAGTTCCGCGAACGCGCGCTGACCGTGCGCGTCAAGCCGGACACCATCGACCCGTCCGTCACTGCCCAGATGAAAACGGCGCTCACGGCCCGCAACCTGAGCCTGGAGGAAAGCGCTCCGGCCACCTGGACCATCCGCAGCACCGGAGGCACGCCATGACCATCGCCGCCCAGATCGTCGCGCTGCGCGAGCGCGCGCTTGCCTACTGGCTCGCCCGCACCGACCAGGAACGCAAGTTCCTCGGCGTCGGCGCAGGCGTTGCCGCGTTCGCCCTGATCTATCTAGTGTTCATCGACCCGGCCCTGACCGGACGCGAGCAGCTGCAGCGCGCACTGCCCGAGCTGCGCCAGCAGGCCGCCCAGATGCAGACCCTGGCCGCCGAGGCCCAGGCCCTGAACGCCCAGCCGGCGCCCAGCGTGGCGCCGATGACGCGCGACAGCCTGACGGCGAGCCTGGCCGCGCGCGGCCTGACCGCCGCCTCGCTGACCCTGACCGGCGAATACGCCAAGGCCCAGTTCGACGGCGTGTCCTTCGCCAACCTGGTGGCCTGGCTGGACGCCCAGCGGCGCGAGAACCGCGTGCTGGTGCAGGACGCCGCCTTCACCGCCAAAGATGCCGTGGGACAAGTCGACGCCACCCTGACGCTGCGCCAGGGCAGCGCGCCGGCGCCATGAAGCGCGCGCTCGCCTGGGGCGCGCTGGTCGTGCTGGCGGTGCTGGCCACGATCCTCGTGTTCCTGCCCGCGGCCTGGCTCGGCCCCATGGTCGAAAAGCAGACCGGCGGCCGTTTGACTCTGGGGGATGCGCAGGGTACGCTGTGGCGCGGCTCGGCCTTCGTGGGCGGGGCGCCGGGCGAGGGCGGGGCGGTCACGCCGCTGCTGCCGGGACGCTTCGGCTGGAAGCTGTCGCCCCTGGTGCTGTTCGGCCGGGTGCACATGGAGCTCGAGAATCCGCAAGCCCTGAGCCGCCCGGTACTGGTCGAAGGCAGCTGGTCCGAATGGCAGGTCAGCCCCGGCGAGCTGCTGCTGCCGGCCGACGGACTGGCCGGCCTGGGGGCGCCGCTCAACACGCTGGCGCCGACCGGCTCGATCAAGCTGACCTGGAACAAGCTCGACCTGCTGCGCCAGGAAAACATGGTGAGGGTGCAGGGCCGCACGGTGCTGTCGCTGGCCGACATGGGCTCGCGCATGTCGCCCGTCAAGCCGCTCGGCAGCTACGAGTTGGTGATGGACTGGCGCGGCCCGCAGGCCGACCTGACCCTGCGCACCGTACGCGGCGCTTTGCTGCTGTCGGGCTCGGGAATGCTGCAAAATGGACGTCTGCGCTTCTCCGGGCAGGCCATGGCCGCCGACGGCTACGAAGAGACGCTGGGGAGTCTGGTGAACCTGCTGGGCCAGCGCCGCATGGTGAACGGCAAAAACGTAATCGCACTCGAGTTCAGATAATGAAAACAACTACCCGTACCACCTTCGAGATCCCGGCCCTGCGCCGTCTTGCCGCCGGCGCCATGCTGTGCTGCTTCGCCGCGACCACGGCCGTGCCGCTGCCGGCCCTGGCGCAGGAAGGCGCGAACGCCGCCGCCTTGAGCTTCGTCAATGCCGACATCGAGTCGGTGATCAAGGCGATCGGCCATTACACCGGCATGACCTTCATCATCGACCCGCGCGTCAAGGGCACGATCACCCTGCAGTCGGAAAAGTCGCTGAGCAAGACCCAGGCCTTCGGCCTGCTGACCTCGGCGCTGCGCCTGCAAGGCTTCGCGGTGGTCACCAGCGGCGACGGCTACGCCAAGGTGGTGCCGGAAGCGGAAGCCAAGCTGCAGTCCTCGCCGACCCAGGTGGGCGGCGTGCGCGCCAGCCGCGCCACCGGCGACCAGATCGCGACCCAGGTGTTCTACCTGAACTACGAATCGGCGGCCAACCTCACCGCCGTGCTGCGCCCGCTGATTTCGCCGAACAACTCGATCATGGCGAACCCGGGCAACAACACCCTGGTCGTCACCGACTACGCCGACAACCTGCGCCGCCTGGCCAAGATCATCGCCGCGCTCGACGCGCCGGTGGCGGCCGACCTCGACGTGGTCCCGATCCGCAACGGGATCGCCACCGACGTGGCCCAGCTGGTCACCCGCCTGATGGAGCCGGCGGCCGGCGGCGATTCCGGCCGCGTCACGGTGCTGGCCGATCCGCGCACCAACTCGGTCGTGATCCGCGCCCCCTCGCAGGCGCGCGCCAACCTGGCCAAGAGCCTGATCGCGCGCCTCGACCAGGCGACTTCGTCGCAGGGCAATATCCACGTGGTCTACCTGAAGAACGCCGACGCCAGCCGCGTGGCCCAGACCCTGCGCGCCGTGGTGTCGCAGGACTCCTCCGCGGTGCCGGTGCAGCAGCAGGGCACCTCGGGCGGCTCGATCCAGGCCGGCAGCCAGGGCGGCGGCGGGCTCGGCGGCCAGCAGGGCGGGCAGCAGGGCCAGCAGAGCAGCGTCGGCATGGGCGGCACCGGCGGCACCTATGGCCAGCAGAGCCAGCTGACCGCGGGCGGCGCAGGCGGCGGCGCGGGGTCCGGCTTCATCCAGGCCGACGCCTCGACCAACAGCCTGATCATCACCGCGCCGGATGCGGTCTACCGCAACTTGCGTTCCGTCATCGACCAGCTCGACGTGCGCCGCGCCCAGGTCTATATCGAGGCGCTGGTGGTCGAGGTAACCTCGAACAAGGCCTCGGAATTCGGCGTGCAATGGGTGGGCGCGACCGGCGACAGCGACAGCAGGTACCGCGTCGGCGGCCTGCAGTCCTTCACCGGCGGCAACCCGAGCAACAACATCGTCAACCTGGCCGCGGCCGCCAGCCAGGGCCTCAGCGGCACCTCGGTCCCGACCCTGCCGGGCGGCCTGTCGATCGGCCTGTTCCGCCAGGTGGGTGGCGAGCTCGGCCTGGGCGCCGTGGCGCGCGCCCTTGAAAGCGACGGCAACGCCAACATCTTGTCCACACCGAACATGATCACGCTGGACAACGAACTGGCGTCGATCAAGGTCGGCCAGAACGTGCCGATCATTACCGGCTCGTACGCGACCAACACCACCACCGGCGGCGGCAATCCGTTCCAGACCGTCGACCGCAAGGACGTGGGCCTGCTGCTCAAGGTCCGTCCGCAGATTTCGGAAGGCGGTACGATCAAGATGGCGATCTACCACGAGAACTCGAGCGTGGACAACTCGACCCGCAACCTGGCTTCGGGCCTGACCACCAACGTGCGCGCGATCGAAAGCAACGTGCTGGCCGACGACGGCCAGATCATCGTGCTCGGCGGCCTGATCGAGGACACCGAGGGCGACGGCGAGGAAAAGGTGCGCGGCCTGGGCGACATCCCGGTGATCGGCAACCTGTTCAAGTACCGCACCCGCACCCGCGTCAAGACCAACCTGATGGTCTTCCTGCGCCCGGTCGTGGTGCGCAGCAAGGAAGCCTCGAACTCGCTCGCGATGGACCGCTACGAATACATGCGCGCGGCCGGCGCGGTAGGCCAGCCGGAAAGCTCGCCGCTGCTGCGCGAACTCGGCGCCCCCGTGCTGCCGCCCCTGACCAATGGCCAGCCGCCGACCGGCGGCGGCATGGCGGCGGTGCCGCCGGCCGGTCCTGCGCCGGCGCCGTCCCAGGGCCCTGGCGCAGGCCAGGGCGGAGCCGGCCAGCCGGGCGCGGCCCAGCCCGGCCAGGCGCCCGCGGCGCCGGCCTCGCCCGCGTCCCAGTTTCGACCGGTGACGCCACCGAACGGGAAATGACACCATCATGAACAATTTGTTGCCTTACGCCTTCGCACGCGACCACGGCGTGCTGGCGCGCGGCGGCGACGAAGCCGGGCAGAGCGTGGAGGTGCTGGTATCGAACGCCACCTCGCCGGCCGCGATCGCCGAAGTCTCGCGCCGTTTCGGGCGCATCAGCCTGCGCCGCCTCGAGCGCGGCGAGCTCGACGACGCCATCGCCAGCGCCTATGCCGGCGGGGGCGGCGACGCCTCGCAGGTCGCCGACGAGTTCGACGCCGATCTCGACCTGACCAAGCTGCTGCAGGACGTGCCCGCCATCGAAGACCTGCTGGAATCCTCGGACGACGCGCCGGTGATCCGCATGATCAACGCGCTGCTCACGCAGTCGCTGCGCGAAGGCGCCTCCGACATCCACATCGAGCCCTTCGAGCAGACCTCGGTGGTGCGCTTCCGCATCGACGGCGCGCTGCGCGACATCGTGCGGCCCAAGAAGGCCATCCATGCTTCCCTGATCTCGCGTATCAAGATCATGTCGCAGCTCGACATCGCCGAGAAGCGCCTGCCGCAGGACGGCCGCATCACCCTGCGCGTGGGCGGCAAGCCGGTCGACGTGCGCGTCTCGACCCTGCCGACCGGCCACGGCGAGCGCGCCGTGCTGCGCCTGCTGGACAAGGAAGCCGGGCGCCTCGACCTCGGCCACCTGGGCATGAGCCCGGACATGCTGCCGCAGTTCGACCGCCTGATCAACCAGCCGCACGGCATCGTGCTGGTCACCGGCCCGACCGGTTCCGGCAAGACCACCACCCTGTACGCGGCGCTGTCGCGCCTGAACGCGTCCACCACCAACATCATGACGGTGGAAGACCCGATCGAATACGACCTCAACGGCATCGGCCAGACCCAGGTCAACGCCCGCATCGACATGACTTTCGCCAAGGCCCTGCGCGCCATCCTGCGCCAGGACCCGGACGTGATCATGATCGGCGAGATCCGCGACCTGGAAACGGCGCAGATCGCGGTCCAGGCATCGCTCACCGGCCACCTGGTGCTGGCGACCCTGCACACCAACGACGCCGCCGCCGCCGTGACGCGCTTGCTGGACATGGGTATCGAACCCTTCCTGCTGTCGTCCTCCCTGATCGGCGTGATGGCCCAGCGCCTGGTGCGCAAGCTGTGCTCGCAGTGCAAGACCTTCGACGGCCAGGCCTGGCACCCGGTCGGCTGCGAGCGCTGCGGCCACACCGGCTACCACGGCCGGGTCGGCGTGTACGAGCTGCTGGAAACGACCGAGCAGATCCGCTCCCAGATCCACAACCAGGCTTCCGAAGCCGAGATCCGCGCCGCCGCGGTCCAGAGCGGCATGCGCACCATGCGCGAGGACGGCGAGCGCTGGGTGCAGGACGGCACCACCACCCGCGCCGAGCTGCTGCGCGTGGTGAAGGACTAGGCATGCCGGCCTTCCGTTACGAAGCCGTCGATCCGGGCGGCGCCACCCGCAAGGGCGTGGTCAACGCCGACAGTCCGCGCGCCGCGCGCGCCGACCTGCGCACCCAGGGCCTGACGCCGCTGAGCGTGGAAGCCATCGCGGCCCAGGTCGATGAAAGCGGCGCCACCCGCTCGCGCGGCTTCGGCGAGCGCCTGTCCCAGGTCGAGCTGGCCTTGTTCACGCGCCAGCTGGCCAGCCTGCTGGAAGCAGGGCTGCCGCTGGAGCAGGCCTTCACGGCCCTGCTGGAGCAGGCCGAGCGGCCGTACATGCGCGACCTGATCGCCTCGATCCGCGCCGAAGTGATGGGCGGCGCGGCCTTTTCGACAGCGCTGTCGCACCACCCGCGCGACTTCGCCGAGATCTACCGCGGCCTGGTGTCCTCGGGCGAGCAGATCGGCCAGCTGTCGCGCGTGCTGTCGCGCCTGGCGGACTACATCGAGCGCCGCAACGCCCTGGTGCAGAAGGTGCGCCTGGCGTTCACCTACCCGGCGATCGTGACCGTGGTGGCGTTCGCGATCGTGATCTTCCTGCTCACCTACGTGGTGCCGCAGATCGTCTCGGTGTTCGCCAACACCAAGCAGAAGCTGCCTTTCCTGACCGTCATGATGCTGGCGATCTCGGACTTCGTGCGCGCCTACGGCATCTACGTGGCGATCCTGATCGTCGCCGCCTTCTGGATGTGGCGGCGCGCGCTGCGCAATCCCGACCTCAAGCGGCGCTGGCACACCTGGCTCCTGAGCGCGCCGATCTACGGCAAGTTCGAGCGCAGCCTGAACACCGCGCGCTTCGCCAGCACCCTGGCGATCACCACCGGATCGGGCGTGCCCATCCTGCGCGCGCTCGACACCAGCCGCGACACCCTGTCGAACGTGGCGATGCGCGAACTGGTCGAACAGGCGACCGCGAGCGTGCGCGAAGGCGTGAGCCTGGCGCGGGCGCTGTCGGTGCAGAAGCATTTCCCGCCGATGCTGGTGCACATGATCCGCGCCGGCGAAGTCACCGGCGAACTGCCGGCCATGCTGGAGCGCGCCGCGAATTCCCAGCAGGCCGACCTCGAACGCCGCACGCTCACCATCGCCGGCCTGCTCGAGCCCGTGCTGATCCTGGCGATGGGCCTGGTCGTGCTGCTGATCGTGCTCGCGGTCCTGATGCCGATCATTGAAATCAACCAGCTGGTGCGTTGAAGCCAAGGACACCATGAACAAGCGTTTGCCCCTTCTTCTCAGCCTGCTCGCCCTGATCCTGCTGGCGGCCTCGATCGCCTACTGGGTGCTGCAGCTGTACAAGCCCGAGCAGCGGCCGCTGGCCGCGGCGCCGAGCACGGCCCAGGCCGAGCCCAGCCCGGACGCCGCCGCCACCCTGTTCGGCGGCCAGCCCTCGGTGGCGGCCATCTCGAACTTCCAGCTGACCGGCGTGGTGTCGGCCGGTCCCAACAGCGCGGTCATCATCGTGGCCGACGGCGCGCCGCCGGTGGCGGTGCGCATCGGCCGCGAGATCGCTCCGGGCATCGTGGTGCAGGAAGTGCATCCCAAGTATGTGATGCTGTCCGACGGCGGCGTGTTGAAGCGCGTGGAACTGGCGACCGACACCCGGCCGGCCGGCGGGGCCTCGGCGCCGCCGCCTGCGCCGGTGCCGATGGCCGCCGCGCCGGCGCCCGGTGTCGAGCCGCAGACCTCGCCGGGCGTGGTGGTCGGGCCGCCGGGCATGCAGCCCGCCCCGGCGCCGGGAAATTACGCGCGCGGCGCGGCGCCCGGCCAGGGGGCGGAGCAGCCGATCCCGGAACCGCAGATGGATCCGGGCGCGGCCGAAGGCCCGCCGGCCGACCCGAACGCGGCGCCCCAGGCACCGCCGCCGAACCAGGTGCAGATGCCGCCGCCTACGCGCTCGGTCAACAGCCCGGTGGGGCAGAATTCGACGACGCAGTAAGCGCCAAGGGCGCTGCCGGGCGTGGGCCGCGTACCGGCTTCATCGCGGCGCTACGGCATCGCAGGCCTGGGCCTGGCTTCGAGGGAGATGCAGGAGCAGCACGCACGGGATGCCGCGGCTGCTTCAGTGATGGTGCCCGCGGCTTGCGGGATGGGTGTGCCCGTGCCCGGACTCGTCCAGGCACGGGGGCAAAGCGAATCGGCTTCGGCCGGCAGCGCCCAGGGCGGGCGCCGCACCGGGCCGATCAGCCGCGCTTGGCTTTACGGCGGGCTGCTGCGGCGCCCAGGCCACCCAGGGCCAGCAGGGCCAGCGATGCCGGTTCCGGCACGTCGTTGCCCGGGGTGCCGCTCAGCGTATAGGTCATCGCCGAGTTGACGCCGTGGTACATGTTGCCGACGTAAGCGGTTCCGGTCAGGCGCAGGCCGGTAGCGTTGAAACCCGAGAAGCTCACCGGGTTGGCGAAGGTCGTCGACAGGTTCTGGGTCCAGTTGCTGCCGTAGTCGAACATTGCCACGTTGATCCACTCAGTGCCGTTGAAGAGGTCCAGCTTGACCTTGGAACCATTGCCGTGGTCGTGGCCATACCCGCCGCCGAAGTTCCCCAGCGTGATGGTGTCGACGTACTCGGAAGCGAAGCTGAAGCTTGCGACGTCGAAATCGCTCCACGAACCGGTATCGGTGCTTGCGGAGGAATG
>CAMPHU010000054.1 GCA_946886065.1 uncultured Massilia sp. | reverse complement strand
CTGAACGCGATCTGGATCATGGTCCTGAGCCCGGTGCTGGCCTGGATCTACACCCGCGCCGGCAAGAGCGGCAAGGATTTGTCGATCGCGGCCAAGTTCGCGCTCGGCTTCACGGTGGTGGCGGCCGGCTTCTTCACCTACGGCGTCGCCGGCCAGTTCGCGGTGAACGGCCTGACCTCGTCGTGGATCATGATCGCCGGCTACGGCCTGTATTCGCTGGGCGAGCTGCTGGTGAGCGGCCTGGGACTGGCCATGATCGCCCGCTACGTGCCGGCGCGCATGGGCGGCTTCATGATGGGCGCCTACTACGTGGGCGTGGGCATCTCGCAATACCTGGGCGGCGTGGTGGCCAACCTGGCGGCGGTGCCGAGCGACATGGTCGATCCGGTCCAGACCCTGCCGGTCTACACCAGCCTGTTCAACCAGCTGGGCATGGCGGCCATCGCCTGCACCCTGGTTGCGCTGGCGGCCCTGCCGCTGATGCGCAGGCTGACGGCGGCCCACAACGCCCATCAGTAAGCAGCACCCCGGGCCGGTCCGTGCAAACGGACCGGCCCACATTCTTGTAAGATGGCTGGATTCGCCAACCCGCAATCCACCAGCATGTCTTTCACCACCTCCCCCGCATCCCAAGCGCACGCCCTCCAGGTCGCCCGGCGCGTGCACGCCATCGAACCCTTCCGCGTCATGGAAATGGTCAAGGCCGCCGGCGAACTCAAACGCGCCGGCGCCGACGTCATCAGCATGAGCGTGGGCGAGCCCGATTTCACCGCGCCCGACATCGTCGCCTCCGCCGCGATGGAAGCGATCCGCGGCGGCATCACCCAGTACACCGACTCGCTCGGCCTGCGCGAGCTGCGCGAGGCGATTTCCGGCCACTATGCCGCCGTCCAGGGTCTCGACATCGACCCGCGCCGCATCGTCGTCACCGCCGGCGCCTCGGCCGGCCTGCTGCTGGCCTGCGCGGCCCTGGTGGCCGAAGGCGACGAAGTGCTGATGCCGGACCCTTGCTACCCGTGCAACCGCCATTTCGTGTCCAGCTTCGGGGGCACGCCGGTGCTGGTGCCCTCCAGCAGCGAAGACCGCTACCAGCTCAGCGCGGCGCATGTGGCCGAGCGCTGGAACGCGCGCACCCGCGGCGTGCTGGTGGCCTCGCCCTCGAACCCGACCGGCACCTCGATGACGCCGCAGCAGCTGCGCGACATGCTCGCCGCCGTGCAGGCGCGCGGCGGCTTCGCCATCGTCGACGAGATCTACCAGGGGCTGAGCTACGACCACCAGCCGCTCAGCGCACTGGCCGTCAGCGACCAGGTCATCACCGTGAACAGCTTCTCCAAGTACTTCAACATGACCGGCTGGCGCCTGGGCTGGCTGGTGGTGCCGGACGAACTGGTCCCGGTGTTCGAGAAGCTGGCCCAGAACCTGTTCATCTGCGCCCCGACCGTGGCCCAGCATGCGGCCCTGGCCTGCTTCCACCCGCAAGCGCTGGGCATCTTCGAGGAGCGCCGGCGCGAGTTCCAGCGCCGCCGCGACTTCCTGGTGCCTGGCCTGCGCGAGCTGGGCTTCCAGGTGCCGGTGATGCCGGACGGCGCCTTCTACGTGTACGCGGACATCAGGGAAGTGGCGCACCGCGACCGCGCCGACAGCGCGGCCTTCAGCATGGCGCTGCTGCGCGACGCCCACGTGGCCATCGTGCCGGGCGACGATTTCGGCTTCGCCGCGCCGGCGCGCCATGTGCGCTTCTCCTACGCGACCAGATACGAGCGCATCGAGGAAGCGCTGGCGCGCCTCGAGCGCCAGCTCGGCCACCCCTGAGACGCGTTGGCGGCGCGGCGCTGGCCGCTCAGCGCGTGACGCCGAGGGCTTCCAGCAGGGCTTCGGGGCCGACCGGCTTGACCAGGTAGCGGTCGAAGCCGGCCGCGATGGCCCGTTCGCGGTCGTTGGCGTGGCCGTAGCCCGACAGCGCCACCGCCAGCGGCGCTGCGCCTGTACTGCAGGCGCGCAGCCGGGCGATCAGCTCGTAGCCGTCGATGCCCGGCAAGCCGATGTCGCAGACGATCGCGTCGTAGCTGCAGGCCAGCGCCAGCGCCAGGCCGGCGTGGCCGTCGGCGGCGACGTCGACCTGGTGCCCTTCGAGTTCGAGCAGCATGCGCAGCACCTCGCAGGCATCGCGGTTATCCTCGATCACCAGGATGCGCCGCCCGCCCCCGCTTGCCGGCGCGGAGGGCGCCTCCGCTTGCGTCGGCGCGCATGCCCGCGACAGCGGCAGGCGCACCGTGAACACGCTACCCGCCCCGATACCCGGACTGGAGACGCCCACCGAGCCGCCGTGCATGCCCACCAGGTTGCGCACCACGTTCAGGCCGACCCCGAGCCCGCCCTCCGAGCGCGCCAGGGTGCGCGGCCCCTGGGTGAACAGCTCGAACACGTGGACGATGGTCTCGGGGGCCATGCCGCTGCCGTTGTCGGCGATGCTCACCACGACCTCGTCGCCGCACTCGACGGCGAGCCGGATCCAGCCGCCATCCTGGGTGTACTTGGAAGCGTTGCTCAGCAGGTTGGTGAACACCTGGGTCAGGCGCACCGGATCGCCGTCCACCGCGACCGGCTGGGGCGGCAGCCGCAGCTCGAGCTGCTGGGCGCGTTCGCGGATGCGCGGCTGCACCGTCTCGACGGCCTGCTCGATGACGGCGTTCATGTCGAGCGGCTGGATGTGCAGGGTGATTTTCCCGAGGCTCAGGCGCGCCGCATCCAGCAGGTCGTCGAGCAGGCGGGCCATGTGCTCTACCTGGCGCTGGATCACCTGGCTCAGGCGGGCCTGGTGCCCGGCGCCCGCGCCGCGGTCCAGCAGGCTGGCCGACATGCTGATCGGCACCAGGGGATTGCGCAGCTCGTGGGCCAGCATGGCCAGGAATTCGTTCTGGCGCCGGTTGGTTTCCTCGGCGTCGTCGCGTGAAGACTGGGCGTTGACGGCCGCCATGACCAGGTTGCCGTTCGCCTCGCGCAGCTGCTCGACCAGGGCTTCCAGTTCGCGCTTGCGCGCGGCCTCGGCGCGCAGCGCCTCCACCTCGGCCTCCAGTGCGCCGATGCGGCGCGACAGGGCCTGTTCGGGCGGAAGCACACCGGCGGATTCCTCTCCGTCGTTCGACCGACGCTGCAGTGAGCTGAGCTCTTTTCCCTGAAACGTCGTCACCGGCGGCCCTCAGTAACCGCTGCTGCGCGCTTGCGGCAAGCCGTGCAGCACGCCTTCGAACTCGGTGCGCTGGGGGTGGATGTCGAAACCTTCGTCGTTGATCGCGTACTCGCGCAATTCGTGGCTGTGGCCGGAGCCGCGCACCTTCACCACCGACATGAACTTGCGCAGCTGGCCGTCCGCCTCGCCGTAGCGCATCACGATGATGGCGTCGGTGAGGTAGGCGATTTCGGCATGGCTGATCCGGAAGCGCGTGAACTCGTCGTCCAGCCCCATCGTCACCACCGCGCTGACTCCGCGCTTGGCCAGCGAGGCGAGCATGCGGAACACGACGGTGCGCAGGCGGTCGCGGCTTTCCGGCGCCAGGTAGAGGCCCAGCTCCGACAGCGAATCGACCACCACGCGGGTGGCGCCGGTGCGCTCGATGGCCTGGTTGAGCTCATCGAGCAATTCGTCGATGGTCAGGTCGATCATGCGGCTCTCGACCACCGCCACCTGCCCTGCCTGGACCATCTGGGCCAGCTCGGCATTGCGCAGGCGCGCGGTGCCCTTCTCGAAGGACATCACGACGCCCTTCTCGCCCTGGCGCGCGCCTTCCTGCAGGAAGCGGGTGCCGAGGATGGTCTTGCCGCAGCCGCTCGGGCCGGTGACCAGCACCGAGTGGCCCTGCGGCAGGCCGCCATGCAGCATCTCGTCCAGGCCCGCCACACCGGTGGAGATGCGGCGAAGCTCGCGGTCCACCGCCGCGCCCGGCTGGCGGTCTTCGGCCGGCGGGGGCAGCAGGCGCGGATAGACGCGCACGCCGTCGTCGGTGATGCGGAAGGTATGCGAGCCGGCCATGTGGGCCTGGCCGCGCATCTTGACCACGCGCATCTTGCGCACCACCGAGTCTTCCTCGTGCAGCTGGCTCAAGGCGATCATCCCGTCCGCCACCGTCATGATGGGGTTGGCCTCGATGTCGTTATGCAGGTACTCACCGATCAGGAAGGTGGTGGCCTGCCAGCTGGTCATGCGGGTGCCGAGTTCCTGGATGAAGTGCTGCAGGTCCGCCACGCCCTCGTTGCCGGCGCGCGCGGTCTGCGCCACCGAGCGGAAGGAATCGACGAACACCATGCTGGGCGAGAAATCCTCGACTTCCTTCATGATGCGCTCCAGCACCCCGGTGAAGTCGCCCGCGCGCAGGTCGTCGGCCAGGTTCACGTAGCGGACCGCGGTGCCGACCTTGTCGAGTTCGAAGAAACTGTACTGCTGCTGGTAGCGCAGCATCTTCAGCGGAGGCTCGCCCAGCACGGTAAAGAACAGCGCGCGCCGGTCCACGCTGGCCAGGGAAAACATGATCTGGTGGGCCAGCGTGGTCTTCCCGCAACCGGGCGCCCCGGCGATCAGGTTGAAGGAGAACTCGCTCAGTCCGCCTCCCAGGAGAACATCGAGTCCGGGCACGCCGGTGCTCAATTTCCCGAGGCTTACTTTATCCGTCATTACGTGTGCTCCTGTGCATTCCCGTCGAGCAACGCGGCGTCGACTAAACGTGTGGCCAGCGCTTGGCCGATCAGGGCGGCAAGCAGCTCGGTAAAGGTCTTGAGCAAGGCGGCGTGCGCCGCCTCCGCCTGCTCGGGGGCGACGCTGGCCAGCATGGTGTCGAGCGCGCCCACCTGGGCGTCGCAGGACTTGCAGGGCGGCATGGTGCTGAGCCAGCGGAATTCCGGACTCACCAGGCGGCACGCGCGCCCGAACAGCGCGCAAAAGCCGTTGTCGCCGACGAGCGGTCCCAGCTGGACGGCCAGACGCCGCCAGGACTGGATGAGATGCGCATGGCCTTCCGGGCGGCCCGGGTCGCCCTTACTCGTCATCATGTCTGGGTCGCGAAACAAGTACTGCCGTGATTGTCATTGATGGTCCATGCACGCGCGCGCGCTGTGGTAGTGCGGTGCCGTGCATGCGGTGGTCGTGCGTGTTCCGCGGACGGGCTTGCCGCATTATATCCGCAGTGCCGATTTCGCATGACGGAATTTCATCGCCTAGCGTGCGAGCCGGGCCGCGCGCGCCTCCGCCACCAGGCCCAGCAGTATCTCCGGACCGGCCGGCTTGACCAGGTAGCGGTCGAAGCCTGCCGCCAGCGCCCGCTCGCGGTCCTCGGCCTGGCCATAGCCGGACAGCGCGATCGCGAACGGCGCCTGGCCGCCAGGCAGCGCGCGCAAGCCTTCGATCACGCCATAGCCGTCGATGCCAGGCAGGCCGATGTCGCACACCAGCACATCGAAGCGCCCGCCGCGCGCCCGTTCCAGCCCGGTGATGCCGTCCGAGGCCGTCTCGACCTCGTGGCCGGACAGTTCCAGCAGGGTGCGCAGGGTGTCGCAAGCGTCGATGTTGTCCTCGATGACCAGGATGCGCGAGGGCCGCTCGTCCGCCGCGCGCGCCGCCGGCGCCTGCCGCGCGGGGCGGCCCTGCGAGAGCGGCAGGCGCACGGTGAAGGTGCTGCCCTGCCCCTGGCCCGGGCTGGCCGCCTCGACCCGGCCGCCATGCATGCCGACCAGGTTGCGCACCACGCTCAGGCCCACGCCCAGCCCGCCCTCGGAGCGCGCCAGCGAGCGCGGCCCTTGGGTGAACAGGTCGAACATCCGCGGCAGCATGGCCGGGTCGATGCCGGCGCCGTTGTCGCTGACGCTCACCACCGCCTGCCCGCCCTCGCGCCGCGCGCCGAGGCTGATGCGGCCGCCGTCGCCGGTGTACTTCGAGGCATTGCCGAGCAGGTTGGTGAACACCTGGGTCAGGCGCACCGCGTCGCCGTCCACCACCAGGGCTTCCGGCGCCAGGCGCACCTCGATCTGCTGGCGGCGCTCGCGCAGGCGCGGACCGACCGTCTCCAGCGCCTGTTCGATCGCATCCGACAGCAGCAGGGGCTCCAGGCTCAGGGTGATCTTGCCGCTGCTGAGGCGCGCGGCGTCGAGCAGGTCGTTGAGCAGGTGGGCCATGTGGTCCACCTGGCGCCGGATCACGCGCGAGACCTGGGCCAGCTCGCCCGAGGCGCCCGCCACGCTGTCGAGCAGGCTGGCCGACATGCTGAGCGGCGCCAGTGGATTGCGCAGTTCGTGGGCCAGCATCGCGAGGAATTCGTTCTGGCGCCGTCCGGTATCGGCGGCCTGCGCGCGCAGCTGTTCCAGCTCGCCGGCCTGGCGGCGCAGCTGCTCGCGCAGTTGCTCGGCCTCGCGCAGCAGCTGGTGCCGTTCGCGCACCATCGCGCGGGTACGCGCGAGTTCCGCCTCCTGCGCGGCCACCTGCTGGCGCAAGGCGTGTTCGGTCAGGCCGGCCGGCAGCCCGCCCTCACCCATCTGCGCCCGTTGCTCGGAACCGGGCCGCGATTCGCCGGAATGTGCCATCCTCTGTCGTCGTCCTGCAGCTTGAACTGTCGGCTGCGTACGGCCTTCCTGGCCGCACGCCATCGTGCGCTGTATCCATTCCCCGCTTTCCCGGCTAAGATGCATACCGCCGGGCAATAATGCTCTTTTTCAAAGCAGGTGGACAATGGAAAACAAGCTGGGCGCCGTCTTTACGACGGCTTGTGTACTGCTGGGCCTTGCGATGGGGCCCGCAATGGCTCCCGCCGCTGCCGCCACGCAGGCTGACTCGCGGTTCAAGACAATTTACACCAAAGAGTGGAAATGGCGCGTTTCGGAAAAGCTGGCGCGCGCCGAAGGCGAACGCGGCGTCAGCGCGGAGATCGCACGCGTCGATGCGCCCGCCCAGGAAGCGCGCCGCGTCTACTGGGAAGGCATCCTGAAGGAACTCGACGCGATCCGCCCGGCCGAGCTCTCGCCGAACGAGCGCATCAATTTCGCGGTGTACCGGGCCCAGATCGCCGCCCTGCTCGACGCCCAGCGCTTCCGCGAGTACGAGCAGCCGGTGAATGCCGACAGCGCCTTCTGGACCGACGTCACCTTCGGCGCGCGCCGCCCGTTCAAGTCCGCCGAGGACTACCGCAACTACCTGCGCCAGCTGGAGAACCTGCCTGGCTACTTCGACCAGGAACTGGCCAACATGCGCGCCGGCCTGGCGCGCGGCTTCACGCCGCCCCGGGTGACGCTCAGCGGGCGCGAGAGCACCATCGTGTCGGTGGCCCAGGCCAAGACGCCCCAGGAAACCGTGTTCTACACCCCGTTCAGGGACATGCCGGCGAGTATCCCGGCGGCCGAGCGCGACGCCCTGCGCGCGCAGGGCGCGGCGGCGATCCGCGACAAGGTGCAGCCGGCCTACGGCAAGGTGCTGGACTTCTTCGTGAACCAGTACGTGCCGCAGGCGCGCACCACCCTGGCCGCCGAAAGCATGCCGGGTGGCAAAGCCTATTACCAGTCGAAGATCGTCGAGTACACCACGACCACGCTGAGCGCCGAGCAGATCCATGTGATCGGGCTGGCCGAGATGGCCAAGATCCGGGCCGAGATGCATGAGGTCATCAAGAAGACCGGCTTCGAGGGCGACTTGCCGGCCTTCCTGCAATTCCTGCGCACCGATCCGCGCTTCTACGCCAGGACGCCGGAAGAGCTGCTGATGCGCGCGGCCTGGATCGCGAAGAAGTTCGACGCCAAGGCCGACCAGTACTTCGGCTACCTGCCGCGCCGCCGCTTCGCCATCCTGCCGGTGCCGGACGACCAGGCGCCGTATTACACGGCGGGGCGCGGCGGGCCGGGCGCCTACTGGGTCAACACCTACAACCTGCCGGCCCGTTCCCTGTACAGCCTCCCGGCCCTGACCCTGCACGAATCGGCGCCGGGCCACGCCTTCCAGATGCCGGTGGCCCAGGAACAGAAAGGCGTGCCGCCTTTCCGCCGCGGCTACATCTCGGCCTTCGGCGAGGGTTGGGCGCTGTATTCGGAACGCCTGGGGACGGAAATGGGGATCTACGAGACGCCCTACGAAGTGTTCGGCATGCTGAGCTACCAGGCCTGGCGCGCGTCGCGGCTGGTGGTCGACACCGGCATCCACGCCAAGGGGTGGACGCGGGAACAGGCGCAGGCTTACCTGATGGAGAATACGGCGCTGTCGAAGCACGAGGTGGAGACGGAAGTCGACCGGTATATCTCGTGGCCGGGGCAGGCGCTGTCGTATTACCTGGGACAGATGGCGATCCAGGAGGCGCGGGCGCGGGCGGAGAAGGCGCTGGGGCCGAAATTCGATATCCGGAACTTCCACGATACGGTGCTGCAGCTGGGGTCGGTGCCGCTGCCGGTGCTGCAGCAGAGGATCGATGCGTTCATCGCGGAGGGTGGGAAGAGTCCGTATCCGAAGGAGAGCTGAGGTTTCGGCTGCTCTTGCAAACCTGGGCCCCCGCCTGCCAGTGGCGGGAACGACGTGTTGATGTACGTGGCCCTGAGACCGTCGTCCCCGCGCAGGCGGGGACCCAAGTCAAGCTCACCTTGAAAAACGGGATGCCTCGCATCCCGTTTTTTTCATTTGCCGTCGAACAGCTTGAACTTCAACTGCAGCGACACCCCGCCATACAAGCGGTCCTTATACGAGGGAATAATCCCCACATTCACCCCCACCCGCCGGTACTCATAGGTGAGCGTCGGAATCGCCGCCGGAAACCAGCCGCCATGCCGCATGTTCGGATACCCGTCGAACGCCGCCAGCGCCAGCCCCACGCGCACCGGACCGACCGCATACGGCTGCCAGATCACCCCCGCATAGTTCGACCAGGCGCGGTCGCTGTTATAAAAGCGCCCCACCGTCGCCGCCATGGTGCCGCTGAAGCGGTATTCCGCGCCCAGCCCCTTGTTGGCCCCGTTCAGGTCCTTGTCCGTATCCCAGTGCGCCGTCGCGAAGCCGGTATCGAGCCAGAACTCGCTCCTGGGCGCCGCATCGATCCTGGTGAACCACTCATCCGCTCGGGCGGGGAACGTGGCGAGACAGACCGCGCATACGGCGGCCACATGCAGGGGAAAACGCTTCAATCGTCGGCTCCGGGATCGAGATGGGGGAACATCACTTCGGTGAAGCCGAAGCGGGAGAAATCCTTGATACGCATCGGGTACAGGATGCCGAGCAGGTGGTCCACCTCGTGCTGCACCACGCGCGCATGGAAAGCTTCGGCGTCGCGCACGATGCGCCGGCCATATTGGTCGAAGCCTTCGTAGTGCAGGCGCGTGTAGCGCGGCACGCTGCCGCGCAGGCCGGGCACCGACAGGCAGCCCTCGAAGCCCTCTTCCATCTCTTGCGACAAGGGCGTGAGCGAAGGATTGATCAGCACCGTCTCCGGCACCGGCGGCGCATCCGGGTAGCGCTGGTTATTGGCGAAACCGAAGATCACCAGCTGCAGGTTGACGCCGATCTGCGGCGCCGCCAGGCCCGCGCCGTTGGCGGCGTGCATGGTCTCGAACATGTCGGCGATCAGCGCATGCAGTTCCGGCGTGTCGAACTCGTCTACCTTCTCGGCTACCCGCAGCAGGCGCGGGTCGCCCATGCGCAGGATTTCGCGCACGGTCATGGCGCGCCCCGTCCTTCCAGCAGGCTCGCCAGGCAGGCGCGGAAGCCTTCCGCCGTTTCCGGGTGCTTGAGGCCGATCGCCGCGGTGGCCTTCAGGTAGCCCAGCTTGGAGCCGCAGTCGTAGCGCTGGCCGGCGTAGCGGTAGGCCAGCACGCGCTCCTCCTTCATCAGGGACGCGATGCCGTCGGTCAGCTGGATCTCGCCGCCGGCGCCCGTGCCCAGGTGTTCCAGGTGATCGAAGATGGCGCCGGACAGCACGTAGCGGCCGACCACGGCCAGGGTCGAGGGCGCGACCTCGGGCTGGGGTTTCTCGACGATGCCGGAGACCAGTTCCAGGTCGGTGCGATACGGCGAGGCGCTGACGATACCGTACTGGCGGGTGTTCTCGCGCGGCACGTCCTGCACCGCCAGGATGCTGCTGCGCTCGTAGGCGTAGACGTCGGCCATCTGGGCCAGCACCGGCTTGTGGCCGGCCGCGGTGTCCATGAAGTCGTCGGCCAGCAGCACCGCGAAGGGCTCGTTGCCGACCACCGGCCGCGCGCACAGCACCGCGTGGCCCAGGCCAAGGGGCGCGGACTGGCGGATGTAGATGCAGTTGACGTTCTTCGGGATCACGTTGCGCACCAGCTCCAGCAGCGCGTGCTTGCCGGCATGCTCCAGCTCCGACTCCAGCTCGTAGGCCTTGTCGAAATGGTCCTCGATGGCGCGCTTGTTGCGGCCGGTGATGAACACCAGCTCGGTCACGCCGGCGGCCACCGCCTCCTCGACCGCGTACTGGATCAGCGGCTTGTCGACGATGGGCAGCATTTCCTTCGGTTGCGCCTTGGTCGCCGGCAGGAAGCGGCTGCCCAGGCCGGCGACGGGAAAGACGGCTTTGCGAATCAGGCTCATGGCGATTCTTTCATTTGTTCGGCAGCGCCAGCAGGTCCAGCAGGCCCGCTTCGTCCAGGACCGTGACGCCCAGTTCCTCGGCCTTGGCGAGCTTGCTGCCCGCCTCCGCGCCGGCGACCACGTAGGAGGTTTTCTTCGACACCGAGCCGGACACCTTGCCGCCGGCCTGCTCGATCAGCGCGCCGGCCGCGTCGCGGCTCATGGTCGGCAAGGTGCCGGTCAGCACGAAGGTCTTGCCGGTGAGCGGACCGTCCGCTTGCTGGGCCGCCTCGGGCAGCTGGGCCAGCAGCTCCTGGCGCAGGCTCGAGAGCTTGCCGAGCATCTCGCGGTTGGCGGGAACGGCCATCCACTCCTCCAGCGAGGCCGCCACATTGGCCGGCAGGCCGAATACGCCGAACACCTTCAGGTGGGCGAGCGATTCCAGGGTCTGGCCTTCCTGCACCAGCTGGCGGGCGCGCGGCTCGGTCAGCTTCGGAATGCCCAGCGCGGCCAGCAGGCTGGCCTCGTCGAGCCTTTCGCGCAGCTGGGCCTTGGGCGCATGCTCGCCTTGCGGCGCCACGCCGGCCGCCAGCAGCGCGTCGATGGCTTTCTGATTCTTTTCTTCGGCGAAGAATTCGGCGATGGCCTCGGCCACGGTGCCGCCGATGTCGGGCAGCACGCGCAGCAGCGCGGCCGGCGCGCGGCGGACCAGTTCGAAGCGGCCCAGCCAGTCGGCCAGGGTCTTGCCGGTCGATTCGCCCACGTGGCGGATGCCCAGCGCGAACAGCAGGCGCTCCAGGGGAGGCTGCTTGCTGGCCTTGATCGCATCGAGCAGGTTGTCGGCCCACTTGGTAGCAACCTTGCCGTTCTTGACCGTCTCCGGGGTAGTGCCGTCGCGTTCGTCCGCGAGGCGCTTCATCTTCAGCAGGTCCTCGAGCGTCAGCTTGTACAGGTCGGCCACGCCGTGGATCAGGCCGCACTCGACCAGGCTGTCGATATAGCGGTCGCCCAGGCCTTCGATGTCCATCATGCGGCGGCCGGCGAAGTGGCGGATCGCTTCCTTGCGCTGGGCGGCGCAGGTCAGGCCGCCGGAGCAGCGCGCCACGGCCTCGCCCTCCTCGCGCACCACGTGCGAGCCGCACACCGGGCAAGCCTTGGGCAGTTCGTACATCGGCGCCAGCGGCTGCGGGCGGCGCTCCAGCACCACCGACAGCACCTCGGGGATCACGTCGCCGGCGCGGCGCACCACGACCGTGTCGCCCACGCGCACGTCCTTGCGCCGCACCTCGTCTTCATTGTGCAGGGTGGCGTTGGTGACGGTCACGCCGCCCACCGACACCGGCGTCAGGCGCGCCACCGGCGTGATGGCGCCGGTGCGGCCCACCTGCACGTCGATGGCCTGCACCGTGGTCAGGGCTTCCTCGGCCGGGAATTTATGAGCCAGGGCGAAACGCGGGGCGCGCGAGACGAAGCCCAGGCGCGCCTGGTCGGCCACGCGGTCGACCTTGTACACCACGCCGTCGATCTCGTAGGGCAGCCCCTTGCGCTTGGCGCCGATCGCGCGGAAGTAGTCCAGCATGCCTTCGCAGCCCTTGACCACCGCGCGCTCCTTCGAGACCGGCAGGCCGAGGCGGTCGAACCAGTCCAGCACCCCCGAATGCGATTCCGGGAGCCCGGCGCCCTCGAGCAGGCCGATGCCGTAGGCGAAGAAGCGGAGTTTACGCTGGGCCGTGATGCGGGCGTCGAGCTGGCGCAGGCTGCCGGCGGCGGCGTTGCGCGGGTTGGCGAATTCCTTCTGGCCGGCGTCGCGCTGGCGCTGGTTCAGGGCCTCGAAATCCTGCTTGAACATCAGCACCTCGCCGCGCACTTCCAGCACCGCCGGGATCTCGGCGCCGTGCAGGCGCAGCGGAATCACCTTGATGGTGCGGATGTTGGCGGTCACGTCCTCGCCGGTATAGCCGTCGCCCCGGGTGGCGGCCTGCACGAACACGCCGTTTTCGTAGCGCAGGCTGATCGCCAGGCCGTCGAATTTCAGCTCGGCCGCATAGTCGACCTGATGGCGGTCGAGGCCATCGCGCACGCGGCGGTCGAAGTTGTCGATATCCTCGTCGGAGAAGCCGTTGTTCAGCGACAGCATCGGCAGCGCATGCGTCACCTGCCTGAACTCGGGGATCGGCGCCGCGCCCACGCGGAAGGTGGGCGAGTCGTTGGTCACCGCCGCCGGGTGCGCGGCTTCGAGCTGCTGCAGCTCGACGAACATGCGGTCGTACTCGGCGTCCGGAATCGTCGGCGCGTCGAGCACGTGGTAGTTATAGATGTGGCGGTTGAGTTCCTCGACCAGCCACTTCATGCGGGCAATCGGATCCTGGGTGGCCGTCACAGTGGTCCCTCAGCTGAACAGGCGCAGCGCGCGGGTGGAGCCGGCCGGGATGTCCGAGGCCTCCATCTCCTGGTAGAACTCCTCGACCTGGCCCTTGATGGCTTCCAGGGCTTCGTCCATCAGCGGCTGGTCGCTGTCGTCGACGATGGTGGCATCCAGGCGCGCGGTCAGCGCCTTGGCGCAGGCGATCATGGCGCCGAAGCCGTCGCGCGCCGGGGCCACGCAAGGCACGTCCAGCAACAGGGTCAGGCGCGAGGTGGTGTCCGCGCCCAGGGTGACGTTGGTCGACAGGGTGTACAGCACGCCGCCCTCGCCATCGGGCATCGCGAAGCGGCCGTCCGGGCGCACGTCGAAGCCCTGGTTTTCCAGCGCGCCGATCAGGGTCGAGATCGCCCACGGGGCGCCGTTGGCGGCCAGGTTCACGCCCAGCTGGGCGTCGTGGCCGGCCACGAAGCGGTGCAGGGTGCGCGCCTCGCTCATGACCTCGATCATGTCCGGCACTTCCGGCGTCGCCCCGATGTCGTCGGCCACCGCATGCAGGCGGGTCACCAGCTCGGAGTATTCGATTTCGTTCAGGGCCGTGGTGCGGGTGGCCATCTGCACGCCGGCCTGCAGCTTGGTGTAGACGCCGCCGTGCACGATCGGCTCCCAGTCGCCGCTGACGGCGAAGCCGATGTAGTGGATCGGCTTGCTGCCGACGCGGCGCAGCTTGTGCAGCGAAGGCAGGATCTTGTCGCCGCGCACGGGAGCTTCCAGCGTCAGCGGGATCAGGCAGTCGATCAGCGGATCGACCAGGCATTCGGCCAGCTCGGCCGGCGGCATGTCGGGCGTGGTGCCAGGCAGGGTAACCGCGGGCGCCGGCGAGGATGAAGCGGCGGGTGCGGCGGACGGCGCGGGCGCGGACGGCGCCGCCGGCGCGCCGGCATCCGGCGACAGGGGCGTCAGCGGGGCCAGCGGCGGCTCGGCCGACAGGTCGAGCACCGGTTCCTGGCGCTGCAGGCCATCGGCCTCGCCTTCACCCAGGGCCGGCTCGGCGCCGCTGCGCATCAGGACGTCGTCATGGTCCGAGGCAAAGGCGCGTTCGACGCTCTTCCTGGCCTTGTACTCCTGCCATTTGTTATAGGTGATGACGCCGACGACAAACACGCCGCCGGCCGCGATCAGGCTCATTTGGAAATCTGTCATGCTGCTTATGCCTCAGTAGCGAATGCTGCGTTCATTCATTAGGATGCCCCGCGTCATGCGGGACGTGCCATCATACCAACTCCCCGTGCCCGGCGCTACGGCGCAGGCGCAAGGCCCAACGGCAGGCTGAGCTCGACCGTGCAGCCCCTGCCTTCTCCCTCGCTGTGGAGCGCGACCCGCCCGCCATGCAGCTGGACCAGGCTGCGCACCAGCGCCAGGCCGATGCCCAGGCCGCCCTGCGAGCGGTCGGGCGTGCGTTTTCCCTGCCGGAACAGCTCGAAGGCGCTGGCGGCCAGCTCGGGCGACAAGCCGATGCCGTTGTCGCGCACCGCGATCCGCACCGCATCGCCATCCGCCTCGATGCCCAGTTCGATGCATCCTCCCTCCGGCGTGTACTTGGCGGCATTCGACAGCAGGTTGGACATCACCTGCACCAGGCGCTTGCGGTCGCCATGCACCACCGCCTCGCCGGCATGGTCCGCCACCGACAGCCGGTGCGAGCGGGCTTCGATCAGCGGGCGCGCCTGCTCGACCGCTTCGTCCACCAGCAGGCGCAGCGCGACCCGTTCCCGGTCCAGGGTGATCATGCCGCGCGTGACCCGCGACACGTCCAGCAGGTCGTCGATCAGGCCGGTCATGTGGGCGGTCTGGCGCGCGATCACGCGGCCGATGTGCGCGATCCGCACGGGATCGTCCTTGACGAGCGGCAGCAGCGAAGCCGCGCTGCGGATCGGGGCCAGCGGGTTGCGCAGCTCGTGGCTGAGCATGGCCAGGAATTCGTCCTTGCGCTGGTCGGCTTCACGCAGGGCCTCCTGGGTCAGCTTCTGCTCGTGGATATCCGTGCAGGTGCCCATCCAGCGCTGGATGGCGCCGTCCTCGCCCCGAACCGGCAGCGCGCGGCCCAGCACCCAGCGCCAGGCGCCGCTGTGGTGGCGCAGCCGGTACTCGACCTCGTAGGGCTCGCCGCTGGCGAGCGCATGGCGCCAGCGTTCCCAGGCCCGCGCCTGGTCGTCGGGATGGAGCACGCCGTTCCAGTTCTCGCCATGGGTCTCGCCCGGCGCCGCGCCCGTAAACTGGTACCACTGGTCGTTGTAGTACTCGTGGTAACCGTCGGGCTGGGTGGTCCAGACCATCTGCGGCATCGCATTGGTGATGGCCCTGAACCTGGCCTCGATCTCGGCGAAGGCCCGCTCGGCGTGGCGCATGGCCGAGATGTCGAGCACGAAGGCCACGCCCTGGTGGCGGTCGTCCTCGTCGGCGGCCGCGCCGACGAACACCGCCACGCGCGAACCGTCGCGGTGGTAGAACTCCTTCTCGAAGGGCGCCACCGCGCCATGGAGGCTGAGCTGGTCCAGCGAGGCTTCGTCGGCCGCCACCCATTCGTCCGGGGTGAGCGCGCGCCAGGACAGGCCGCGCGCCAGGTCGGCGCGGTCCAGGCCCAGCATGGACAGGAAGGCGTCGTTGCAGTCGACCACCCCGCCGTCATGGCGGTAGCGCACCACGCCGATCAGGCTCGACTCGATCAGGCGGCCGAGCGCATCCTGCTGGGCAGGCTGCCCCACGCACAGCGCGCCGAGGATGGCGCCGCCGGCGTCGCGCAGCGGCGAGACGGTCAGGCGCAGGCGCCCGCCGCCGGCAAGCCCCAGCGTTTCGGCGCCGTGCGGCAGCCTGCCTTCCATGACCGCCTCCAGCAGCGCCTGCAGCGCAGCGGCGCTGCCGCGCCCCAGCGCCACGCTCAAGGCGGCATTTGGCGCCAGCAGGTTCGAGCCGCGTACCGCCACTCCCATCGGCAGCGGCGAATCGAGCGCCAGCCGCAGCGCGGACTGCAACGCTTCAGGATAGGCGGCCAACGGGGAAACGGCAGGTGTCATCGGGGGACCAGGAACGGACGGGCGCGGCGAGTGTAGCACAGCGGAAAAATCGGACGTACACGGCTGGACCGCGCCAGCCGGCCCTGTCAAGCCGCGGCCAGGTCGGCGGCCGACTCCATGTCCACCGCCACGATGCGCGAGACGCCCTGCTCCTGCATGGTCACGCCGATCAGCTGGCTGGCCATCTCCATCGCAATCTTGTTGTGCGAAATGAAGAGGAACTGGGTGTGCTCCGACATGCGCTTGACCATGCGGCAGAAGCGCTCCGTGTTGGCGTCGTCCAGCGGCGCATCGACCTCGTCCAGCAGGCAGAACGGCGCAGGATTCAGGCGGAACATCGAGAACACCAGCGCGGTCGCGGTCAGGGCCTTCTCGCCGCCCGAGAGCAGGTGGATGGTGGCGTTCTTCTTGCCCGGCGGCTGCGCCATCACCTGGACGCCCGCATCCAGGATCTCGTCGCCGGTCATGACCAGCTTGGCGTTGCCGCCGCCGAACAGGATCGGGAACAGTTCCGAGAAGTGGCCGTTGACGCGATCGAAGGTGTCCTGCAGCAGCTCGCGGGTTTCGCGGTCGATGCGGTGGATCGCGTCTTCCAGGGTCGCGATGGCTTCCTGCAGGTCGGCGTTCTGCGAATCGAGGAAGCGCTTGCGTTCGGTGGCCGTGGCCAGTTCCTCGACCGCCGCCAGGTTGACGGCGCCGAGCGCGGAGATGGCATTGGTGAGGCGCGTCACCTCGCCCTGCAGCCAGGACGGCTTCATGTCCGGATCGAGCTTGTCCGCCAGGGCCGCGATGGCCGCTTCGTCGGCGCCGGTGGCGGCCAGGGCCTCGGCGAACTGCTCCTGGTTCAGGCGCGCGGCCTGTTCCTTGAGCTGCATTTCCGTAATGCGGTCGCGCTGCGGCTGCAGGCTGCGCTCGGCCTGCATCCGGCTTTCCTCGGCATGGCGCAGCTGCTGGGTGATCTGGTCCAGCTCGTGGCGCGCATCGGCCAGCGCGCGCTCCTGCGCCGTGCGGCGGTCCAGCAGTTCCTGCAGGCCTTCGTGGGCGGTGCCGGCTTCCAGCGCTTCCAGTTCCAGCTTGCCTTGGGCCAGGCTGGCGGCCACCTGCTCGGCCTGGGTGGCGGCGGTGGCGATGTTGCGGCGCAGCTCCTCGATACGGGCGCGCTGCGAACGCTCGGCGAACTGGGCTTCCTGGGCGCTGCGCTCCAGCTCGCGCAGCTTCTCGCGCGCCTCGCTCAAGAGGCGCTCGCGGTCGAGGAAGGCGGTCTGGCCGTCCTCGTGGGCGCCCTGCAGCTCGGCCAGTTCCATGTCGAGCTGTTCGAATTCCTGCTCGGCCTCGGCGGCGGCCTGGCGCTGCTCGGCTTCCTGCGCCGCGATTTCAAGCAGGTCGGCCGCGATCTGGCCGCTGCGCTGGTTGAAGCGGGCTTCGATCTCGCTCTGCTTGAGCACTTCGATCTGCAGCGCATGCACTTCGCGGGTCAGGCTGCCCACGCGCTGGCGCGCATCCTGCAGGCGGCGCTGCAAGTCGCTGACGGCGGCGTCGGCGCGGGTGGCGCGGGCGCGCGCCTCGTCCGCCAGCAGGGCCTGCGCGCGCAGCTGTTTGCCGATGTTGTCGATCTCGTGCTGGCGCGCCAGCATGCCGTCCTGCTCGGCGTCCGGCGCGTGGAAGCGCACCGCCGACTGGGTCACGATGTGGCCGTGGCGCGTGACGAAGGAGCCGCCCTGCGGCAGCCGGGCGCGCTCGGCGAAGGCGTCGGCCGTGTGCTCGGCCACGAAGACATGGTGCAGCCAGTCGTTCAGCACCCCGCGCACGCCCGGGTCGTTCAGGCGCAGCAGGCTTGTCAATGGCTTCAGGCCGGGGATGTCGGCCGCCGCCGGAGTGCCAGGCTGGGGCGCGTACAGGGCCAGGCGCGCGGGCGGCGCATCGCTGAAGAAGGCCTTGGCCCAGTCGATGTTCGACATCTCCAGGGCCCCCGAGCGCTCGCGCAGCACGGCTTCCAGCGCGGTCTCCCAGCCCTCTTCGATGTCCAGCTTCTGCCACAGGCGCGGCAGCGTGGACAGCTCGTGCTTTTCCAGCCAGGGCTGAACCTTGCCCTGGGTTTGCACGCGGTCCTGCATCTGGCGCAGCGCGGCCAGGCGCGCTTCCAGCTGGGCGCTGGCGGCGCTCTCGCCCTGTACCTGGGCGTGGGCTTCCTTGCGCTCCTGCTCGACCGCGTCCTGGCGCGACGTGGCGTCCTCCAGCAGCATGGTCTGCTCTTCCAGCGCCAGCTGCTTTTCTTCCAGCTGCATGCGCAGGTTGTCGAGGGTGGCGCTGTCCGGCAGGTTCAGGCCGCTGCGCTCCTGCTGCAGGCGCTCGCGGCGCGCAGCCAGGTTGGTGAGGATGCCGGCGGCGTTGCGCTGGTGGGCCGAAGACAGCTCGATGCGCTGCTGCACCTGCATGATGCGGGCGCGCGATTCGGCCGATTTTTCCTGGGCTGCGCGCCAGGCGCTTTCCAGCCCGGGCAGGCGTTCGTTGTGGACCTCGACCGCGATCTGGGCGCCTTCGGCGCGCGCGGCCAGTTCCTCGAGCTGCATCCCGGCTTCCTCGAGCTGCTCGCGGGTTTCCTGTTCCTGGGCCAGCCACTGGTCGCGCTGGGCGGTGAGCGTGCCCAGCTGGTTCTGCAGGCGGGTGCGCGACTCGACCACGAACTTGATCTGGGCTTCCAGGCTGCCGATCTCGGAATTGGTCTGGTAGAGCGCGCCCTGCGCCTGGTGCAGGCGGTCGCCGATGGAAAAGTGAGCCTGGCGCATGTGCTCCAGCTCCAGCTCGACACTGCGCAGCCTGGCCGTCTGCGCTTCCAGGCCGGTCTGGGCCTCTTCCATCTCCTTGAAGAAGCGCACCTGCTCCGCCTTGGCCTCGTTCTTGCGCAGCAGCCACAGGAGCTTCTGCTTTTCTTCCTGGTCGGCCTGCAGCTGGTGGAAGCGCTTGGCCACCGCGGCCTGGGCTTCCAGCTTGTCCAGGTTGGCGTTCAGCTCGCGCAGGATGTCTTCCACGCGCAGCAGGTTCTCGCGCGTGTCCGACAGGCGGTTCTCGGTCTCGCGGCGGCGCTCCTTGTACTTGGAGACGCCGGCGGCTTCCTCCAGGAACACGCGCAGCTCTTCCGGGCGCGATTCGATGATGCGGGCGATCATGCCCTGGCCGATGATGGCGTAGGCGCGCGGGCCCAGGCCGGTGCCGAGGAAAATGTCCTGGATGTCGCGCCGGCGCACCGGCTGGCCGTTGATGTAATAGGTGGAGGTGCCGTCGCGCGTGAGGGTGCGCTTGACGGCGATCTCGCCGTACTGGCCCCACTGGCCGGCCGCCTTGCCGGCGCTGTTGTCGAACACCAGCTCGACCGAGGCGCGGCCGGCGGGCTTGCGATGGGTGGAGCCGTTGAAGATCACGTCCTGCATCGACTCGCCGCGCAGCTCGGAGGCTTTCGATTCGCCCAGCACCCAGCGGACCGCGTCGATG
This sequence comes from uncultured Massilia sp., assembly GCA_946886065.1. The sequence continues at coordinate 4,266 of CAMPHU010000054.1, read as the reverse complement.
ATGTTGGACTTGCCGCAGCCGTTCGGGCCGACCACGCCGACGAGTTGTCCCGGTACCTGGAAATTGGTGGGATCGACGAAAGACTTAAATCCCGACAATTTAATGGAGGAGAGGCGCACGTTTCTTCGGCAGCGAGGCTAGCGGTAAAACATGAATCATATCACTGGTGCTTGCTCTGGGAGCAAGAAATCGAGCGAGGAATAGAGTAAGAGCCGGAGCAAGAGCAAGAGCTGGAGCGAGATGCGTACGCGTCAGGCCACTGCCGCGTCCGGATCGTTCATCGCGCCCTGCCCCACGGCCTCGCTCAGCACCCGGCCGACCACGCCTTCCGGCGCCAGGACCTTGATGCTGCCGCTGCGGAAGGCCTCGGCCAGGCGCTCGGCCGGCAGCGAGAAGGCTTCCTGGCGGCCCGCGCCCGAGAAGATGAACAGGGTGCGCAGCGGGCTGACCCAGGCCAGCTTGACCTTGCGCACGCCGCCGCCGCTGGCGAATTCCAGGCGCATGCCGCGTTCCAGGCTCGCCAGCGCGCCGGCGGCCGGATCGGCGTCTTCCCCGGCCGCCTGCTCGGCCTCGGCCGCCTCGGCCTGCTCCTGGGCGATGCGGCGCAGCGCATCCTGCTGGGCCGCTTCCATCGCCAGCTCCAGCTGGCGCTCGGGCGACAGCTCGATCGGCGCGCGCACGATGGAGGCGTGGTATTCGGCCAGCCCGGCGAAGAACTGCAGGCGCTCGGCATCCTGCCAGCGCACCGCGTCCAGCCATTTATTGAGTGTCGTGAGCAGTCCTGGCAGCGCCTTGATCAGGGCCTTGCGCTGCTCCTGGGTGGCCTTGGGCTTGACGCTCCAGATCAGGTCGTCCATGGCGCGGGTGGCGTTGTCGACCGCGCCCGGCTTGCTTTCTTCGATGCTGTAGGCGAGCGCCAGCACCGGGGTCCAGCGCTGTTCCAGGAAGCCGGACACCAGGGCCACCACCTCTTCCCCGGCCAGGCGCACCGAGACCGCCCGCTTGGCGGAGCGCTGGGCGGCCGCCTGCTTCTCGATGCGGGTAGCCTGGGCGATGGGGCCGGCAATGGCGGCCTGCTCGGCCTGTTCGCGGGCGGCCAGGCCGGCTTCCAGCTCGGCCAGGGCGGCGGCGAATTCGGGCTGATCCTGGGCGGCGACGCGGCCGACACTGGCGCGCATGGCGCTCAGCAGCGGGTCGTCGGCGCCCAGTTGCTGCTCCCAGCCGGCTTTCGACAGCAAGTCCAGCATGCGCCGCGCGGGGTGGGCTTCCTCGAAGAAGAAGTTACGGTCGCGCAGGGCAGCCTTGAGCACCGGCACCTGCAGGAACTCGATCAGGTCGCGCGTCTCCGGCGGGATGCTGTCGTCCAGCAGGACGGTTTCAAAAATCCGCGAGAGCAGGTCGAGCGTGGTCTCGTCGCCGCGCGACAGGCTGCCCTTGGGGAGATCGGCGCGCAGGCGCGGCAGGTAGAACACCTTGTGCGTGCCGGCACCGGCCCCGGACGCTTCGCCGGCCGGACCGGACGCCGCGCCGGATGGCGCCATCCGGGCCAGCACATCAAGTAGCGGCGCAGGCAGAGCCGCGGTGGCGGCGGCCGGGATCGCACCTGGAGCGGGCGCCTGGCCGGCAGCCGCCGCGGCAGGCGCGAAGCCGGCGGCACTCGGCCGCCAGCCGCCGCTGCCCTGCGGCAGGTCGGGAATCATGGGGATATCGAGCTCGTTCGCCTGCGCCGCGCCTTCGCTGCCGAACAGTCCGCGCAGCTGCTGGGCCACGGACGCCTCGCGGCGCGCGCGCCCGGCCTTGCGGGCGGCGCTGTCGTCGGTCTTGGCGAAGCGCTCGGCGCCGCGGCCGCGCGCGGGCTTGAGGCGCTCGTTGAGGGCGTCGTACATCGGCCCCAGGTCGAATACCAGCCCGGGACGCAGCAGCGGCACGATCAGGGCATGCGCCTCCTGGTCGGGCTCGAACTCGCGCCAGGCCTGCTCCAGCGCCACCAGCAGCACTTCAGGGCGGAAAGGATTGGCGGCGGCGCGCACCAGCTCGCGTCCGAGCAGCACGCCGAGCCTCACCCCCAGGCTGGCGATCTGTTCGGAATGCTGGATGTCGAATGCACGGCTGACCGCGCCAAAGGCGAGCTTCTGGTCGATCTCTTCCAGCGGCACCAGGCTGAGCGCCACCGGCGCGGCCGGGCGCGGCTGGGGCACGAGCTGGCCGAGCTCCTTGCGCAAGGCCAGCTCGATCCCCGTGCAGGCGAGGTGGAAATACGCATAGGCGTTTTCCTTGAGCAGATTGCCGGACTTGATGCGGCGCGCGGCCAGCCTGGGGTCGGGGCCGGCGCCGGTCATGTCGAGCAGCGCGGCGACCATGCGCTGGGCCATGTCCATCAGCTGGCCATGGGCATGGCGGCTGGCGATACCGACGAGCTCATCCAACGTCGCCTGCCGGTCGGCGGCGGCCTTGCGGGCGGCGGGCGTCTGTGCGGATGGGGTGGCCATGGCATGGGGAAAGCATCGATTCTTCCATTCTGCCACATCATTTCCATAAAGCAATAGCACCTAATGCAGATGTCGTACGAATTGCGACACGCCGCGGCAAGCAAACCGTCATTTCATCTGGAAATAGATGCTTTCAGATTGTAGGAGTACGTCCTACATCGCATCAAGGGGTGTTCCGATAGCGATTCATCAATACGATAAGCATGATTAATTCACCGGAAATGCCACGAATCCATTCGGACACGGCCGGTCGGCAAAAGCCGAGTTGGATCTTTCCCACTATGAAAGGAAGCACCATGGCCTCGAAGCAAGGTAGCAAGCGCAACCAAAGCGGTTCGCAGCAGAGCAGCAAGAGCGAAGGCAACAAGCAGTCGGGCTCGGCAGGTTCGGGCTCGCGCTCGGGCGGCGGCACCCGCGGCGGCACGCCGGAGCAGCACGCCGAAGCCGGCCGCCAAAGCCACAAGAACGACAAGCGCTGATTCCGCTGTTCCGGCCCCCGCCGGATATGCGCCTCCAGCCTGTCCAGCCCGCCGTGCGAACGCCGGCGGGCTTTTCTATATGTCGGACAAATCCTCATCGCACTGTGGCGAAATTCATAGGCGCGTCAAATAAACGGGCCAATTGCATCGGACAAACCGATACGTCCGGCCGGGAGCACCCGTGCCGGACCCGCTCAGATATTGCGCAGGATCGCGCCCTTCGGCGGCGCAAAATCGCGGATGTCGTTCACCAGTCCCGCTGCCTTGGCGTCGCGTGCATTCAGGTGCAGGTCCGAGTACTGGTGGATGCTCCACTGTTCCGGGGTCAGCTCCACGGTCTTGCGCAGGATCGACTCGGTGCGCGCATCGTCGGCGCGCAGGCCTTCGACGATGATGTTGAGCGCATCCGGGCGCGAGCCGGGCGAGGCCGTCGCGTGCGACTTGTGGACCATGAAGCGCGCCGTCTCGCTGCAATAGCGCTCCGTGCCGCACAGGTAGAGGATGACCGCGATCGAGGCCACCGCGCCGCCGTTGTACATCACAAACTTGATCGGCGAGCTGGCCATGAAGTTGTACAGGCACAGGCCGTCGCTCACGTAGCCGCCGTTGGATTGCACCAGGACGTGGGCCGTCTCGATGCCGTCCTCGGTCATGGCGGCGACCGCATCGAAGACCCGGTGGACCATGTCGCTATTGACGTCGCCGGACAGCGTGAACCAGCCGGTTTTTTCCTGTTGTGCTTTGTCTTCGCTCATAGTTTTTTCCGCCCGCAAAGTGAGTGTGATAAGTGTAGCAAAACCGGCCCGCAAGCCTGGATGCCATGCGTCAATAGTGCGCGGCAATGCTTTAAGGAATCGACCTACTTGGCACACTCGCCTGCCTTCGCCCGGCCCCTTCTCGGCTCTTGGCTGGTTGACAGCAAGCGCCCTCTGACATATCCTCCACAGTCTTGACCGGGAGAGCGCAGCACGCTGCCGCCGAAGGGGCACTACCCACAAACTCTCAGGCAAAAGGACCGGCCAAGGAGCGGCTGCGCATTGCGCGGCAGGCTCAACTCTGGAGAGCGGCCGCGGTCAGCGGCCCACCGAAGGGGCAGGCGGCGACGCCGCTATCTCTCAGGTACCAAGGACAGAGGGGAAAGAAGCGCACGGCGACGTGCCCGCACCCCTATTCAACTGCCCTGAGGATTCCATGACGCTCAAAGCGACTCCGCTCAACTCCGCTCACCGTGCCGCTGGCGCCAAGATGGTCGACTTCGGCGGCTGGGACATGCCGGTCAACTACGGCTCCCAGATCGA
>CAMPHU010000053.1 GCA_946886065.1 uncultured Massilia sp. | reverse complement strand
ATGGAGGACATGGCCAGGCTGAAGCCGGTGTTCCAGAAGGAGAACGGCACCGTCACCGCCGGCAATGCCTCCGGCATCAACGATGCGGCCGCCGCCGTGGTCCTGATGGATGCGGCCACGGCGCAGGCGCGCGGCCTCAAGCCGCTGGCGCGCCTGGTGGCCTATGCGCACGCCGGGGTGGATCCTAAATACATGGGCATCGGCCCGGTGCCGGCCTCGCTGGCGGCGCTGCGCAAGTCGGGGCTGAGTGTCCAGGACCTGGATGTGATCGAGGCCAACGAGGCCTTCGCCGCCCAGGCCTGCGCCGTCACGCGCGACCTGGGGCTCGATCCGGCCAAGGTCAACCCGAACGGCTCCGGCATCTCGCTGGGCCATCCGATCGGCGCCACCGGCGCCCTCATCACCGTCAAGGCGCTGCACGAGCTCGAGCGGATCCAGGGGCGCTATGCGCTGGTGACGATGTGCATCGGCGGCGGCCAGGGCATCGCCGCCATTTTCGAGCGGATGTAGCCGCGCGGCGGTGTCCGGTCCGGGAGTCGACCATGTATGCGCCACCAGAAACCAGCATGAACGGCCGGCTCCTCCCGCGGCGCCCCGCCTGCCCGGCAGGGAGGCCGTGATGAGCCGGCACGCCTCGCTGTTGCAGCAGATGCTCGAGCTGAACGAGGCCATGCAGCGGCCGCCCGCCAGCCAGGGTGCGCGGGAAGCGGTGCTGGCCGGCGACGACGAACAGGCCTGCCGCCAGCGCCAGGAGCTGCTTCGCGATATGCGGGAACGCCGCAGCGCCGGCGCTTCCTTCGGCGCCATCGCACACCTGCTCAACCAGCGCGGGCTGCGCGGCGAGCATGGCGGCCGCTGGTACGCGGCGACCGTCCGCAATTTTCTTCTCCGTACGCAGTTTGAAACACATTGACCGGATGCGTACGCCCCATTCGCGGGGCCCAGGGTCCGGCAGAAAAACGATGCAACAACTCACTCAAGATCATGTTAAATAAAACTTTTGCAACACTGCTGGCCCTTCCGCTGGTGGTTCAAAGCGCCTGGGCACAGGATGGCGAGACCCGCGCGGTCAAGGTCAGCGGCTTCGGCACCGCGGCGCTGACGATGACCGATACCGACGACGCCTCGTTCACGCGTCCCTACCAGGCGGGCGGCGCGCGCAAGGCGCCGCGCACCGGCGTGGACTCGAACCTGGGTCTCCAGGCCGACTTCCCGATCAACGACTGGCTGTCGCTGACCGGCCAGGGGCTGGTGCGCAAGCTGGCGACGGACACGTATGAAGCGACGGCCACCCTGGCCTTCGTCAAGGCCAGGCTGTCGGACGCGGTGAGCGTGCGCGCCGGCCGGGTGCCGCTGCCGGCCTTCCTGATCTCCGAGTACCGCAACGTCGGCTATGCCAACACCATGCTGCGCCCCGTGCAGGAAGTCTATGCCCAGGTGCCCCATGACAGCCTCGACGGCGCCGACCTCGAGTGGCGCCAGGAGCTCGGTTCGTCCATGCTGACGACCCAACTCGCCTACGGCCGCTCGACCGCCAAGGTGGCCGGGCAGAACTTCACCTTCACCAACGGCCGCATCGTCAACTTCGTGCTCGAGAACGGCCCGTTCACGGTGCGCCTCGGACGCGACGAGGTCAAGATGGATCTCGGCCAGGGCGCCGCCGGCCTGCCGAAGTCCAAGGTGTCGTTCACGGCCGCGGGCTTCGCGATGGACCGGAACAATGTCCTCGTCCAGGCCGAACACACCGTGGTGCGCGGATTCGGCGCCACCAGCAAAGGCTGGTACGCGATGGGCGGCTACCGGTTCGGCAAGGTCCTGCCTTTCGTCAGCCACGGCAAGCTGAGCGGCGACTTCGTGCAGACCACCGACAGCGTCGGCCTGCGCTGGGATGCCTTCCGCTCGGCCGACATCAAGTTCCAGGTCGACCGCGTCAAGCCGCAGGGCGCAGGCTTGTTCAACCAACCCAGGTCCGGCTTCAAGGGCCCGGTCACCGTCGGCGCCGTCGCCGTCGATTTCGTCTTCTGAGAGGCTGAGATGCACAACATGATCCGTTCCCTCATCCTCGCCGCCACGCTTGGCGCCGCGCTGCCGGCGCTGGCCGAGGTGGTCGTCGTGGTCCATCCCGGCGCGCCGCAGGCGTCGATGACCAAGGAGGAAGTCGCCCAGTACTTCCTGGGGAAGTCGAGCGCGCTGACCCCGGTCGACCAGCCTGAAAGCGCCCCGGTGCGCGCCGAGTTCTACAAGAAGGTGGCCGACAAGGACCTGTCCCAGGCCAAGGCGCTCTGGTCCAAGCTGGTCTTCACGGGCAAGGCCACCATGCCGAAAGAGCTGGCCGGCAGCGCCGAAGTGAAGCGGGCCGTCGCAGCGAACCCCAAGGCCATCGGCTATATCGAGAAGAGCGCCGTCGACGCCACCGTGAAGGTGGTCTACACCGCGCCCTGACATCCTCCGCAACCATGCGTCCGCCGGCCTGGTCCCGGCCGGCGGACGTCCGAGCCACGCCAAGGGAATACGCCAACCATGAGCATCAAGCGCAAGATCTGGGCACTGCCCGTCATTTCCATCCTCGTCTTCGGTCTCGGAATCGGCATCAGCTCGGTGATCGCGACCGGGGCCCTGGGCTCCATCGACAGGACCGCACGCCTCGACTATCCGCTGCTGGACACGGCCAAGGCGCTGAACCAGGACATTGGCGCTGTCACGGAAGGCCTGCGCGACGCGGTCAGCGAAGGCGAGAAGGCCCGCCTCGCCACGATCGCCGGGCAGGCCGGCAAGGTGCGCGAACGCCTCGGCATGCTGGCCCGGATGGAGGGGCAGCGCGCCGCCGGCGAGCGGCTGCGCAAGGAGTTCGACGCCTACTACGAGCCCGCCCTGGCGGTCGCCCGCATCATGCTGGAGATGGAGCAGGGCGATGTCGAGGCCGAGGTGAAGGCCATGCAGGAGGCGCAGCGCATTCTCCAGCAGGACCTTGCGCAGAACGAAGCCACCGCGCAACGCCGCTTCCAGTCCGGCGTCGCGGACAGCGGCGACGGCGTGCGCCAGGTCTTGTGGACCATGGTGCTGACCGCGCTGGTGGTCGTGGGCGGGATGGTCGCGGTGTCCTGGTTCGTGGTCAGGGCGATCTGGAGCGAGTTGGGGGGCGAGCCGGAATATGCCCGCGCGATCGCCCAGGCCGTGGCGCGCGGCGACCTGTCGATGGCCATCCGGACCGACCGCCCCGACAGCCTGCTGGGCGCGCTCGGCGAGATGCGTACGCGCCTGGCGACGCTGGTGGCCGGCATCAAAGGCTCGGCCGAGACGATCGCCGCCGCCAGCGCGGAAATCGCGCGCGGCAGCGCCGACCTGGCCGGCCGCACCCTGGCCCAGGCCGACGACCTGGACCTTACCAACCGCTCGATGCGGGAGCTGACCGGCACGATCGAACAGAATACGGCGGGGGTGGGCGAAGCCAGCCAGCTGGCCGGCACGGCGAGCCGCATCGCGACACGCGGCGGCGAAGTGGTCGGCGGCGTGGTCGCCACCATGGGCGACATCAACGCCTCGGCGGCGAAGATCGTCGACATCATCGCCGTCATCGACGGCATCGCCTTCCAGACCAATATCCTCGCGCTCAACGCCGCGGTGGAGGCGGCCCGCGCCGGCGAACAGGGGCGGGGTTTCGCGGTCGTCGCGAGCGAGGTGCGCAACCTGGCGCAACGCAGCGCGTCGGCGGCCAGGGAAATCAAGGCGCTGATCGGCGATTCGGTGGCCAAGGTCGCCGCCGGCAGCGCGCTGGTGGACGAGGCCGGGGCCACGATGCGGCAGATTCTCGAGTCGGTGCGCAAGGTCGAGCTCATCATGGGCGCGATCAGCGCCGCCGGACAGCAGCAGGCGGCAGGCATCGAACAGATCGGCCAGGCCATCGGCAGCATGGACGGAATGACGCAGCAGAACTCCGCGCTGGTCGAGGAGGCGTCGGCCGCGGCCGAGTCGCTGTCCGAGCAGACGGCGCAGCTCACCGAGGCGCTGCGCGTGTTCCGGCTCGAGACCGGCGCCCCGGCAGCGGCGCAGCACGGCGCGGCCAGGCTGCATGGTCCTGGTACCGGTCCGCGCCAGCACCGGGACGGGCAGGACGAAGTGTCGCATTTCAGTATTTAATTTGCTTTTCTACCTAAGTTTGGTAGCATGTACTAATTCAAGTGGGATATTTTGGATTCGGTGCCCTTGAAGCAGGTCCTGAAGGTGGCGTCCAGGCCTGGTCGTACTGGAAAGCGTAATGGAACGATGCAGTGGAATCAGGCCGCTGTTTGGCCCGAGGTGGAAGGAATGCAGGCCGGGATCGGCATCGCTGGCGCATTTCATTTTTTTTCGCCGTATGTTTGTCCATTTGTCCTAACTTAGGTGTAATGTACAAGACTAAAGAAGAATAAAACGATGTGACGGGCGCCCGCCGCCCGGATACCAATTCGAAAGGAGAACCCAGGTGAAACTCAAGACTATCTTTTTCGGCACCGCCTTTGCGCTCGGCGGCATTGCCTGCGCTGCATCCTCTGAACAGGACGCGGCCAGGCTGGGCAAGGACCTGACGCCGGTCGGCGCGGAGCGGGCCGGCAACAAGGAGGGCACGATTCCGGCGTGGACCGGCGGCGACATGAAGGCGCCCGCCGGCTGGAAGGCCGGCACGCCGCGTCCCGACCCCTACGGCAGCGAGAAGCGCCAGTTCTCGATCGACGCCTCGAATGTGGCCCGCTACAAGGACAAGCTCGCCCCCGGCCAGGTCGAGATGATCAAGTCGATCCCGGGCTACCGGATGGACGTCTACGCGACGCACCGCTCCTGCGGCTACCCCGACTCCTACTACGACCGCACCAGGAAGAACGCCGCGATGGCGAAGCTGGGCGCGAACGGCCGCGACCTCGCCGAGGCGCTCGGCGCCGGCGTGCCTTTCCCGATTCCGCAAAACGGCACCGAGGCGATGTGGAACCACAAGCTGCACTGGAAGGGCGAGGGCTTCTACATGCGCTATGCGACCTACATCCCGCCCAAGGGCAGCGACAGCCTGGGCGAGCCGCTGGTCCAGGATGGCTGGGAGATGTCGCCGATGCTCTCGCCCTCGACCAAGGGTGTCGCCGATGCCCGCGGCATCGAATACCAGCTCCTGAACGTGTTCACCGCGCCGCCGTCGGTTGCCGGCGACGCCACGCTGGCCCAGTACAACCTGTCCAAGCCGAACGATGTCTGGCTGTACTTCGCCAGCCAGCGCCGCGTGCGCCGGGCGCCGACCTACCAGTACGACGCGCCGCAGCTGAATACCGAGAACCTGCTGATCGTCGACCAGTACCTGCAGTTCAACGGCGCCCTCGACCGCTACGACTGGAAGCTGGCCGGCAAGAAGGAGATCTACGTCCCCTACAACACCTACCGCCTCAATTCGCCGGCGAACAAGCCCGAGGACGTCGTCAAGCCGAAATTCCTGAGCCGCGACCTCACGCGCTACGAGCTCCACCGCATGTGGGTGGTGGAAGCCACGCTCAAGCAGGGAATGCGCCACATGTTCCCGAAGCGCACCTTCTACATCGACGAGGACAGCTGGCAGATCCTGGTGGCGGACATGTACGACGCCCAAGGCAAGGTCTGGCGCACGGCCGAGATGGGCCCCTACATGGCCTGGGAAGTGCCGGCCTGCGTCTGGGCGGCCAACAGCAGCTATGACCACGTGACCCAGCGCATGGTGGCCGACCGCATCGTCGCCGGCCACAAGGAGCCGGACTGGCTGGCCACGCGCGAGGGACGGCTGAAGGAACGGGTCTTCGAGCCGGACGGCTTGCGCCGCGCCACCACACGCTAAGACAGCACCAGGAAAACACCTAACAAGGGGACGGAGATGAAAGTGCGGGATGACATGGAAGTGCAGGGCGCGCGCACGCCCGGGATGGCGCGGACGCTGGCGTGGTCGGCGGTGATGGGGGCGCTGGCGGCGATGCATGCCGGCGCGGCGCAGGCGGGGGAGTGGCCGCTGGGGAAGGACTGGACGGTCAGTCTGGATTCGACCGTGGCCTTCGGCATGGCAGTGCGGACCTCGAAGCCGGACTGCCGTTTCATCGGCAATGACAACGGCGGCTGCAACGGCGACGCGGTGACGCCGCTGCAGAACAGCAATCCGGCGGCATTCTCGGCCAACCTCGACCTGCTGCGGCTGAACCAGGACGACGGCAATCTCAACTTCAAGCGCGGGCGGCTGGCCTCGGCCAACCTGCAATATACGGCCGACCTGTTCGTCAAGGGCAGCGACGGCTGGAGCGGTCTGCTGCGCGGCGTGGCCAACCACGACTTCGCGGCCGACCGCACCCGTCGCATCCCGCTCGATCCGGACGCGGAGGACTTCGCCAAAAGCAATCCGCGCTGGCTCGACGCCTACGTCACCAAGGAATTCGAGATCGGCGAACAGCAGGGGCGGGTGCGCGTGGGCAAGCAGGTGCTGAGCTGGGGCGAGAACATGTACATCACCGGCGGCATCAACTCGATCAACCCGATCTACCTGCCGGCCGCGCACCAGCCCGGCACGCCGCTGAAGAACCTGTTCATTCCCTCGCCGATGATCTCGGCCAGCACCTCGCTCGGCCGCGGTCTCGGCGTGGAAGCCTTCTACCAGTGGAAATGGAACGGTTTCGTTGTCGACGCCCCAGGCACTTTCTTCTCCACCACCGATTTCGCAGGCAGGGGCGCCCGCGGTCTTGTCCTGCCGACCTCGGTGCTGAATGCCGTGGCGGCGGCTTACGGGCTGCCTTCCTTCCCCAACGGCACCATCGGCGACACCGGCACCCTGATTACCGGCGCCAACCCGGCGACCGGCTTGCCCTACAACCGCCGCCTGAGCTTCAACGAACTTGCCGATCCCGCCACCAACCCGGCCGGTCCCCTGATCGGCACGGGTACCGTGATCCGCCGCGTCGCCGACCGCGAGCCGAAGCACGATGGCCAGGGCGGCCTGGCCTTGCGCTACAAGCTGCCCGAGTCGGGCAACGAACTAGGCCTGTATTACTTCCGCTATAGCGACAAGCTGCCCTTCCTCAGCTACCAGGTGGCGGCCACCACCGACAATCCCTTCGGCTGGGAGTCCATGCTCGACTATGGCAAGAAGCGTAAGCTCTTCGGGGTGTCGTACAACTTCCAGGCCGGCGAATGGGTCATCGGCACCGAGCTGTCCTACCGTCCCAAGGATGGCGTGTCGATCGACCCGACCGCGGTCATCGATCCGGCCAATCCCTATTATTGCAATGCGCTGGCCGATTTCAGCGTCAAGCCGGTCGGCAGCCAGTGCCGCGGCTGGGTCGATACGAAGCACGTCCAGTTGCACCTGACCGGCCTGCACATTCTCTCTCCCTCGGGCTCGCTGGGCGGGATCCTGCGCGCGCTGGGCGCCAGCGAGGGCACGCTCACCGCGGAGACCGCGGTGGCCTACTACCCGAAGCTCGCGCTGAATGCCGGCATCCCGTACGCGGTCACGGCCGACTACCGGCTGCCGACCAAGGCTTCCTGGGGCATGGTCCTCGCCGGCTCGGTCACCTATCCCAACATCTTCGACACGCGCGCCTCGCTGTCGCCGGACATCGCCATCTCCCAGGGGATTTCCGGCACTTCGGCGACGGCGCTGCCGGGCTTCATCAAGGGGGCGGGCGCGGCCGTGATCGGCGCCACCATCGACTTCAAGGTCAAGCCGGAAACGAAGCTGCGCGTCGATTTCACACAAAACTGGGGCGGTGGTGCGAGCAACCTGATGCGCGACCGTAATTTCATGTCCTTCAGCCTGACCACTTCGTTCTGATGCTTGCCCATTTCATCACCCGCCTCGAAGGCGCCCTGTTCCGCTACCGCCTGGCCTTCCTCGTGGTACTGGGAGGCTTCACGGTATTCATGGGCGTCCTCGCGGGCAAGCTCCAGCTCGAAGCAGGCTTCGAGAAGCAGCTGCCGCAAGGCCATGAATACATCCAGACCTTCGAACAGTACCGCGACCAGCTGTTCGGGGCCAACCGGCTGACCATCGCCGTCCACGCCCGCGAAGGCGAGATCTGGAACGCGGCCGCGCTCACCCAGCTGCTCAAGGTGACCGACGCGGTCACCTACCTGCCGGGCGTGGACCGTTCCAGCGTCACCTCGCTGTGGACGCCGAACGTGTTCTTCACCGAGATCACCGAGGACGGCTTCAGGGCCGAACCGGTGGCCGGCGGGGACATCGTGCCGGAAAAACTCAGCGCCGAGGTCATCGCCAAGATGCGCCAGCGGGCGATGGCCGGCGGCCACGTCGGCACGCTGGTCGCGCGCGACCAGACCAGCGCCCTGATCACCGCCGAGCTGACCGACGTCGATCCGCGCACGGGAAAGAAGCTCGACTACATCCAGTTCAACCGCCTGCTCGAGCAGGAGATCCGCGCCAAGTTCGAGAACGACCAGGTCGAGATCCAGATTATCGGCTTCGCCAAGCAGATCGGCGACATCGCCGACCGCTCGGACGAGGTGATGCACTTCTTCGTGGTGGCCTTCCTCCTCACCGGCCTGGCCGTGTACTGGTATAGCCGCTCGATCCGCCTGACCCTGCTGCCGCTGGCCTGCTCGCTCACCTCGCTGGTGTGGCAGTTCGGCACCTTGCACCTGCTCGGCTTCGGCCTCGATCCGCTCGCGATCCTGGTCCCCTTCCTGGTGTTCGCGATCGGCGTCTCGCACGGCATCCAGCAGATCAACTTCATCGTCCGCGAAGTCGCCCACGGCACCGATTCCGCCGTCGCCGCGCGCCGCAGCTTCACCGGCCTCCTGATTCCGGGCTCGCTCGCCCTGGTCACGGCGTTGGTGAGCTTCGTCACGCTGATCCTGATCCCGATCCCGATGATCCGCGAGCTGGCCATCACCGCCGCGATCGGAGTCGGCTACAAGATCCTCACCAACCTGATGATGCTGCCGGTGGCGGCCTCCTACTTCCACTTCACGCCGGAGTTCGCGCACCAGGCGCTGGCGCGGCGCGAACGCCATAGCGCCTGGCTGGGGGCGCTGGCCCGCATCGCCCGGCCGCGCAACGCCTTGGCAGTGACCCTGGTCGGCGCCCTGGTGTTCGGCCTTGCGTTCTGGCAGAGCCAGGGGCGCCACGTCGGCAGCCTGCAGGCCGGTGCGCCGGAGCTGCGCGCCGACTCGCGCTACAACCAGGACGCCGCGGCGGTGGTCAGCCGCTTCGACGTGGGCCTGGACTGGCTGACCGTCGTGTTCGAGGCCGCGCCGGAGCGCCAGGGCGAGGTCTGTTCGCGCGCCGACGCACTGCTGTTCATCGACGAATTCGCCTGGCGCATGGGCAGCGTGCCCGGCGTGGTATCGGCCGACTCGCTGGCCGGGCAGCTCAAGCTCTACAACGCCGGCATGAACGAGGGCAATCCCAAGATGGCCACCCTGACCCGCGATCCGCACGGCCTGGGCTCGCAGGTGCAGGGCGTGAACAACCGCATCGCCGGCCTGGCCTCGAACGACTGCCGCGTGCAGGGCGTCAACCTCTACCTGCCGGATCACCGCGCCACCACGATCAAGGGCGTGGTGGCCGCCGTGGAGGAATTCCGCGCCTCGAACCGGCTCGACGGCGTCGCCGTCCGTCTCGCCAGCGGCAACGCCGGCGTGCAGGCAGCCACCAATGAAGTCCTCGAGCACAGCGAGATGCCGATGATGCTCTACGTGTACGCGGCCATCCTGATTCTCGTGTTCCTCGTCTACCGCGACTGGCGGGCGATGGTGGCCTGCTGCCTGCCGCTGACCGTGGGCACCTGGATCGGCTACTGGTTCATGAAGGAGCTCGAGATCGGCCTGACCGTGGCCACCTTGCCGGTCATGGTGCTGGCTGTCGGCATCGGCGTCGACTACGCCTTCTACATCTACAACCGCCTGCAGGTGCAGCTGTCCAAGGGCCTGGCCTTCACCAAGGCGCTGGAGCTGGCGATGGCGGAGACCGGCCTGGCGACCGTGTTCACCGCCATCACGCTGTCGATCGGCGTGGCGACCTGGATGTTCTCGAGCCTGAAGTTCCAGGCCGACATGGGGGCGCTGCTGACCTTCATGTTTCTCGTGAACATGGTCATGGCGATCACGCTGCTGCCGGCCTTCGCCGCCGTGCTCGAGTGGATGGTCCCGCGCCGCAGCCCGGTGCGCATGTCGGCGATTTTGCAACATTGAAGATAAGGACGCTGTTTACCATGAGCTCCCTACGATTTCTTTCTCTCGCGCTGATCGTCCTCGCCGCCGCTTCGACGGCAGCGGCGGCCGACACCTCGCCGGCACGACACTGGCCCAGCATCGCGCCGGCGCAACGCGTCGCCAGCGTGGCCGGCGCGCCGCTGCTGGCCGTGGCGCGCGCCGGCAAGCGCGTGGTCGCGGTGGGCGACCATGGCCTGGTGCTGCTTTCCGACGACGGCAAGGCCTTCCGGCAAGCGAAGGCGGTGCCGGTGCGGTCGATGCTGACCACCGTGCAGTTCCTGGATGAGCGCCAGGGCTTCGCTGCCGGCCACGACGGCGTGGTGCTGCGCACGGACGACGGCGGCGAGACCTGGGCGCTCCTGCGCTCCACGCCGGGCGCCGAGCAGCCGATCCTCTCGCTCCACTTCGACAGCTGGGAGCACGGGATCGCCGTGGGCCTGTACGGCTGGGCGATCGAAACGCGCGATGCGGGCCGCACCTGGACCGAGCTGCCGATCGGCAGCGGCGAGGACGCCGACCGCCACCTCATGCACGTGTTTGCCTCGCCGCGCGGCACCCTGTTCATCGCGGCGGAGGCCGGCGCCATCTTCCGCTCGGCCGACAAGGGCCGGACCTGGCAGGCGCTCTCCACCGGGAACAAAGGTTCGCTCTGGTACGGGAGCGCGCTGCGCGACGGCACGCTGCTGCTGTGCGGCATGCGCGGCCACCTGTACCGCAGCAGCGATGACGGCCAGACCTGGCAGGCGGTCCAGTCGCACACCGTCCAATCGCTGACCGGGATCGCGCAACTGGCGGACGGCCGCGTGACGGTGGTCGGCATGGGTGGAACCGTGTTGAACAGTAGCAACGACGGCAAGGACTTCACGCTGGCACAGCGCGAAGGGCAGGAGCCGCTCACGGCAGTCCTCGACGACGGCTCCCGGCCGCCCGTGCTGGTCTCGATGGCGGGGCCGGTAGCGGCGCAGGCAAGACATTAATAAAAGATAGAAAGAGACGCAATGAACAAGCGAACAAAGGAAATACCGGCCAAGGACGGGCCCGAAGTCAGCCGCCGCGGCTTTCTGGGCATCGCCGCGGCCGCGGCCGCGGTGACGCTGCCGAATGTGGTGGGCGCCGCGGGCGAAGAGCGCGGCGTGCTCGATATCGCCATTATCGGCGCCGGCCTGGCCGGCCTGACTGCTGCACGCGACCTGAAGCGCGCCGGCTGCGAGTCCTTCGTGGTGCTGGAGGCGCGCGACCGCGTCGGTGGGCGTACCCTCAACCACGACCTCGGCGACGGCTACTTCTCCGAGGCGGGCGGCCAGTGGATCGGACCGGGCCAGACGGCCGTGTACGACCTGGCCCGTGAACTCGGTGTCGGCACCTTCCTCACCCACTGGCAGGGCAAGATCGCGATGGTGGGCGACGGCGTCTGCGTCACGGCCGAGAGCGACGGCGGCTTCGAAACCGATCCGGTGTTGCGCCGCGAGCTCGAAGAGATGGCGAAAACCGTCCCGACCGCCGCACCCTGGACCTCGCCGCGCGCGGCCGAGTTCGACGCCATGTCGCTGGCCGACTGGCTGGCGACCAAGAATCTCTCCCCGGAAGACCAGCTCGGCTGGGTGCTGGCCGCGCAGCTGACCACGGGTACCTCGCCGACCAAGCTGTCGATGCTCCACTACCTGTCGCTGATCAATTCGGCCGACTGCAATTACAGGCAGCTCGAGGCGGTCAAGGGCGGCGCCCAGGAAGCCCGCATCTCGGGCGGCTCGCAAATCCTGTCGATCAAGATGGCGGAAGCCCTCGGTGACAAGGTTCGGCTGTCGACGCCCGTGCTGCGCATCGAGAACTGGCAGAACGGGCCGGTCTCCATCCACACCCCGACCGGCGTGGTGCGCGCGCGCAGCGTGATCGTGGCGCTCTCGCCATCGCTGTGCCACCAGCTCGCCTTCGATCCGCCCCTGCCGGAAAAGCGCCGCGAAATGCAGCGGCGCTGGCCGGCCTACGCGCCGATGCGCAAGACGGTGCACGTCTACAAGAAGGCATTCTGGCGCGAGAAGGGCTTCAACGGCATGATCGTGCAGGCCAAAGGCCCGCTCCAGTGGGCCTTCGACAACTCGCCGGAAGACGTCTCCTTCGGCGTGATCGCGGCCTTCGTGAACAACGGCGTGCTGCCGTCCGACCCCAAGGCGGCCGAGGCCGAACTCTCGCGCATCTACGCCCAGGCGCTCGGCGACGAGGCCCTGCATCCGATCGCCTATCACGAGCATGACTGGGGCAAGGCCGACCGCTGGTCCCTGAGCTGCACCTCGCCGATCCCCCCGGGCTTCCTGACCAAGTACGGCGACGTGCTGCATCCGCCGCTCGGCCGCCTGCTCTGGGCCGGCACGGAAACCGCGGAAATCTGGATCACCACCATGGACGGGGCGATCCGCTCCGGCCACAAGGCGGCGCTGCAGGCGCTGCAAGCCGTCGCAGGGAGGAAGGCATGATGGGCAGTACCACGAAACCACGCAGCAAGCGGCTGCTGATGATGGCAGGGATGCTGTCGGCGGCGGTCGTCGCGGCCGGGATCATCTACGGACCGGAGCTGGTCGGCCTGATCCGCCTCGGCCAGCAGATCGACCAGCTCGCGGAAGAGAACACGCGCCTGGGCGGCCCTTGGCCGCGCGCCAGCGATGCCTGTATCGCCTGCCACGGCTTCGAAGGCAGCGCGCGCGCCCAGGGCTACGCACGCCTGGCGGGGCAGCCCGAGGCCTATCTCAAGAAGCAGCTCAAGGACTTCGCCAGCGGCGCGCGCAGCGATTCGACCATGACGACCCTGGCGGTCAGCATGTCGGACCGCGAAATCGACGGCCTGGCGTCGTATTTCTCGAAGATGAAGGCGCAGCCTAACTCTACCTTCCAGGCCGACCCGGCGCGCGTAACGCGCGGCGAGGCGCTGGCCAAGGCCAACAACTGCGCCTCCTGCCACGGGCAGCAGCTGGAAGGCAAGGGCGAGTTCCCGCGCCTGGCCGGGCAGGGCTACGACTACCTGCGCGACCAGCTGACCCGCTTCAAGGCCGGCACCCGCCACGACGCCACCGGCGCCATGCCGGCCATCGCCGGTGCGCTGTCGCCACAGGACATCGACGACCTGTCCCAGTTCATTGCGAGCCGCTAGCGATGGACGAACTGAACAAACACGGAGAGGGGCCGGAGCGCGCGACGCTCAGCCGCCGCGGCTTTCTCGGCATGGCGGCGGCCGCCACGACTGCGGTCCTGCCCGCGGCGAGCGCCGCGAAGGCCGCCAGCGACGGGCGCGGCGTGCTCGATGTGGCCATCATCGGCGCCGGCCTGGCGGGCCTGACGGCGGCGCGCGACCTGCGGCGGGCCGGCTGCGAATCCTTCGTGGTGCTGGAAGCGCGCGACCGCGTGGGCGGGCGCATCCTCAACCACGACATCGGCAAGGGCTATTTTTCCGAAGCGGGCGGCCAGTGGATCGGCCCTGGCCAGACCGCGGTCGCCGACCTGGCCCGCGAGCTGGGTGTCGGCACCTTCCCCACCTACTGGGAGGGCAAGTCGACGATGATGGCCGGCGACGCCCACGCCGCGATCGAGCTCGGCGGCGTGCCCGGCACCGATCCGAAGCTTCAGCGCGAACTCGAGGAGATGGCCAGGACCGTGCCGTCCGGCGCACCCTGGAAGGCGCCGCGCGCCGCCGAGCTGGACGCGATATCGGTTGGCGACTGGCTGGCGAAGAAGAACATCGCACCGGAGCACCAGCTCGACTGGTCAGCGAGCGTCCAGCTGACGAGCGGCACCTCGCCGATGAAACTCTCGCTCCTGTACTACCTGTCGATGATCAATTCGGCCGATTGCCGGTACGAGCGGCTCGAAGGCATCAAGGAAGGTGCGCAGAAGACCCGGATCTCGGGCGGCTCGCAGATCCTGCCGCTCAAGCTGGCGAAGGCGCTGGGCGACAAGGTCCGCCTGTCGACGCCCGTGCTGCGCATCGAAGGCTGGCAGGACGGACCGGTCGCCATCCATACCCCGACGGGCGTGATCCGTGCGCGCAGTGTGATCGTCGCGCTCTCGCCTCCGCTATGCAACCAGATCGCCTTCGATCCGCCGCTGCCGGAAAAGCGCCGCGAAATGCAGCGGCGCTGGCCGGCGAACGCGCCGATGCGCAAGACGGCGCACGTCTACAAGAAGGCGTTCTGGCGCGACAAGGGCCTGAGCGGCTGGATTTTCCAGACCAAGGGGCCGGTGCTCTGGGCGTATGACAACTCGCCGGAGGATGTCTCCTTCGGTGTGATCAATGCGTTCGTGCACAACGGCATGCTGCCGTCCGACCCCAAGGCGGCCGAGGCCGAACTCTCGCGGATCTATGCCAAGGCCTTCGGCGAGGAGGCGCTGCATCCGATCGCCTATCACGACCGCGACTGGGGCAAGGCGGACCGCTGGACGCTGAGCTGCGTGTCGCCCATGCCGCCCGGTTTCGCCACCAGGTATGGCGAAGCCCTGCATCCCCCGGTCGGCCGGCTGATCTGGTCGGGGACGGAGACGGCGGATATCTGGGCCGGCTACATGGACGGCGCGGTGCGATCCGGCCGCCAGGCGGCGCTGCAGGCGCTGCAGGCCCTGGCGGGAGGGAGGACGTGATGAATACCGTAACAAGGACGCGCAGCCGCGCCAGGAAAGTGCTGGTGCTGTCCAGCTTGCTGCTGTTGCCGGTCGTCGCGCTTGCCGGCATCGTCTACGGCCCGGAGCTGGTTCGCCTGGTGCAACTGGGCCAGCAGATCGAGCAGGAGGCGCAGGACGACGCCCGCGTCGCCGGCGCGTGGCCGCGCACCAGCGACGCCTGCATCGGCTGCCATGGCGTCGAAGGCAACGCGCGTACCCAGACCTATCCGAGCCTTGCCGGCCAGCCGGAGGCGTATCTCAAGCAGCAGCTCACCGCATTCGCCAGCGGCGAGCGCAGCGATCCCACCATGACGCCGCTGGCGCTGAGCATGTCGGCGCCTGAGCTCGACGGCCTGGCGGCCTACTTCTCGAAGATGCAGCCCCAGCCGAACACGCGCTTCCACGCCGATGCCGCGCGGGTGGCGCGCGGCGAGGCGCTGGCCAAGGCCAACAACTGCGCGGCCTGCCATGGAGCGCAGCTGGAAGGGAAGGGCGGCTATCCGCGCCTGGCCGGGCAGGGCCACGACTACCTGCGCGACCAGCTGACCCGCTTCAAGAACGGTACCCGCTACGACGCCACCGGCGCCATGCCGGCCATCGCCGGCGCGCTGTCGCCACGGGACATCGACGACCTGGCGCAGTTCATTGCAAGCCGATAGCGCCCGCGGCTTGCCGGAAACAGAAACGATTTGGCGCACAACGCACTTGATAGGAAACATGATGGACGAAGTAAACAAACAGGGAGAGGGGCTAGAAGGCGCAGCGCTCACGCGGCGCGGCTTTCTCGGCATGGCGGCGGCCGCCACGGCGGCGGTACTGCCCGCGGCAGCGGGCGCCGCGATCGCCACGAGCGAAGACCGAGGCGTACTCGATGTCGCCATCATCGGCGCCGGGCTGGCCGGCCTGACCGCGGCCCGCGACCTGCAGCGGGCCGGCTGCGAATCCTTCGTGGTGCTGGAAGCGCGCGACCGTGTCGGCGGCCGCACCCTCAACCACAAGCTCGGCAAAGGCTATTTCTCGGAAGCGGGCGGCCAGTGGATCGGCCCCGGCCAGACCGCGGTGGCCGACCTGGCCCGCGAGCTGGGCGTCGGCACCTTCCCCACCTACTGGCAGGGCAAGTCGACCATGCTGGCCGGCGGCGCGCGCGCCGTCGTCGATACCGAAGGCGGGTTCGGCACCGATCCGAAGATCGCCCGCGAGCTCGAGGAGATGGCCAGGGTCGTGCCGTCCGGCGCGCCGTGGAAGTCGCCGCGCGCTGCCGAATTCGATGCGATGTCGGTCGGCGACTGGCTGCTGAAGAAGAACATCGCGCCGGTCGACCAGATCGGCTGGTCGACCGGCCTGTCGATCACGGGCGGGACCTCGCCGGCAAGGCTCTCGCTGCTGCACTGGCTGTCGATGGTGAATTCGGCGGAGTGCAACTACGACCGCCTGGAGTCGGTCAAGGGCGGCGCCCAGGAGACCCGCATCTCGGGCGGTTCGCAGATCCTGTCGATCAAGATGGCGGAGGCGCTGGGCGACAAGGTCCGCATGCAGAGCCCCGTGCTGCGCATCGAGAACTGGCAGGACGGGCCGGTCACCATCCATACCGCGAAAGGCGTGATCCGCGCGCGCAGCGTGGTCGTCGCGCTCTCGCCGCCGCTGGTCAACCAGATCGCCTTCGATCCGCCGCTGCCGGAAAAGCGCCGCGAAATGCAGCGCCGCTGGCCGGCGTTCACGCCCGGACGCAAGACGGCCCACGTGTACAAGCGGCCGTTCTGGCGCGACAAGGGCCTGAACGGGTGGATCTTCCAGCCCAAGGGCCCGGTGCTGTGGGCCTATGACAATTCGCCGGAGGACCTCTCCTTCGGCGTGATCAACGCCTTCGTGCACATCAGCATGCTGCCGTCCGATCCGAAGCAGGCCCAGGCCCAGCTCTCGCGCATCTACGCCGAGGCCTTCGGCGAGGAAGCCCTGCATCCGCTCTCGTACCACGAGCATGACTGGCGCAAGGCGGATCCATGGACCTTGACCTGCGTCTCGCCGATGCCGCCCGGGTTCCTCACCAGGTATGGCGAGGCCCTGCATCCGCCGGCCGGCCGGCTGATCTGGTCGGGCACGGAAACGGCTGACATCTGGGCGGGCTACATGGATGGCGCGGTACGTTCCGGCCATGCGGCGGCCTTGCAGGCGCTCCAGGCCCTGGGCGGGAGGAAGGCGTGATGAACACCATCAAAACCACGCGAAGCCCGGCCAGGAAGATCCTCGTGCGGTCGGGCTGGGTGCTGGCGACGGTCGTCCTGGTCGCCGGCATAGTCTACGGTCCGGAGATTGTCGGCTTGCTGCGGGTCAGCAATGAGATCGACAAGATCTCCAGCGAGGCCGAGCTGGTGGGCGGCCCGTGGCCGCGTTCCACCGATGCCTGCCTGTACTGCCACGACGGCCTGGAAGGCAATGCCGGGACCCAGACCTATCCGCGCCTGGCCGGCCAGACCGAGGGCTACCTCAGGAAGCAGCTCGCGGACTTCGCCAGCGGCGAGCGCGAGGACCCGACCATGACGCCATTCGCGCTCAGCCTGTCGGAGCGCGAGTTCGACGCCATCGTGGCGCATTTCTCGAAGATGAAGCCGCAGCCGAACAAGACCTTCCATGCCGATCCGGTACGCGTGCAGCGCGGCGAAGCGCTGGCCAAGGCCAGCAACTGCGCGGCCTGCCACGGGCAGCAGCTGGAAGGGAAGGGCGAGTTCCCGCGCCTGGCCGGGCAGGGTGTCGACTACCTGGCCGAACAGCTCGCGCACTTCAAGAACGGCGCACGCCGCGACAGCACCGGCGCGATGCCGGCGATCGCCGGGACCTTGTCGCAACAGGATATCGAGGACCTGGCGCACTACGCGGCCAGCCGCTGAGCGACCGCATTCACACCACAACAGAAAGAGCAAAACCATGAAACAAGCAATGACAGTGAACGACCCACGCCGCTTCGTCGGTTGGCTGGCGGTGATCGGCGCGGTGCTTGGCTGGGCCATGGCGGTCCTGGCCGCGGCCGCGGCCGATTTCGATACCGAAGCACTCGCACGTCCGTCCGCGATGCTGGCCTTCTCCGCGGAAGGGCAAAACCTCTACCGCCTGTCGATGTGGGCCGACATCCTCGGCTGGTACCTTCCCTTCCTGGCGGTGGGCGGCTATCTGTGGGCGCGCATGCGCCAGCGCGTGGGTGTCATGGCCGACATCGCCGTGAGCGGCCTGGTCGCCTACGCCGTGCTGGGGATCGTCGGCGCCGCCGCGCTGACCCTCAGCTTCGCGCCGCTGGCCGAACTGCATGCGGGCGGGGACCCGATGTCCAAGGCGGCGGCCGAAGCCGGCTGGCTCGCCCTGCAGCACGCGGCAAAGGGCGTCTGGAACGCCGAAGCGCCGGTCTTCCTGCTGTGGGCAGTGGCGGCGGCAGGCTTCCTGCGCGCCGAGAAATGGGGCTTCGGCCGCCTGCTGGCCTTCGACGCCGGCCTGTTCGCGCTGGAATTCGCGTTCAACCTGGCCGGCATGCGCGCGCTCGGCGAAACGACCCTGATGATCACGCTTCTCGTCCACCCCCTGTGGTTGTTCCTCTTCGGTACCAGCTTACTGCGCCAACGCGCCCCGGCCCTGGTGGGCGCCGGGATGGCCCCGGCCGCCTGACCAGGCGGCGGCATCGGTCCAGCCCCACCTTCCACCTTTCAACAACAACATTCATCTATTTTCAGGAGATATCTCATGGCTAAGCATCCAGTTGTCGTCTACGGCGCAAGCGGTTATACCGGCATGTTGATCATGGACTGGCTGATCGACCAGAACATTCCCTTCACGGCCGTGGCGCGCAACGCCAAGCGCGTGAAGGAGATGATGGAGCAGCGCGTGGTGCGCCTCGAATCGGCCGAATACGAAATCGTCGAAGCCGAGCACAATGTCGAGGCACTCACCGAAGCCTTCCGCGGCGCCAGGATCGTGTGCAACACGGTCGGCCCGTTCGGCAATTTCGGCCTGGTCGGCGTGGAAGCCGCACTGAAGGCGGGCTGCCACCATCTCGACACCACCGGCGAGCAATCCTATGTGCGCAAGGTGCGCGACCAGTTCGGCGAGCTGTACCGCCAGGCCGGCCTGCTGGTCTCGCCGTCGATCTCCTACATGTACAGCTTCGCCGAGATCGCCGCCGAGCTGGCGCTCGAAACCCCTGGCGTGGACTCCCTGGAAACCGCCACCCTGTGCCGCGGCCCGCGCGGTCCCGGCGCCGGTGTGAGCGTGGGGTCGACCGCGACGATCTTCGAGACCCTGCGCAACGAAGCCTTCTACCTGTGGGAAAAGAAACTGGCGCCGCATGCCCCGGATGCCTCGTTCAACGTGATCGACCCCGCCTTCATGCAGCCGGTGTTTACCCTGCCGTGGAGCGGCACTTCGCTGCCGATCTACTTCCAGAACGACGCGCGCGTGCGTAACTGCATCTCGGGTGTCGGCTTCTACGACACCGATTTCATGCGCTCGGTGCATGCGCTCGGCCAGAAGTGGGAAGCGGAGTACAAGCACCTCCCGCGCGAGCACCAGGACGCGGTGCTGAAGCAGATCGCCGATTCGACCACCCCGGCCATGCCGGCGCGCGAGCGGACCACCATGCACCGCACCGTCGACTTCGCGATCGGACGCGGCCAGCTCGCCTCGGTGCGCGCGACCCTGCACGGCACCACGCCCTACATCTCTACCGGCGCCCTGCAGGCCGCCGCCGCCATCAAGCTGCTCGACGGCGAGACCAACAAGGTCGGCTTCGCCTCCGGCTCGAAAGCCTTCGGCCACCGCTACCTGCTCGGCTTCCTGGAGCAGCGCGGCCTGGCGCGCGCCACGGTGACCCAGCTCTGAGAGGACGCCTGACATGGCAATCATCGATTTCTTCGACCGCGGCTGGCGCATCGATCCCGAGGCCACCGCCTATATCCAGGGTGAGCGCAGCTATTCGTTCCGGGAGACCGGCGAGCTGTCCTGCCGCATCGCCAACGCCTTGCTCGGCGCCGGTTTCGGCCGGGAGGCGAAGGGCGCGGTCTGGGCCGACAACGACGTCACCGCCTGGACCTGCACGCTCGGCCTGTGGCGTGCCGGCATGGCCTGGATCCCGGTCAACGGCCGCAATGCGCCCGACGAGAACCAGTTCATCCTCGATTTCTTCGACTGCGAAGTGCTGTTCTTCCAGCAGGCTTTCGCGCCCGTGGTCGAGGCGCTGCGCCCGCGCTTGCCGAAGATCAAGCTGTGGATCTGCATCGACGCCGAGCTGACCGGCACGCCCTCGCTGGAGCAATGGAGCGCGGGCCAGCCGTCGATGGCGCCGCTGGTCGACGTCGGCATGGACGACGTGGTGGTGCTCTCGCCAACCGGCGGCACGACCGGCGCGCCCAAGGGCGTGATGAATACGCACCGCGTGTTCCAGACCTGCTTCGCGCACTTCATGACGGCGCTCCCGTACGACGGCCAGCGCCCCGTGAACATGGCGGCGGCGCCGATGACGCATACCGCGGGCATCCTGTCGCTGCCGTGCACGGCGCAGGGCGGCACCGTGGTGGTGCTCCCCAAGCCCGACCCGGCGCTGTTGCTCGGGTCGATCGCCCGGCACCGGGTCACCGAGTTCTTCCTGCCGCCCACGGTGATCTACCGCCTGCTGGATATCCCGGGCATCGAGAAGCTGGATTTCTCCTCGCTCAAGTACTTCATGTATGGGGCGGCGCCGATGTCGGTCGAGAAGCTCAAGCGCGCGATCGAGGTGTTCGGCCCGGTCATGGCCGGAGGCTACGGCCAGACCGAAGCTGCGGCCTCGATCGCCACGCTGCCACCCAGCGCGCACTTCCGCAACGGCGAACTGGCGTCCGACGAACGGCTCTCCTCGGTCGGGCGGCCCAATCCGCTCATCCGCGTCGAGATCATGGACGAGCGCAACCAGGTCCTTCCGAAGGGCGAGACCGGCGAGATCTGCGTACGCGGCGACCTGGTCATGAAGGGTTACTACAAGGCGCCGGACAAGACGGCCGAGACCATCATCGACGGCTGGCTGCATACCGGCGACATCGGCCACATCGACGGGGAAGGCTACCTGCACATCACCGACCGCAAGAAGGACATGATCATCAGCGGCGGCTTCAACGTCTATCCGAGCGAGGTCGAGCAGGTCATCTGGGCCCACCCGGCGGTGCAGGACTGCGCGGTCATCGGCGTGCCGGACGACCAGTGGGGCGAGGCGGTGAAGGCGGTGGTGGAACTGAATGCGGGCCAGAGCGTGAGCGACGAGGAGATCGTCGCCCTGTGCAAGCGCCAGCTCGGTTCGGTGAAGGCGCCGAAGAGCGTGGACTTCGTCGCCGCGCTGCCGCGCAGCCCGGTGGGCAAGGTGCTGAAGAAGGACTTGCGCGCGCAGTATTGGGAAGGCGTGCAGCGCAAGATCTGAAGCTTACACATCATGCGGCCGGCCTGCGGGCCGGCCGCTTAGGAACGAAAAACATGAGCAATATCTATATCGCCGGCATCGCCATGACCGTATTCGGCCGGCATCTCGAGCGCAGCGTCGACGACCTCGCCGGCGAGGCGCTGCGCGGCGCCCTGCAGGATGCCCGTTGCAGCGCGGAAGACATCGGCATCGCCTTCTATTCCGGCATCACCAACGGCTCGCTGCAGGGACAGATGGCGATCCCGGGCCAGGTCGTGTTCAGCAAGATCGGGATCCAGGGTATTCCGATGTTCAACGTCGAGAATGCCTGCGCTTCGGGCAGCACGGCACTGCACCTGGCGGTACAAAGCCTCAGGGCAGGGAGCTGCGACGTCGCGCTGGCGCTCGGCGCGGAAAAGATGAACGTCCCCGACAAGGCCAAATCCTTCGCCGTGTTCGAAGGGGGCTGGGATGTGTCGCGCATCGAAGAGAATTTCGCCACCCTGGCCAAGCTCGGCGACGGCGTGGAGGCGCCGCCCGGATCGGAATCCGACCGGCCCTACAGCCGCTTCATGACGATCTACGCGGCGATGTGCCGCTATCACATGAAGACCTACGGCACGACCCAGCGCCAGATCGCCGCCGTGTCGGCCAAGAACCACCAGCATTCGGTGCACAACCCGCTGTCGCAGTTCCGCAAGCCTTTCACCATCGAGGAAGTGCTGGCGGCCCCGCCCATCACCTATCCGATCACCTTGCCGATGTGCGCGCCGATCTCCGATGGCGCGGCGGCGGCGATCCTGTGCACCGAGGAAGGCCTGCGCCGCATCGGCGCCGACCGCAAGCGCTGCATCCGGATCGCGGCCAGCGTCATGCGCAGCTTCACCCACCGGGGACTCGACGAGCCGGAAAAGAACATCGGCCGCCTCGCGGCGCTGCAGGCCTACGAGCAGGCCGGCCTGGGCCCCGAAGACATGCATGTGGCCGAGGTGCACGACGCATCCGCGATGGGCGAGATCATCCAGGCGGAGAACCTGATGCTCGCGCCCTTGGGAGAGGGCGGGCCCGCCGCCGAGCGCGGCGACTTCACCCTGGGCGGGCGCATCCCGATCAATACCTCGGGCGGCCTGGAATCGAAGGGCCATCCGCTGGGGGCGACCGGGATCGGACAGCTCCACGAGCTGGTGACGCAGCTGCGCGGCGAAGCGGGTGTCAGGCAAGTGCAGGGCGCGCGCCACGCCATCCAGGAAAACGGCGGCGGATCGCAGGGTATCGAAGAGGCGGCGCTCGCCGTGCATATCCTGAGCAAGGATTAACGGGGACAAACATGAATACGAATAGCGCTGCCGGATCGACGGATGAGGCAAGAATGAACGCCGACCTGGAGAAATACCGGACCTTTGGCGGATGGGTGGAAAAACCGGAGGACCTGCAAGCGCCGCTCGAAGGCGACGTCAGTGCGGATGTGGTCATCATCGGCGCCGGCTTCGTCGGCCTGTCCGCCGCGCTGGAGCTGGCCAAGCAGGGGAAGCAGGTGGTCCTCCTCGAGCGCGAGTTCGCCGGCTACGGTGCAAGCGGGCGCAACGCCGGCTACCTGGCCGGCGCCATCGGGGTGGAATACGACCTGTTCCGCAAAAAAATCGGTATCGAGAAGGCGGCCCAGGTGGTCCGCTACTACGAGGACGCCGTCGGCTTCGTCGAGGGCAAGCTGAAGGAACATGGGATCGACTGCGACTACATCCAGTCCGGGATCGTCCGTGCGGGTGTTCATCCCTCGCAGGAGAGGCGCTTGCGGGCGGGCCTGCGGATCGGCGCCGAACTCGGCTTCCAGTCCACCTTCCTGAACCAGTCCCAGATGCGCGAGCGGGGCCTGCCGCCAGCCTTTCTGTTCGGTGAATACACCTCTCGTGGCGGTACGCTCCATCCCGGCAAGTACGTAATGGGCCTGCGCCGCGCGGCGCTGCGCCTGGGCGTCAAGCTGTACGAGAACACGCCGCTGCTGTCCTTCACCGAAGGTGCGACCGTGAAAGTGACCACGCCACGCGGCAGCGCCAGCGCACCGGTCGTCCTGTTCGCCACCAACGCCTATACGCCACAGAACGGCCTGCTGGCGGACAAGGTCGTGCCCCTGCGGGTCTCGGCGGTCGAGACCGAGCCGCTTTCTGCTGAGCAACTCAAGAGCCTGGGCTGGCGCGGACGCGAAGGCATCATGACGGCGCACCTCATCATGGAAAGCTTCCGCCTGACGCCGAACAACACGCTGCTGGTGACCACCAAGCGGATCCAATGCCCGTACGGTTCGAAGACACCGAACGTGCCGGCCTACGACTCGTACCGTGAATTGCGGATCGCCCTGCACGACCGTTTCCCAAACCTGAAAGACATCGCGATCCGGGCCTGCTGGAGCGGTTATATCAGCGTCGCCAACGATGGCCTGCCGGTGATCGGTGCGACCGGGGCCAAGCGGAACATCTACTATTCCGCCGGCTGTTCCGGGCATGGCGTGGCGACCCAATCCCTCCTGGGGCACACGCTTGCCGAGCGCATCCTCGGAAGCCAACCGCCCTTGCTGGCGGTGCTGGATCACAAGGTGTCGTCCACCTTGCCCTTGCCGATGCACTGGTGCGTCGTCAACGCGACGCTGGGCGTGGCACGCATGCTCGATGGCCGCGTGAACCGCAGGGCGCGCGACGCTGCCAAGGCCCGCGGCCCTTCCTCG
>CAMPHU010000052.1 GCA_946886065.1 uncultured Massilia sp. | reverse complement strand
GAGCCGAATGCCTACTATATCCGCGACCATATCGACGACTGGCGCAAGCTCTATAACTCGGTCAACAGCAACTTCCTGACCACGGACAAACTGAGCCTGCAGAAGACCTTCGAGATCGAGGAAAAGACGAGCAATCTCTACCTGATGGGGAATTTCCAAAGCGAGCTGTTCGGCAATCGCCTGCGCGCCAATGCCGGCGTGCGCTACACCAAAGTCGATACCGACATGACCTTCTATAAGGTCGATGCCACCACCAAGGCGGTCACGCCGTCTGGCGCCAGCAAGTCGACCAGCAAGTTCCTGCCCAGCCTGACGCTGACTTACGACCCGACCAAGGATGTCGTGACGCGCTTCAACTTTGGTAAAACACTGCGGCGCCCGAATTTCGGCGACCTGAATCCTGTCCTGCAACTCGCTGACGACGTGTCGCGGGTGGGGTATGGCTCGGGCACCGGCGGCAATCCGGACCTGAAACCGACGCTCTCGACGAACTTCGATCTGACGGGGGAGTGGTATTTCCAGAAAGACAGCGCGCTCTACGGCACTGTGTTCAAGCGCAAGATCGACGGCCTGGTCGTGCCCCTGCGTCGCAAGATTCACGTCGAACCGGCGGACGACCCCTTCCGCAACTCGACCTCGGGCGGCGACCATACGAACGGCTATGACTACGTCATCAACTCACCGGTCAACGCTTCCGACGGCACGATCAAGGGTGTCGAGATCGGCTTGATCTACTTCCCGAAGTGGCTGCCGGGCCCGCTGGACGGTCTGGGCTTCCAGGGCAGTTATACCCGACTCAGCTCGTCGCAGAACGTACCCGAGGCCAATAGTGCCGGCGAGATCATCGCCCAGCTCGAGACACCGTTCTTCGGGGTGTCCGACCGCTCCTACAACGCCACCCTGGCTTACGAAAAGGGCCCGGTCAGCGCGCGCTTGTCCTATGTCTGGCGCTCAGCCTTCCTGGCCGCCAACGAAGCCGCCTTGTTTGCAAATCCGATTGGTATCTGGCGTCATCCCGAAAAGAGCGTGGACATGCAAGTTTCCTACAAAATCAACGACAGGACCTCGGTCGATATCGCTGCCATCAACTTGACGAACGAAATGCAGCGGCAGTACTACCACTTCGGCAATGCGGGTAATGAGCTGTTGACCAATTTCGGTACGCTCCAGGTCGGACGTTCGGTCTCGGTCGCCTTGCGCTGGAAGATGTAAGGCAAGGCAGCAAAACAGGGGCACTGCACGGTGGTATCCGGCAGTGCCCCGAATCGTTTGGAAGGGACCGCGAATCATGCAAACTCAAAAACTCTCCACCCTCGAAAAAGTGGGTTTCGGCGCAGGCGACATGGCGCTCAACGTGGTGATCTCGTCGATGATGCTGATCATTACCTTCTTCTACACCGACATCTACGGCCTCCGGACCGTCGACCTGGCGGCGCTGTTCGTGGCGGTGAAGGTGGTGGGAGCGATCGCCGACCTGGCGATGGGGCAGATCACCGATTCCGTCCTGACGCGCTGGGGACGCTATCGTCCCTGGCTGCTGCTGCTCGCCGTGCCCTACGGCCTGAGCGTGTTCCTGGTGTTCTCGACGCCGGACTGGGACTACGACGCCAAGCTGGTCTGGGCCTATTCGACCTACATCCTCATGACCATCATGACGGCCGGCGTGGGCATTCCCTACATCTCGCTGATCAGCGGCCTGACCTCGGACCCGCAGGAGCGCCTGTCGGCCAATGGCTACCGCCTGTTCTTCGCCAAGATCGGCGCCTTCATGGTGACCATCATCGTGCCGGTGCTGGCCAGCTGGTGGGACGGCGCCAATCCGGCCGCCGGCTACCAGGCCGCGATGGCGGTGATGGCGGCGATGGGCGTGGGCCTGTTCCTGTTCTGCTTCTTTACCACCACCGAGCGCGTGGTGCACAAGGTCGAGAAGCAGCCGCTGATGGAGCAGGTGAGGGTGCTGCTGCGGAACGACCAGTGGCTGATCCTGTGCGGCGTCTGCGTGACCGGCACCATCGGCTACGTGATCCGCGGTTCGGTGGCGATCTACTACGCCAAGTATTTCCTAGGAGGCGACACAGCGACCGTCTCGGCCTTCCTGTCGACCGGCGTGGCGGCAGCCATCCTGGCCATGGTGGTGTCCACCTGGACCACCAAGTTCTACTGCAAGGTCAAGCTGTTCCGCTACACCCAGCTGGCGGTGGCGGTGCTGAGCGTGATGATCTACTTCCTGGTGCAGCCGGGCGACATCCTGCTGGCCTTCGTCCTGTACTTCGTGCTGTCGCTGGTGGTGGACCTGCATGCGCCGGTGTTCTGGTCGGCCATCGCCGAGACCATCGACTACGGCCAGGTCAAGACCGGCAAGCGCGTCTCCGGCTTCGCCTTCGGCGGCATCTCGGTGTGCCAGAAGGCCGGCATGGCCGTCGCCGGCGGCATGGTGGGCATCCTGCTGAACTACTTCGAATACCAGCCGAACCAGGAGCAATCGGCGCTGGCGCTGCAGGGCATCGCCCTGATGCTGTCGGTGATCCCGGGCTTCTTCCACTTCCTGATGGGCGCCCTGATGTTCAAGTACCGCATCAGCGACTCGTACTACGACACCGTCAAGAAAGACATGCGCGACCACGGCTACGCCGCCACCTGACGCCACTTTTCCCGTTAGCTTATGCACGTCATCCCCGCGCAGGCGGGGACCCAAGTTTGCGTGCTACACCAGCACACCGAAGAACAGAGACCGACCATGCAAGAAACCATCCTCAAACCC
This sequence comes from uncultured Massilia sp., assembly GCA_946886065.1. The sequence goes on along the minus strand of CAMPHU010000052.1, from coordinate 21,584 downwards.
CTGATCGAACAACGCGCCGACCCTTACATCTACAAGCATACCGACGGCTACTACTACTTCACCGCCTCGGTCCCCCTGTACGACCAGATCGAACTGCGCCGCGCGACCACCATCGAAGGCCTGGCCACGGCGCCCACCGTCACCGCCTGGACCAAGCCCGACACCGGCCCGTATTCCGAACTGGTCTGGGCCCCGGAAATCCACTTCAACCAGGGCGCCTGGTACGTCTACTTCGCCGCCGCCCCGAGCCGCGAGATCAAGCACAAGCTCTTCCAGCACCGCATGTACGCGATCCGCAATACCAGCGCCAACCCCCTGGAAGGCGAATGGGAATTCATGGGCCAGGTCGACACGGGCATCGACAGCTTCTGCCTGGACGCCACCACCTTCACCCACAAGGGCCAGCTCTACTACCTGTGGGCGCAGAAGGATGTCGAAATCGAAGGCAACTCCAACCTCTACATCGCCCCGATGAAGACCCCGTGGCAGATCGAGGGCAAGCCAATTCTTCTGAGCAAGCCGGAATATGACTGGGAAACCATCGGCTTCTGGGTCAACGAGGGCCCGTCCGTCATCCGCCGCAACGGCAAGATCTTCATCAGCTACTCGGCCAGCGCCACCGACCACAACTACGCGATGGGCCTGCTGTGGGCCGACGAGGACGCCAACCTGCTCGACCCCGCCTCGTGGACCAAATCGCGCGAGCCGGTTTTGCGAACCTGCTACGATCATGGCATCTACGGCCCGGGCCACAACAGCTTCACCTATGCCGAAGACAACGACACCGTCATGCTGGTCTACCATGCGCGCACCTATACCGAGATCGTCGGCGATCCGCTGTGGAATCCGGACCGCCATACCTTCGTGAAACCGCTGCGCTGGGACGACAAGGGCATGCCGGTCTTCGGCCGGCCTTCCACCTACTAAGGACAAGAACACGTGCAAACCGGTATTACGCAAGCGCCGTTCGGCCAGCTGCCCGACGGCACGCCCATCACCCAGTTCACGCTCGCCAATGCCAGCGGCATGGTGGCGAAGATCATCGACTTCGGCGGCATCATCACCGAGCTGCACGCGCCGGACCGCGACGGCAAGATGGCGGACGTGGTGCTGGGCTTCGACACGCTCGAACCCTACCGCGGCGACAGCCCGTACTTCGGCGCCCTGATCGGCCGCTACGGCAACCGCATCGCCAAGGGCCGCTTCATGCTGGACGGCCGCGAGGTCCGGCTGCCCACCAATAACGGCAACAACCACCTGCATGGCGGTCCGAAGGGCTTCCACATGGTCAAGTGGGACGCCGTGGCCGAGGGCGACAGCCTGCGCCTGAGCTACCGAAGCGTGGACGGCGAAGAGGGCTATCCGGGCAACCTGGACGCCACCGTGGTCTACCGGCTCAACGACGACAACGAGCTGGTGGTGCGCTTCCACGCCATGACGGATGCGCCGACGCCGGTCAACCTTACCCAGCACAGCTACTTCAACCTCGCCGGCGAGGGCGATATCCTCGGCCACGAGCTGGTGATCGACGCCGACGCCTTCGTGGCCATCGACGCCGAATCGATCCCGACCGGCGAGCTGACCCCGGTGACGGGTACGCCTTTCGACTTCCGCATGCCGCGCCCGATCGGCGAGCGCATCGGCCAGCCGGACAAGCAGCTGCGCCACGGCCTGGGCTACGACCACAACTTCGTGCTCAACAAGCCGAACGGCAAGGCGATGACGCGGGCCGCGCGCGTGGTCGAGCCGGTGTCGGGCCGGGTGCTGGAGCTGTGGACCGAGGAACCGGGCGTGCAGTTCTACAGCGGGAACTTCCTGGACGGCTCGCTGAAGGGCAAGGGCCACAGCTACGAGCACCGCACGGGCTTCTGCCTGGAACCGCAGCACTTCCCCGATTCGCCCAACAATCCGCAGTTCCCGAACGTGATCCTGCGTCCGGGCCAGGTGTACGAGACGGAATCGCGCTTCCGCTTCTCGGTGGAGCCATGAGCGCAATGCAGGCCTTCATCGAGGCGGAACACGAGCTGGGCGAATGCGTGCTGTGGTGCGAGCGTACGAAGCGCCTGCTGTGGACCGACATCCCGGCCGCCACCCTGTGGTCGCATTCGCCGTCCACCGGCCGCACCACGAGCTGGAAGATGCCGGAGCGCCTGTGCTCCTTCGCCCTGACCGGCAGCGACGACCGCCTGCTGCTGGGGCTGGCCTCGGGCCTGGCCTTCTTCAGCTTCTCGACCGGCAAGGTGACCCGCATCTGCGAGGTGGAGGCCGATATTCCGTCCACGCGCCTGAACGACGGCCGCTGCGACCGGCAAGGCCGTTTCGTGTTCGGCATGTTCAACCAGGATGAGCACCCCAAGCTGGCCCTGGGCGGCTTCTACCGCCTGAACCTCGACCTCACGCTCGAACGCCTGCCGGTGGGGAAGGCCGCGATCGCGAATTCGATCTGCTTCAGCCCCGACGGGCGCCGCATGTATTTCGCCGATTCGGCCACGCGCGAGATCCGCTTCGCCGACTACAACCCGTGCAGCGGGGAGGTCGGGGCGACGCATGTCTTCGTTCCGGCCGACGCCGCGCCCGGAGAGCCGGACGGCTCCTGCATCGACGCCGATGGCTACCTGTGGACCACGCGCTGGGGCGCGGGGAAGGTGATGCGCTTCGCGCCGGACGGCCGCCTGGACCGCACGCTGGAGCTGGCCGCGCCGCAGCCGAGCTGCCCGGCCTTCGGCGGCCCGGACCTCTCCACCCTGTATGTCACCTCGGCCCACCTGGGCATGACGGCGAACGACCGCGCCGGCGCGCCGCTCTCCGGCGCCCTGTTCAGCCAGTCGCTGGACGTGCGCGGCTTGCCGGAAAACCGCTTCCTCCACCGCTAGGAGCCCGAAGGCTGCATCGATATCAAAATAGGTATCAATGCAGCCGAAAAATTGATTGGAAAGTTATCTGCTCGCATTTTAGACTTCCTCATCGCTGATCGGGAGACACCAGCACTAGCTGCCCCGGGCCGAAGAATAACGAGGAGAAAACGAATGTCCGAGCAAAAGAAGAAAACCGCACTGCGTTCCGCCGCGTGGTTTGGAACCCAGGACAAGAACGGCTTCATGTACCGGAGCTGGATGAAGAACCAGGGCATTCCCGACCATGAATTCCAGGGCAAGCCGATCATCGGCATCTGCAACACCTGGTCCGAACTCACCCCCTGCAACGCCCACTTCCGCAAGCTCGCCGAGCACGTCAAGCGCGGCATCCTGGAGGCCGGCGGCTTCCCGGTCGAATTCCCGGTCTTTTCGAACGGCGAATCGAACCTGCGCCCGACCGCCATGCTGACCCGTAACCTGGCCGCGATGGACGTCGAAGAATCGATCCGCGGCAATCCGATGGACGCCGTGGTCCTGCTGGTGGGCTGCGACAAGACCACCCCGGCCCTGCTGATGGGCGCGGCCAGCGTCGACCTGCCGACCATCGTCGTCACCGGCGGCCCCATGCTCAACGGTAAGCTGAACGGCAAGGACATCGGTTCCGGCACCGCCGTCTGGCAGCTGCACGAGCAGGCCAAGGCGGGCCAGATCACGATGCACGAATTCCTGTCTGCCGAAGCCGGCCACTCGCGCTCGGCCGGCACCTGCAACACCATGGGCACCGCATCGACCATGGCCTGCATGGCCGAGTCGCTGGGCACCTCGCTGCCGCACAATGCCGCGATTCCGGCGGTGGACGCGCGCCGCTACGTGCTGGCCCACATGTCCGGCATCCGCATCGTCGAGATGGTGCACGAGGACCTGAAGCTCTCCAAGATCCTCAAGCGCGAGAACTTCGAGAACGCGATCCGCATGAACGCCGCCATCGGTGGTTCGACCAATGCCGTGATCCACCTGAAGGCCATCGCCGGCCGCGTCGGCGTGCCGCTCGAGCTGGAAGACTGGACCACCATCGGCAAGGGCACCCCGACCGTGGTCGACCTGCTGCCCTCGGGCCGCTTCCTGATGGAAGAGTTCTACTACGCCGGCGGCCTGCCGGCCGTGATCCGCCGCATGGGCGAGGGCGGCCTGATTCCGCACAAGGACGCGCTGACCGTCAACGGCAAGACCCTGTGGGAGAACTGCCAGGACGCGCCGATCTACAACGACGAAGTGATCCGCAAGCTGGACAACCCGCTGATCGCCGACGGCGGCATCTGCATCCTGCGCGGCAACCTGGCGCCGCGCGGCGCCGTGCTCAAGCCCTCGGCCGCATCGCCACACCTGATGAAGCACCGCGGCAAGGCCGTCGTGTTCGAGGACTTCGACCACTACAAGCAGCGCATCAATGATCCGGACCTGGACGTGGACGAGAACTCGGTCCTGCTGATGAAGAACTGCGGCCCGAAGGGCTACCCGGGCATGGCCGAAGTGGGCAACATGGGCCTGCCGCCCAAGCTGCTGGCCAAGGGCGTCACCGACATGGTGCGCATCTCGGATGCCCGCATGAGCGGCACCGCCTACGGCACCGTGGTGCTGCACGTGGCGCCGGAAGCCATGGCCGGCGGCCCGCTGGGCATCGTGCAGGACGGCGACATGATCCAGCTGGACTGCTACAGCGGTTCGCTGAACGTCGAGCTGTCGGACGAAGAGATCAAGGTCCGCCTGGCCGACCGCGCCGAGAAGAACAAGCCGGTCCAGCACAGCGGCTACCAGCGCCTCTACCTCGACCACGTGCTGCAGGCGGACGAAGGCTGCGACTTCGACTTCCTCGTGGGCAGCCGCGGTTCGGCCGTACCCAAGCATTCTCACTGATCCAGCGGGAGCCGAACGCGCCGCCGGACTTCCCGGCCGCGCGTTCGAGGCACATCCCGACTTCAAACACCACAAGGAGACCGGGCCATGCTGCTCGTACAATTTCTGACCGATTCGCAGGAGCGCCGCATCGGCATCCTCCACGACAACATCATCCGCGTCATCAACGGCTACGCCACCACGCTCGACCTGGCGCGCGCCGCCATCGCCACCCGCGCGGGCCTGGCGCAACTGGCCGACAGCTCGGCCGGTCCTGAGACCTTCAACTACGAGGACGTGGCCAGGGCCGGCCGCATCCTGCCGCCGCTCGACCATCCCGATTCCGCCCACTGCTACGTCACCGGCACCGGCCTGACCCACCTGGGCAGCGCGGACACCCGCGACGCCATGCACAAGAAGATCGGCGGCGACGTCGAGACCCTGAGCGACTCGATGAAGATGTTCCGCATGGGCGTCGAAGGCGGCAAGCCGGCGGCGGGCAGCGCGGGCGTGCAGCCGGAATGGTTCTACAAGGGCGACGGCTCGATCGTGCGCGCCACCGGCCAGGACCTGGAGATGCCGGACTTCGCGCTCGACGGCGGCGAAGAGCCGGAAATCGCCGGCCTGTACCTGATCGGCGACGACGGCCAGCCTTACCGCCTGGGTTTTGCGATCGGCAACGAGTTCTCCGACCACGTCACCGAACGCCAGAACTACCTGTACCTCGCCCACTCGAAGCTGCGCAACTGCGGCCTCGGCCCGGCGCTGCTGGTCGGCGAGCTGCCCGCCCACGTGGAAGGCGTCTCGCGCATCCTGGACAAGGAAGGCAAGCTGCGCTGGCAGAAGGCCTTCGTGAGCGGCGAGCAGAACATGTCGCACACCATCGGGAACCTGGAATACCACCACTTCAAGTACGGCCTGTTCAACCGCGCCGGCGACGTGCACATCCACTTCTTCGGCACCGCCACCCTGAGCGTGGCCGACAACATCGTCGTCGAAGCCGGCGAGACCTTCGAAGTCGAGTCCCCGGCCTTCGGCCCGGCCCTGCGCAACAAGCTGGCCGTCCATGCCACCCCATTTGCGAAAGTGAAGACCTTATGAGCATCACCGGAGAAGCCATCATCGGCGGCGTGCAGGAACGCGGCGCCGCGGGTTCGTTCAAGGCCTGGGACCCGGCCCGCCGCGACTACCTGGAGCCGAGCTTCCACATGGTCACGCCAGACCAGATCGACCGTGCCTGCCGCCTGGCGGGCGAAGCCTTCGACAGCTTCCGCGCCACCTCCGACCAGGAGCGCGCCCGGTTCCTCGACACCGTGGCCGAGCAGATCCTGGCCATCGGCGACGAACTGATCGAACGCGCGATGGCGGAATCCGGCCTGCCGCGCGTGCGCCTGGAAGGGGAGCGCATGCGCACCGTGAACCAGCTGCGCATGTTCGCCAGCCTGCTGCGCGAAGGCTCCTGGGCCGACGCGCGCCTGGACACCCCGCTGCCGGAACGCGCCCCGCCGCGCCCGGACCTGCGCATGCGCATGATCGGCCTGGGACCGGTCGCGGTGTTCGCGGCTTCCAACTTCCCGCTCGCGTTCTCGGTCGCCGGCGGCGACACTGCCTCGGCATTCGCGGCCGGCTGCCCGGTGGTCCTGAAAGCCCACTCGGCCCACCCGGGCACCTCGGAACTGGTGGCGCGCGCCGTCGCCAAGGCGGTCCAGCTGTGCGAACTGCCGGCGGGCGTATTCGCGCTGCTGACCGGCACCGGCAACGGCATCGGCCAGGCGCTGGTCGGCCATCCGGCCATCCAGGCGGTGGGCTTCACCGGCTCGCGCTCCGGCGGCACTGCGCTGATGGCCGTCGCCGCGGCGCGCAAGCAGCCGATCCCGGTGTATGCGGAGATGAGCAGCATTAACCCGGTGTTCCTGATGCCGCACGCGCTGGAAAGCCGCGCCGAGGAGATCGGCAAGAACTTCGCGGCCTCGCTGACCCTGGGCGTCGGCCAGTTCTGCACCAATCCCGGCCTGGTGCTGGCGGTGGACGGCCCCGGCCTGTCGACCTTCTGCAAGGCCGCGACCGACGCGCTGCACGCGACCCAGGCCGCCGTCATGCTGAACCAGAATATCGCCGACAGCTACCGCAAGGGTGTCGATGCGCTGGCCGGGAACGCGGCCGTCACCACGCTGGCGCGCCTGGAGCACGAGGAAGGCAAGGGCGCCGCGGCGCTGTTCCGCGTGAGCGCGGAAGAGTTCCTGAAGCGCCACGAACTGCACGAGGAAGTGTTCGGACCGGCTTCCGTGCTGGTGGTCTGCCAGGACGCGGACCAGCTGCGCGAGGTGGCGGAAGTGCTGGAAGGCCAGCTGACCGCGACCCTGCAGATCGATGCGGAAGATTACGCCGCGGCCAAGGCGCTGCTGCCGGTCCTGGAGCGCAAGGTCGGCCGCATCCTGGCCAACGGCTACCCGACCGGCGTGGAAGTCTCGACCGCCATGGTGCATGGCGGCCCGTTCCCGTCGACGGCCGACGGCCGCAGCACCTCGGTGGGCACCGGTGCGATCGGCCGCTTCCTGCGTCCGGTGTGCTACCAGAACATGCCGGCCGAGCTGCTGCCGGAAGTCCTGCGCGACGGTAACCCGCTGGGCACCTGGCGCCGCCGCGACGGCGCGTTGACCAAAGAGTAAAAACGGCCGCACAATAAGAACAGATGGAGACAGTGATGAGTCAGTTAGCGAAGTATCCCAGCCTTAAAGGCAAGCGCGTGTTCGTGACCGGTGGCGGCACCGGCATCGGCGAGGCGATCGTCAGCGCATTCGTGGAGCAGGGCGCCGTGGTCGCGTTCGTGGACATCGCGAAGCAGGCCAGCGAGGCGCTGTGCGCCAGGCTTGCCCAGGCGGGCCACCAGGCGCCGGTGTTCCGTTATTGCGATATCACCGATATTCCGGCGCTGCAGCGCACGGTGGCCGAGCTGGCGGAACAGCTGGGCGACTTCGACGTCCTGGTCAACAATGCGGCCAACGATCAGCGCCACGACATCCAGGACGTCTCGCTCGACTACTGGAACGAGCGCATCGCCATCAACCAGCGTCCGATGTTCTTCACCATCCAGGCGGTCCTGGAAGGGATGAAGAAGAAGGGCGGCGGCTCCATCATCAATTTCAGCTCCATGTCCTGGCATGCCAAGGGCGCGGGCTATCCGGTCTACGCCACTACCAAGGCGGCCGTGATCGGCCTGACCCGCAGCCTGGCGCGCGACCTCGGCCCGTTCGGGGTGCGCGTGAATACGGTCACGCCGGGCTGGGTCATGACGCAGCGCCAGATCGAGCTGTGGGTGGACGCGGCGGCGGAGGAGGAAATCAAGAAGGCGCAGTGCCTGCCGGGCAAGCTCATGCCGGAGGATGTGGCCAACATGGTGCTCTTCCTGGGGGCGGACGACAGCAAGATGTGCACGGCGCAGGACTTCGTGGTGGATGCGGGTTGGACCTGACGCGCTAGCGTCTTCCTGGCTTGGCGCTACGCCGGCCAGCGCAGCATCCGTCTAGTCGTCCCCGCTCACCCACCCGTCGTTCCTGCCTGCGCGGGAACGACAGGGTGTTTTGGAGTCCGCCATGAACGCATCCCGTAGCACCCTGCTGGCCGCCATTGCCCTGCTGTGCACCCACGCACACGCCGCGCCCCTGACCAGCCCCGACCGCCACATCAGCGTCGACCTATCCGTCTCGAAAAACGGCATGCTCACGTATGCCGTCTCGCGCGACGGCAAGCCGGTCATCCTCCCATCCGCCCTCGGCCTCCAGCTGAAGGGCATCGACCTGTCGAGCAAGCTGACCCTGTCCGCCAGCTCGCCCGTCAAGCCCGTGCGCGACAGCTACGAACTCGCCACCGCCAAGAAGCGCCACATTACCTACAGCGCCAACGAACAAACCCACACCGTGCGCAACGCGGCAGGGCAGGCCATGGACGTGAGCTTCCGCGCCTCGAACGACGGCGTCGCTTTCCGCTACGTCGTGCGCGCGCCGAAGCTGCAGTTCGTTTCCGAATCCACCAGTTTCGCCTTCGATCCGTCCAGCCGCGCGTGGCTGCAGCCGATGTCGGTGGCCCAGACCGGCTGGATGAACACGAATCCATCCTACGAGGAGCACTACCAGCGCGAGATCCCGGTCGGCACCCCGTCCAAGCTCGGCGCAGGCTGGGTGTTCCCGGCCCTGTTCCGTACCGGCGACACCTGGGTGGCGCTGACCGAAGCGAACATGGACGGCAGCTTCCACGCATCGCGCCTGGCCTCGGAATCTCCCGGCGGCGTCTACCGCCTCGCACCGCCGGCGGCGCCCGAGGTCTACACGCGTGGCGCACTGCTGGCCGAAGCGAAGGGCGAGCTTGCCACGCCCTGGCGCGTCATCACCCTCGGCTCGCTCAAGACCCTGGTCGAGTCCACGCTGGGCACCGATCTCGCCGCACCCGCCATCGCCTTCGACAAGGCAGCTATTCAGCCCGGCCATGCTTCCTGGAGCTGGGCGCTGCTGAAGGACGACGCCACCGTATTCGACGTGCAGAAGCGCTTCGTCGACTTCGCCGCCGAGATGAAATGGGACTACACGCTGGTCGACGCCGACTGGGACCGCAAGATCGGCGTCGACAAGCTGCGCGAGCTGGTGCGGTATGCGGCGGGGAAGGGTGTCGGCATCCTGGTCTGGTACAACTCGTCCGGCGCCTGGAACAAGACGGAATACAGCCCAAAGGGCGCACTGCTGACGCCGGCCCAGCGGGCAAAAGAGTTCGGCCGCCTGCGCGAGATCGGCGTCAAGGGCGTCAAGGTCGACTTCTTCGCCGGCGACGGCAAGTCGATGATCGCTTATTACATCGACATCCTGAATGACGCCGCCAAGGCGGGCCTGCTGGTGAACTTCCATGGCGCCACCCTGCCGCGCGGCTGGTCGCGCACCTATCCGAACCTGATGACGGTGGAGGCCATTCGCGGCCTGGAGTTCACGACCTTCGAACAGGCCGACCAGGACGCGGTGCCGGCCCATGCGGCCATGCTGCCCTTCACCCGCAACCTGTTCGACCCGATGGATTTCACGCCGATGGTCTTCGGCGACATCCCCAACATCAAGCGCGCCACGCGCAATGGGTTCGAGCTGGCCGAATCCGTGCTGTTCCTGTCCGGCATCCAGCACTTCGCGGAGCGCCCGGAAGGCATGGCCACGGTGCCGCCCTACGTGAAGACCCTGCTGCAGGACCTGCCGCGCAGCTGGGACGACGTGCGCTTCATCGATGGCGATCCGGGCCGCTACGCCATCCTCGCCCGCAAGAGCGGCGGCAGCTGGTACGTCGCCGGCATCAACGCCGACGCCACCGAGCGCAGCGTAGAGCTCGACCTGTCCTTCCTGGACGGGCGCAGCGGCACGCTCGTCACCGACGGCGACACCGAACGCAGTTTCACGCAGGCCCCGATCCAGGGCGGCAAGGCAAGGATCAGCATCAAACCTCAAGGCGGCTTTGTCGCCGTATTCAAGTAAAAATCAGGAGACACGCATGAATCTACTCAAGCCCACCATCCTCGCATTCGCCATGGCGGCGCTGCCGGCCTTTGCCCAGGTGAGCGTCACGGTCGACACCACGAAGCCCGGCCCGGTCATCAACAAGAACGTCTACGGCCAGTTCGCGGAACACCTCGGCACCGGCATCTACGAGGGGCTGTGGGTCGGTCCGCAGTCGAAGATCCCGAATACCCGCGGCTGGCGCAACGACGTGGTCGGCGCGCTCAAGGAGCTGAAGGTGCCGCTGGTGCGCTGGCCGGGCGGCTGCTTCGCCGACGAGTACCACTGGCGCGACGGCATCGGCCCGCGCAACAAGCGCCCGGTGAAGGTCAACACCCACTGGGGCGGCGTGGCGGAAGACAACGCGGTCGGCACCCACGAGTTCTTCGACCTGGTCGAGATCCTGGGTACCGAAGCCTACGTCAACGGCAACCTCGGCTCCGGCACCCCGCAGGAGATGGCCGAGTGGCTCGAGTACATGACCTCCGACACCAAGTCGACCCTGGCCGAGCAGCGCCGCAAGAACGGCCGCAAGGAGCCGTACAAGGTCGCCTTCTTCGGCATCGGCAACGAAGCCTGGGGCTGCGGCGGCAACATGAAGCCGGAGTACTACGCCAACCTGTACAACCACTACGCGACCTTCCTGAAGACGCCGCCGAATGCGCGTCCGAAGATGATCGCCAGCGGCGGCAACGACGACGACACCAAGTGGACCGAGGTATTGAGCAAGGAGGCCGCGCGCGGCACCGACGGCATCAGCTTCCACTTCTACACGCTGCCGACCGGCGTGTGGGAGAAGAAGGGCGCCGCCACCGGCTTCCCGGAGACGGAATGGTTCTCGACCATGCAGCAGACCATGCGCATGGACGGCCATATCCGCCGCAACGTCGCCATCCTGGACAAGAACGATCCGGAGAAGAAAATCGGCTTCTACGTGGACGAATGGGGCACCTGGTACGACGTGGAACCGGGCACCAATCCTGGCTTCCTGTTCCAGCGTAACACCCTGCGCGACGCGGTCGTGGCGGCACTCAACTTCAACATCTTCCATGCGCATGCGGAGCGCGTGCGCATGACGATGATCGCGCAGATGGTCAACGTGCTGCAGGCGATGATCATCACCGACAAGGAGAAGATGCTGCTGACGCCGACCTACCACACCTACAAGATGTACATTCCGTTCCAGGATGCGACCTCGCTGCCGGTGGCGGTGGACAATGACGTGGCCTACTCGGTCAACGGCAAGTCGGTCCCGGGCATCAGTGCATCGGCTGCGCGTGGCAAGGATGGCAAGACCTATGTCGCGCTGGTGAACACCCATCCGACCCGCTCCAGCGAGATCACGCTGAACGTGGCCGGCCAGAATGTCTCGGGCGTGTCGGGCCAGATCCTGACTTCCGAAACGATGGACGCGCACAACACCTTCGAGAAGCCGCAGGCGATCAAGCCGGCGCCGTACAGCGCCAAGGCTGCCAACGGCAAGCTGACCCTGAAGGTGCCCGCGAAGGCCGTAATCGTCGTCGCCGCTGAGGCGTGATAATTAGTTAGCAGTAGCCCGTCGTTCCGGCGAAGGCCGGAGCCCAAGTTGGGTGAGCCGTCGAAACGCTCAACTTGGGTCCCGGCCTTCGTCGGGGCGACGGTTTTAAGTTCAACTAAGGATTACGCGATGTCTCCGATCACTCGCATTTGCGCCGGATTGCTGGCCCTCGGCGCTGCATTCCCGTCTATAGCCGCCCAGGTCGGCGTCCACGACCCCGTCATGGCCAAAGAGGGCAACAAGTACTACCTCTTCAGCACCGGCCCCGGCATCACCTTCTACAGCTCCACCGACATGAAAACGTGGAAGCCCGAAGGCCGCGTCTTCCCCGGCGAACCCGCCTGGGCCAAGAAAGCCGCCCCGACCTTCAACGACCACATCTGGGCCCCGGACATCTACCACCACAAGGGCAAGTACTACCTGTACTACTCGGTCTCCGGCTTCGGCAAGAACACTTCCGGCATCGGCGTGACGACCAATGCCACGCTCGACCCGCGCGCGCCGAACTACCGCTGGGAAGACCAGGGCATGGTCCTGCAATCGGTCCCCGGCCGCGACCTGTGGAACGCCATCGATTCGAACGTCATCGACGACGAGAACGGCACGCCATGGATGTCCTTCGGCTCCTTCTGGAGCGGCCTCAAGCTGGTGAAGCTGGACGCCAGCCGCACCAGGTTGGCCGAGCCCCAGGAATGGCACACGATCGCCCGCCGCGACCGCCCGGCCTACACCCCGGACGAGGAAGCCGGCCCGGCCCAGATCGAAGCGCCATTCATCATGCGCAAGAACGACTGGTACTACCTGTTCGCCTCCTGGGACCTGTGCTGCAAGGGCAAGGACAGCACCTACAAGGTGGTGGTCGGCCGCGCGAAGAAGGTCACCGGCCCTTACCTCGACCGCAACGGCGTGGACATGGCCAAGGGCGGCGGCTCGCTCGTGATCCAGGGCGACAGCGACTGGAAAGGGCTCGGCCACAACAGCGCCTATACCTTCGACGGCAAGGACTACATGGTGCTGCACGCCTACGAGACCGCCGACAAGTACAAGCAGAAGCTGAAAGTCCTGGAAATGAAGTGGGACCAGGCCGGCTGGCCGACCGTGGACCCGAAGGACCTGAACCGCTACATGAGCGTAGAGAAAAAATGAAGACACGGATCGCGGCCTTGAGCCTTTTGGTCGCCGGCGCATGGGCGCAAGCGGCCGACCTGTTCCCGCTGGCGGACGTCCGGCTCAAGCCCGGTCCCTTCCTCGACGCCCAGACCACAGACCTGAACTACCTGATGGCGATGGAGCCGGACCGGCTGCTCGCTCCCTTCCTGCGCGAAGCCGGCCTGGAGCCGCGCAAGCCCAGCTACGGCAACTGGGAATCGACCGGCCTGGATGGCCACATGGGCGGCCACTACCTGTCGGCGCTCGCGCTCATGTACGCCTCGACCGGCGACGGCGAGGTACTGCGCCGCCTGGACTATTTCGTGGCGGAGCTCAAGCGCGCGCAGCAGGCCAATGGCGACGGCTACGTCGGCGGCATTCCGGGCGGCCGCCAGGCCTGGCGCGATATCGCGGCGGGCAAGCTGGAGGCGGACAACTTCTCCGTCAACGGCAAGTGGGTTCCCTGGTACAACCTGCACAAGGTCTATGCCGGCCTGCGCGATGCCTGGCGTTACGCAGGCAACGATGAGGCGCGCGCGATGCTGGTCCAGTTGTCCGACTGGGCGCTGGGTCTTACTTCACGCCTGTCCGAGCAGCAGATGCAGCAGATGCTGCGTAGCGAGCATGGCGGCATGAACGAGATCTTCGCCGACGTCGCCCAGATGACGGGCGAGCGCAAATACATGGACCTGGCGCTGCGCTTCTCGCACCAGGCCATTCTCGAGCCGCTGACGAAAGGCGAGGACAAGCTGACCGGTCTCCACGCGAATACCCAGATCCCCAAAGTCATCGGCTTCAAGCGCATCGCCGACCTGACCAGGCGCGAGGACCTGGACAAGGCCGCGAAGTTCTTCTGGCAGACCGTCGTTGAGCACCGCACCGTGGCGATCGGCGGCAACAGCGTCAGGGAACACTTCCACGACCAGAAGGACTTCGGCCCGATGATCAACGATGTCGAGGGGCCGGAGACCTGCAATACCTACAACATGCTCAAGCTGACCCAGATGCTGTTCCAGTCGGAACAGAAGGGCGGCTATGGCGACTACTATGAGCGCGCGCTGTACAACCACATCCTGTCGTCCCAGCGGCCGGGCGGCGGCTTCGTCTACTTCACGCCGATGCGGCCGAACCACTACCGCGTGTATTCGCAGGTGGACCAGGGCATGTGGTGCTGCGTGGGCTCGGGCATCGAAAGCCACGCCAAGTACGGCGAATTCATCTACGCGCATGAAGGCGACGCGTTGTTCGTGAACCTGTTCATCCCGTCCACGCTGAACTGGCGCGAGCGCGGGATCAAGCTGACCCAAAGCACGCATTTCCCGGATGCCGACACGACGCGCCTGACGGTCGACGAGGGCGGCAAGTTCACCATGAAGATCCGCTATCCGTCCTGGGTGGCGGCGGGACGCATGCAGGTCAAGGTCAACGGCAAGGCTGTAAAAGTCGAGGGCCGGCCGGGCAGCTATGTGAGCATCCAACGGGACTGGAAGAAGGGCGACCGCGTCGACGTGCAGCTGCCGATGACCACGCGCCTGGAACAGATGCCGGACAAGTCCAACTACTACGCGGTCCTGCACGGCCCCGTGGTACTGGCGGCGAAGACGCGCCTGTTCGCCGACGAAAAGCTCGACTTCCTGGCCGACGACTCGCGCATGGGCCACATCGCCAACGGCCAGGTCTGCCCGCTCGAGGCTGCGCCGATGTTCGTCAGCGATTCAAAAGACTTCATCCGCAGGTTCAAGCCGGTCAAGGGCAAGCCGCTGACCTTCACGGCGCCAGGGCTGGTCCATGGCGCGGATGGGGCGAAGACGGAATTCGTTCCCTTCTTCCGCCTGCATGAATCGCGTTACACGATGTACTGGCAGCACTCGACCCCGGACGGCCTGGCGCAGCTCCAGGCAGCCAATGCCGCGCGCGAAGCGGAGCGGCTTGCCTTGGACGCCCGCACCATCGACCAGGTGGCGCCCGGCGAACAGCAGCCGGAATCCGACCACTTCTTCAAGGGCGAGGGCAGCGAAGCCGGCATCAACAACGGCCGCCACTGGCGTCACGCTGCGAAGTGGTTCAGCTACGAGCTGAACGACCCCAAGCATGAGGCGAAAGCGTTGCGCCTGAGTTTTGCGAAAGCGGACGCAGGACGCCAGTTCGACATACTCGTGAATGGCCGGCTGTTATCCAGCCTGACGCTGAAAAGGGACGCGGAGGAGGAGATCTACACCATGGATATCCCGATTCCGGACGCTATGCGGCGGGATGCCCAGGGCAAGCTGAGTGTTCGCTTCGTCGCGCGCCCCGGTTCGGTGGCAGGCGGATTGTACGGGCTGCGCCTGCTGCGATAAGTAGCAGGCTACGGCCTGGATTGATACGAAAAACAGTATCTGTTCAGCCAAAAAAGTGATTGGAAGTGTATCTCTCTTTGCCCTAGTATTGAGAGACAACAATACCGGAGACAAGTGATGAGACTCACCCGCAGGAACCTCCTGGGCGCAGCCATGGCTGCATCGTTGGCCGTCGCCACCCCGGCCTTCGCCGCCAAGCCCCTCACCATCGGCTTCTCCCAAGTCGGCGCCGAAAGCGAGTGGCGCACCGCGAACACCGCCTCCATCAAGGACGCCGCCCGCAAGGCCGGCGTCAACCTCAAATTCGCCGACGCCCAGCAGCGCCAGGAAAACCAGGTCAAGGCCATCCGCTCCTTCATCGCCCAGCGCGTCGACGTGATCGCGTTCTCGCCGGTGGTGGAGTCGGGCTGGGACACCGTCCTGCGCGAAGCGAAAGCCGCCAAGATCCCCGTCATCCTGACCGACCGCGCCGTCAAGGTCAGCGACCCTTCGCTCTACGTCAGCTTCATCGGCTCCGACTTCGTGGAAGAGGGCCGCCGCGCCGCGCGCTGGCTGGTGGAACACGCGAAGAAGAACCCGGCCCGCAGCTACAACATCGTCGAGTTGCAGGGCACCGTCGGCTCGGCCCCGGCCCTGGACCGCAAGGCGGGCTTCGCCGAGGTCATCGCCGGCAACCCAAAGCTGAAGATCATCCGCTCCCAGACCGGCGACTTCACCCGCGCCAAGGGCAAGGAAGTCATGGAAGCCTTCCTCAAGTCCGAAGGCAAGAACATCAACGTGCTCTACGCGCACAACGACGACATGGCCATCGGCGCCATCCAGGCGATCGAGGAAGCTGGCCTGAAACCGGGCAAGGATATCCTGGTCGTGTCGATCGACGGCGTGCGCGGCGCGTTCGAGGCCATGTTGCAGGGTAAGCTGAACGTCACGGTGGAGTGCAATCCGCTGCTCGGCCCCCAGCTGATCCAGACTGCGCAGGCGGTGAAGGCCGGCAAGCCGGTTCCGAAGCGCATTACCGTGAACGAAGGTGTGTTCCCAGCTGAAGTCGCGGCCAAGGAATTCCCGAACCGTAAGTACTGAGGCGCTCAGTGCTCACTTCTATGCTCGCTTCGACCAAGGCGACGCCGGTACTCGAGGTCACCGGCATCCACAAGCAGTTCCCCGGCGTGAAGGCGCTCTCGGAAGCGGGCCTGCGCCTGTATCCGGGTGAAGTGCACACGCTGATGGGCCAGAACGGCGCCGGCAAGTCCACCCTGATCAAGGTGCTGACCGGCGTCTACCAGCCGGAACGCGGCAGCATCGTCCTCGATGGCCGGAAGATCGAGCCGCGCTCCACGCAGCACGCGCAGGAACTGGGCATCAGCACGGTGTACCAGGAAGTGAACCTGTGCCCGAACCTGTCGGTGGCCGAGAACATCTTCATCGGCCGCTATCCGCGCCGCTTCGGCATGATCGATTGGCGGACCATGCGCAGCCAGGCAACCGAACTGCTGGCCAGGCTGCAGATCCATCTCGACGTCAGCAAGCCGCTGTCCTCCTATCCGCTGGCGATCCAGCAGATGGTCGCGATCGCCCGGGCCACCAGCGTCTCGGCCAAGGTGCTGATCCTGGACGAGCCGACCTCCAGCCTGGACGAAGCCGAAGTGCAGCTGCTGTTCTCGGTGCTGCGCGGCTTGCGCGAGCAGGGGATGGCGATCCTGTTCGTTACCCACTTCCTCGACCAGACCTATGCCATCTCCGACCGCATCACGGTGATGCGCAACGGCGAGCGCGAAGGCGAGTATGTCTGCAGCGAGCTGTCGCGCCTGGCCCTGGTCAACAAGATGATCGGCGCGCCGAACGAGGCGCCGGAACAGATCCCGGCCGGCGCAGGCGCTGACACGGGCGCCAACGACGTCTTCCTGCGCACGAAACAGCTTGCGCGCCGCGGCGTGCTGGCGCCGGTGGACATGGAAGTGCGCAAGGGCGAGCTGCTCGGCCTGGCCGGCCTGCTGGGTTCCGGCCGCACCGAGACAGCGCGCCTGCTGTTCGGCGCCGACAAGGCAGACAGCGGCGCCATCGAGATCGAGGGCAGGCCGCGCAGCTTCGCCACCCCGCGCGACGCGATTGCCGAGGGCATCGGCTTCTGTTCGGAAGACCGCAAGCACGAAGGTGCGATCCTGTCGCTGTCGGTGCGCGAGAACCTGATCCTGGCCTTGCAGGCCAAGCAGGGCCTGATGCGCGCGATCCCGCTGCGCCGCCAGCAGGAGCTGGCCGCCTATTACGTCAAGCAGCTGGGGATCAAGACGGCCAGCATCGAAACGCCGATCGGCTCGCTCTCGGGCGGCAACCAGCAGAAGGTGCTGCTGGCGCGCTGGCTGGTGACCGAGCCGAAGCTGATGATCCTCGACGAACCCACGCGCGGCATCGATGTCCGCGCCAAGCAGGAAATCATGGATTACGTTACTACGCTGTGCCGCAAGGGCATGTCGATTCTGTTCATCTCGTCCGAGCTGCCCGAAGTGCTGCGCGTGAGCGACCGCATCGTGGTCATGCGCGACCGCAAGGCCTGCGGCGAGTACCGCCGCGGTGAGCTGGACGACAGCTCGGTCTTGCACGTGATCGCAGGGGAGGGCAAGACATGATCGTCCAGGAAAAGACGCCGGTGGCCGCGCCGAGTGCGGCGGCACCGGTTGCCACCCAATCGGCCTTCGCCGCTGCGGTCGCACATCCGCTGTTCCGGCCGCTCGCCGCGCTGGCGGTGCTGCTGCTGATCGACTTCCTCTTGATTCCCGGCTTCTTCCGCCTCGAGATCAAGGACGGCCACCTGTACGGCAGCCTGGTCGACATCGTCAATCGCGCGGCACCCTTGATGCTGGCGGCGATCGGCATGACCCTGGTCATCGCCACGCGCGGCATCGATATCTCGGTCGGTGCGGTGGTCGCGCTGTCCGGCACCGTTGCCTCGATGCTGATTGGCGGCACCATGGTCATCAACAACGGCGTGCCCGAGTATGTGGCGCAGACCCCGATGGCGCTGGCGCTCGCCGCTGCGATGGGGGCGGCGCTGCTGTGCGGGCTGTGGAACGGCGCCTTGGTCGCCGGCCTGGGCCTGCAGCCCATCGTCGCGACCCTGATCCTGATGGTGGCGGGGCGCGGCCTGGCCCAGCTGCTGACGGACGGGCAGATCGTCACGGTCTATTACCAGCCGTTCTTCTTCCTCGGCAGCGGCTACCTCCTTGGCTTGCCGTTCGCGCTGTTCGTGGTGACGGCCGTGTTCGCGGTGACGGCCTTCCTGCTGCGCCACACGGCGCTGGGCCTGTTCATCCAGTCGGTCGGCATCAACCCGGTGGCGGCGCGTCTGGCCGGCATCCGTACCGCGGCGCTGATCGTCTTCGTCTACGTGTTTTCAAGCGCCTGCGCCGGCATGGCGGGCCTGATGATCAGTTCCAACGTGAAGAGCGCGGACGCCAATAACGCCGGCCTGCTGCTGGAGCTGGACGCGATCCTGGCCGTCACGCTGGGCGGCACCTCGCTCGCGGGCGGCAAGTTCAGCCTGGTCGGCAGCATCATCGGGGCGCTGATCATCCAGACGCTCACGTACACCATCTACTCGCTGGGCGTCCCGCCCGAGGTCAACATGGTCGTCAAGTCGGTGGTGGTCTTCCTGGTCTGCATTTCGCAGTCGGACCAGTTCAAACAGCTGTGGAAGCGGAGGGCAGCATGAGCGCCTTGATCCAGGGCGTGCGGGCGCTGCCCGGCATGCCGTCCTTTACCTCGCTGGTCACCGTGGTGCTGCTGGTGACGATGCTGCTGATCGGCGGCTCGGCCTACGAAGGCTTCCTGTCGCTGCAGGTGATGCTCAATCTCCTGATCGACAACGCCTTCCTGCTGGTGATCGCCATCGGCATGAGCTTCGTGATCCTGTCCGGCGGAATCGACCTGTCGGTGGGCGCCGTGCTGGCGCTGGCGACCATGGTGTCTGCCTGGCTGCTGCAGGTGGCGCACTGGCCGCCGGTGGCCGTGATCGCCACCGTGCTGCTGGGAGGCAGCGTGTTCGGCGGCGGGATGGGGGCGATCATTCACGTGTTCCGGCTGCAGCCCTTCATCGTCACGCTGGCGGGCATGTTCCTGGCGCGCGGGCTGTGCTACCTGATCAGCATCGAGTCGATCACCATCGAGGACCCGCTGTTCGTGGCGATGTCGCAGACGCAGGTTCCTGTCCTGGGCGGCTTCCTGTCCCCTGGCGCGATCATTGCGCTCGTCATGCTGGCGCTGGCGGTGTGGCTGGGGCATTTTAGCGGCTTCGGGCGCGCGGTGTATGCAATTGGCGGCAATGAGCAGTCGGCGGCCATGATGGGGCTGAGCGTCGGAAGGACCAAGATCCTGGTGTATGCGTTCAGCGGCTTCTGCGCCGCGCTGGCGGGGGTGCTGTTCTCGTTCTACATGCTGTCGGGGTACGGGCTGCATGCGCAGGGGACCGAGCTGGATGCGATTGCGGCTGTCGTCATTGGCGGGACGCTGCTCACCGGCGGCTACGGCTATGTGGCCGGCGCGTTGTCGGGCGTGCTGGTGCTCGGGACCATTCAAACCCTCATCGCCTTCGATGGGACGCTCAGTTCGTGGTGGACGAAGATCGTCATCGGCGCGCTGCTGTTCGTGTTTTGCGTGGTGCAGCGGGTGATGGCGTTCAAGGCCAAGAGCTAGCGGTACGCGCGCAAACTTGGGCGGAACAATGCCAGTGGCATTGTTCCGCCCAAGTCCGCCGCTCAGCCACCAACATAAGAATCAATCAAAGGAGATCCCGATGTTCAAACACTGCGTCCTCGCCGCTCTACTATCCGCCGCGTCGCTCGCCCAAGCCGCCAACCCCATCGTCAAGAACATCTTCACCGCCGACCCCGCAGCCCTGGTCGACAACGGCCGCGTCTACCTCTACGTCGGCAAGGACGAAGCCCCCGTCGGCGGCAAGGACTACGTCATGAACGAATGGCGCGTCTACTCCACCTGCGACATGAAGAACTGGACCGACCACGGCTCCCCGCTCAAATACAGCACCTTCAAGTGGGCCGGCCGCGACGCCTGGGCCTCGGACATCACCAAGCGCAACGGCAAGTACTACTTCTACTCGACCGTCGACCACGCCTCCATCCCCGGCAAGGCCATCGGCGTCGCCGTCTCCGACAGCCCGACGGGACCCTTCGTCGACGCCATCGGCAAGGCCCTGGTCTCGAACGACATGACGAAAGAGTCGGCTATCCTGTGGGACGACATCGACCCCGCCGTCTTCATCGACGACGACGGCCAGGCCTATCTCTACTGGGGCAACACGGTCATGAAGTGGGCCAGGCTGAAGCCCAACATGGTCGAACTGGACGGCCCGATCCACACCGTGGGCCTGGACCAGTTCACCGAGGCGGCCTACCTGCACAAGCACAAGGGCACCTACTACCTGACCTACTCGCGCCAGTTCCCGGAAGAGACGGTGTACATGACCGGCCCGAGCGCCACCGGCCCCTGGACCTGGGGCGGCCAGGTCATGGAAAAGAACAGCAACGTCAACACCATCCACCAGGCCATCGTCGACTTCAACGGCAAGTCCTACATCTTCTACCACAACGGCAAGCTGCCGACCGGCGGCGAGTACCGCCGCTCCGCCGCCGTCGAGGAACTGCGCTACGGCCCGGACGGCAAGATCCTGAAGGTGGCCCAGACGGCCGAGGGCCCGGCCGCCAACCCGTCCCCAGGCTGCAAGTGATAAGCGCCCAGCGATATTCCGGCCGGGTCGATATCCAAAATGATATTATTTTCTGATGGATACAACGAACCCGAACTGGTTTTTGAAGGCGCGCCTCAAGACGCGCCAGCTGCTGCTCCTGATCGCGCTGGACGACTACCGCAATATCCACCGCGCCGCGGAGGAGCTGCACATGACGCAGCCTGCGGCCTCCAAGCAGATCAAGGACCTCGAAGAGATGCTGGACGTGCGGCTGTTCGAGCGCCTGCCGCGCGGGATGGAACCGACCATCTACGGCGAGACGATGATCCGCCACGCGCGCATGGCGCTCACCAGCCTGGCGCTGGCCCACGACGACATCGTGGCGCTCAGGGCCGGCCTGGCGGGCCAGGTGGAGGTGGGTGTGATCATGTCGCCTGCGATGGGACTGCTGCCGCGCGCGATCGCGCGCATCAAGGAACAGGCGCCGCTGCTGCGCATCGGCGTGCAGGTCGAGTCCAGCAACGTCCTGCTGGACAAGCTCCAGCGCGGCACGCTGGACTTCATGATCGGCCGCATCCTGGAAAAGGA
>CAMPHU010000051.1 GCA_946886065.1 uncultured Massilia sp. | reverse complement strand
TTCCTCGGCCTGCTGGACGAGCGCACCGGGCAAGCCGTGGCGAAGGCCGAGGAAGCCAGCCGCCAAGCCTTCCTGGTCGCTGTCCTGCTCCTGCTGGCCTCGGTGGCCCTGGTGGCGGGCGGGCTGTTCGCAGTCTACCGCCGCCTCAGCCTCCAGCTGGGCGCGGAGCCGGCCGAGGCCCAGCACCTGGCGTCCGAGATCGCGGCCGGCAACCTGGCGGTGGCGATCGACCTGCGCGCGGGCGACGACAGCAGCCTGCTGCACGCGATGCGCACCATGCGCGACAACCTGGCGCGCGTGATCGGCGAGCTGCGCCACGGCACCCAGACCATCGCCAGCGTCTCCGGCCAGATCGCGGCCGGCAACCAGGACCTGTCCGAGCGCACCGAGCAGCAGGCCGGTTCGCTGGAAGAAACCGCCTCCTCGATGGAGGAGCTGACCGCCACCGTGCGCCAGAACGCCGACAATGCGCGCGAGGCCAACGACCTCGCCGTCAACGCTTCCGGCATCGCGGCCAAGGGCGGCGCGGTGGTGGCGCGGGTGGTCGACACCATGGGCGCGATCGACGCCTCCTCGCGCAAGATCGTCGACATCATCGGCGTGATCGACAGCATCGCCTTCCAGACCAATATCCTGGCCCTGAATGCGGCGGTGGAAGCGGCGCGCGCCGGCGAGCAAGGCCGCGGCTTCGCCGTGGTGGCCTCGGAAGTGCGCAACCTGGCGCAGCGCTCGGCCGCCGCCGCCAAGGAAATCAAGGAACTGATCGGCGACTCGGTGGGCCAGGTCGGCGTCGGCAGCAAGCTGGTGAACGAAGCCGGGGCGACCATGAACGAGGTGGTCGATAGCGTCAAGCGCGTTACCGCCATCATGAGCGAGATCCTGGCCGCCAGCCGCGAGCAGAGCGCCGGCATCGACCAGATCAACCTCGCCATCACCGGCATGGACCAGGGCACCCAGCAGAACGCGGCCCTGGTGGAAGAAGCGGCGGCGGCCTCGCAGGCGATGTCGGAGCAGGCGCGCCACCTTGCGGAAGTGGCGAGCGTGTTCCAGCTGGAAGGCGGTCATGCGGCGGCGCCGGCCGTTCAGCGCAAGCTTCCTGTCCGGGCCTTGACGGCACGGGCGGCTTGAAGAACCTGGTTCCGCGCAAGGAAGACAACTGATCCGGCCCTCAGTCCGGATCGTCGCCGACATCGTCGAGCGCCCGGATCCAGGCTTTCAGTCCGGCCGGATCCTGCACGATGGCCAGGTCGCGCTGCAGTTCGGCGTCCTGTTCCTTCAGCTCCTCGATATCCGCCCTCAGCTCGATCAGCAGCATCCCGGGGGGCGGATGCCGGACGGGAGTGCCGCTCAGGGAAAGGAGACGCGCTGCCTCGCCTTCCATGGCGGCGCTTTCGCGTTCCAGGAACCTGAGTTCTTCTTCCAGTAGCTTCACGCACTCGGCCAGCTGCTTTTCGTTGATGCGCTCCGCCAGGCCGAGCTGCTCGGCCTCGAACTGCACCGCCAGGAGGCCGGCCAGGTCCCCGGCTTCGTGGGCGGCGCGGGAGCGCGGCAGCAGATCCTGCGCCGGGGCGGCTTCCAGCGCCGGACCGAGGCGAGCGAAGAGCGTAGATACGATTTCCTTGATCCGCTCGCTGTCCGCGGCCCAGGCGGCGTCGGCCCGCTCCATGGCAGCCAGGCGCCGCTCCGCGCGCGCCCTCTCCATTTGCTCGTCCTCTTCCAGCAGCTCCAGGATCGTTTCCCGTCCCTCCGGCGTATTCAGGTCGATGTCTTCGCCGATCTCCTCGCCCAGCATCTCGCTCAGCGCCGCCCGCAATCCCCCGTCGGCGCCATCGTCCTCATCGGCATCGTCGTCGTCGTCAAACGGCTGTTCGCCGGCGTGACGGTCGCACAATGCTTCAAGCTCGGGATCGTCCGCTTCATCCAGCAGCGCGAGCGCCCGGTCAAGATGAAGCGGGACAGCGTGTCGCGCTCGTCCTCGTCGAGCGCCTCCGATCCATGTTCGCGGTCCAGCACCAGCAGCAGCTGCTTCATGCGCTCGTCAACGCTTGCGCTCAGGGGGACGAGTCCGGCCTTCGCCAGGCGCTCGGCTTCCTCGTGCGCGCTGTCCCAGGTCGCCGTTACGCTGCGCGCCGCCTGCAATTTCTCCGCGAGCGGGGCGAATTGCCTGCGCACCTGCGACGCGGGCTTGGCGTCAAGTGGCGCAGAGCGCTGCGGGGAATGCCTGGATCGTGACATGGCTGGCTCCTGGAAAAAGCACGTTGCCAGCTTAGAGCGGATGGATACAAACCTGGTTGCGCCCGTTCTCCTTGGCTTCGTAGAGCATCGCGTCGGCGCGCAGGAACAGCTCGTTCTCGCTCTTGTACTCGGGGAAGGCGGCCATGCCGCCGCTGAACGAGAAATGGCGCACGTCGCCGGGCGCGACCTCGAAGGCCGTGGCGCAGAACGAGCGCCGCATGGCGTCCAGGCGGCGCTGCCCCTCCTCCAGGGTGGTGTTCCAGAACACCACCACGAACTCCTCGCCGCCGAAGCGGCTCAGCAGGTCGCCCTCTTCCACGTGCTGGGCCAGCGCCAGCGACAGGCGCTTGATCACGATGTCGCCGAAATGGTGGCCCCAGGTGTCGTTGATGGTCTTGAACTTGTCGATGTCGACCACGCCCAGGCTCAGCGGCACTTCCTCGCGCGCCGCCTGGCGCACCAGTTCCTGGGCCTTCTTCTGCAGGCCGACCTTGTTCAGCAGCCCGGTGGCGCGGTCCTTGCCGATCAGGTCCTTGTTGACGCGGATCTTGTCCGCGCGGTTGATCAGCTGCCCAGCCAGCAGCACCGGCTCGGTCGCCTGCATGATGGCGTCGAAGCCGCCGGCCAGGGCGCGCCGGGTCAGGTTCGCATCCAGGCGCTGCTGCAGCAGCACGATCTCGCGCACCGGGTCGGCTTCGACATTCTTCTTGAGGATGCGGACGATGGCTTCGTTGCGCTCGAACTCGGCCTCGGTGATCAGGACCAGCTCCGGCTGGACGTCCTTCACCCGCAGGTGCAGGGTCTGGGCGTCCGCATGGCGCAGCAGCTCCAGGCGCCGGCGCAGCAGCGCGCCCTCGTCCAGGCCGGGGATATCGCCCAGCACCATCAGGCGGATCAGGTCGCCGCGCTTTTTCTGGATGAAGAGGTTGAACAGCTTATCGACCAGCACATCGTTCGGAATCGGCTTTTCCGCATAGGCCAGGCAGTTGCTGTCGACCAGGCGCTGCTGGAGAAGGAAGCGGCTGCCCTGGCGCGCGCTTTGCAGGTAGACGTAGGACTGGTTGGCGGGCAGGCGCTGCAGCAGTTCGCCCAGCAGCAGGGTCTTGCGCTTTTCCTCCATGTCCGACTGCATGTTGTGCAGCGCATCGAGGTCGATCACGAACAGGCTGTTGCCGGTGTCGGCTTCCACGGCATTGACGAAATCTTTGACTTCGCAAAAAAACCGGAAGTCGAAATCGTATTTGTGGGCGTGCAGTTGCAGTTCGTCCTGGTTATCCTTGATCGTAAAGTTCTGCGACAACAGCAGTACGTGATTCCGGTAAAGCGGCGCCTCGCTCGTCATGTCTCATCAGCTTTCATCGTGATGCCCGGCGGCGTTTGCCGCCGCGCGGTCAGACACAAGGATGCCGATCAAACCAGCTGAACGCAAGCGAAACCCATGCGGCATGGCGGCAGGCGCCTGAATATTGCCGCATGGAATTACATAAGGCCCTTCAGGCCGCAACCTTGAAGGCGGTATAGATGTCGCGGCTCCAGGACACGTTGCGCTGGCCGCTGACCAGGCGCGCGAAATCCTTCAGCATCAGCCAGCGCGCATTGCCGCTCGGGTAGCAGTTCAGGTAGCGGCGGTTGTCCTTCTCGCCCGAACGCCAGGGCGTCGAGATCAGGGTGTGGCGTTCGGTGGCGGTGATGCGCTTCAGGGTCGGCACGTAGTGGTTGGTGTAGACCGGGTCGAAGTAAGGCGTGCCGGCGCGGGTGCCGCCGTAGACGATGGGCACATTGGCGGCCATCGCGATGATCTGCTTGACCGGCAGCGCGCGCAGGGCTTCCAGCTCGGGCGAGCAGCGCCCGTTATTCGACAGCACCAGCAGCGGCGCGTGCTTGGACGCGGCCAGGTAGACGTGGATATTGCTGCCGAAGCTGGAGAAAGGCTGGTCGACGAAGTCGCCGAACATGTATTCCAGCGAGGCGATCAGCGGATCGACCGTGCCGAATGCCGGCCGCCCGGTCATCAGCTTGCCGATCGAGCGCAGGCCCGAGAAGCGGCCCACGTGGTGCTGGTTGCGGAACACCGTTTCGGCTTCCTCGTGGCACAGGGATTCGATGCTCACCTTGTTGCGCCCGGTGGCGAAGGCCATGAAGCCGAACAGCGCATACACCGAGCCCGAGAAGGCGTGGATCTCGCCGAAGCGCGCCAGGCGCTCCATGCCGATGGCATTGAGCACGATGTACTGGCGGGTGAAGCTCGGCCCGGTGCTGTCCAGCAGCAGGCAGGAGTCTTCCGGGGCGTGGCGGGCCAGGTCGTCGCCGATCTCGGCCACGACACGCTTCTTGAGCGACAGGATATTGGCTGGAACTTGCATGGATTGTCCTTAGTAGATGAAAACGACTTCCGCGAACGCCACGGTGTTTTTCTTGATGCTGCCGAAGAAACTCTCTTCCTTCCCCTTGAACACGTCCGCTCCCGCCGAGAACTTGATGTGGTCGGAATAGCGCAGGCTCACCCGTGGGCGGATGGCGTAGTCGTGCTCACGCAGGTTCACCATGCCGACCAGCTCGTAGTCGACACGGTCGTTCCACAGACGCTGTCCGTAGCGCAGCGTGAAGCCGTCCTGAACCTTGTGGAACTGGTTGTTGGCGATGCGCAGGCGGCGCCGCAGCGCCTCTTCCGCCGGCGTGACATTGCCCAGCCCCGGCGCCTCGCCGAAACGGCGGAAGAAATACTGGACGCTTGCCGTGGCCGCGCCGGGCAGGTTGGTCTCGACGCCGACGATGCCGTACCAGTGCGACAGGCGGCCGTCCGTCAGCCCGTAGCGGGTGTCGCGGTAGCGCAGGCGCGCCAGCTCGCCGCGCAGCCCCCAGGCGCCCACCGTGGTGGCGCCGTCCACGCCGAAGGCGCGCAATGGCGCATAGCCGCGGCTCGCGCCCAGGATGCGGCCGTCGGCGCCACGGATCAGCTGCAGCGAACGCAGTTTTTCCAGGCCGTCGAACCAGGAAACCGACCAGTCCAGGGACTCGCCGGTGTGATCGAACTTGAGCGCATATTCGGTCTCGTCGCCGTGCGGACGTGCCGGCAGGGCCAGTTCGTTGTTGTCGCTCGGTCCCTTGCTGGGCCGGAAGCGCTTGGCCAGCACGCTCAGGCGCCCTGCCTCGCCCAGCTCGCGGGTCACGCTCAGCGCCGGGGCGCCGATGCGCTGGGTCTCGTCGACCGTCAGCGGCGAGCTGTAGTCGCGCGCCGTCACGTTGTCGGTCGGGTTGACGCGGTCGGCCCGGCCCCAGGCCACGATCTGCGGTCCCAGGCGCACCGAGGTTTCCTCCCCGTCCCACTGCAGGTAGGCTTCGCGCAGCGCCGTCCGGGTAGCGTCCCCGCGCTGCTGGGGGAACTGGTAGACGGTGCCGTCGACCTTCAGGCGGATGCTGTCGGACAGGTCGGCGCTGGCGCTGGCTGCGAAGGCACGCGCCAGCACGCCGCTGCGCTCGTCCAGCACGCGGTTGCCGCTCCAGGCGCCCACCGTCAGGGCGGCGTTGAATTGCACATCCTGCGCGGCCGCCAGGGCCGGCAAGCTGAAAAGGGCCGCGAGGGCGGCCCGGAGCTGATTACAGTTCTTTTTCAAGATAGCGTGGCGTGAAATACTCGGTCTTGACACCCTGGTTGGCCTTGAAGTCCTTCCAGTCGATCACGGTCTTGTGGCCCGTCTGCACGTTCTGCACTTCCATGTGCATCGGCTGCCAGCGCTGGCGCGCAGCGTCGACGTTGACGATGTTCGCCAGCGTCGAGACCTTGAGCAGCTGCCTGGCCTCGTCGTAGAACTCGGTCTTGACTGCCAGCCAGGACTGGTTGTCGACCCAGCTCAGGCGGCGCGAGTAGCCCGACTGCGCGGCCACCTTGGCATCCTTCGGCAGCGACTCGACCACGGTGCACTGCTTGCCGTCGACGGTCTCGGTTTTCACGATCTTGTGGCTCCAGTCGCCCACCTTGTGGCCGATCACGTCGCCGTAGGACAGGTCGGTGCCCACGAAGCTCTCGTTCTTGTTGGACGAGGTCAGGCGGCGGGTCTTCTTCATCGCCGGCAGGTAGATCCACATGTCGTCGTCGCCGCCGCTCTTCTCGACCAGCAGGGTCACCGTGTTCTTGATGTCCGAGGGCGACAGGAAGCGGGTCACGCGCTTGGTGTCCAGGGCGTTGTCCTGCATCTTGGTGGCGCCGAAGGTTTCGCGCACGCGGCGGTCGCCGTTCTTGTTAATCAGCTGGAAGGTCGCATTCGAGGTCGAGTCGTCGAAACGGTTGGCCACGAAGTTCTTTTCCATGATCTCGTTCGCTTGCATGGCGGACGCCTGGGCATCCTGCGGCAGCATGCTGGCGCCCAGGCCGACGCTGGCAGCCAGCATCAGCGCGGTGCCGGCCTTGCCCGCCGGGACAGCCATCGGGGCGTGTTTGGCGGTCTGCTTGCGCAGGAAGCCCGGCTTGAGCACATGGACCATCGACGGCAGCAGCAGCAGGGTCGTGACCACCGAGGCCACCATCGACAGCACGATCAGGATGCCCGACCAGATGTGGATGTTGAAGCCCTTGGACAGCATCAGCACCGAGTAGCCGCCGGCAATCGCCGTGCCCACGTACAGGATGGCGCGGCCGGCCGATTCCAGCGCGCTGTCGATGGCCGCTTCCAGGGTGGCGTGGTGGCCCAGCTCTTCGCGGATACGGTACAGCAGGTAGATCGCGTAGTCGGCGCCGATGCCGATCGCCATCGGGGCGGTGATCGCGTTCGGGGTGTTCAGCGGGATGCCGGCCAGGCCCATCACGCCGAAGTTGACCACGGCGGTCACGGCCAGCGGGGTCACCACCAGCAGCGCGCCGATGAGCGAGCGGAACACCAGGGCCGAAACCGCGAAGATCACCAGGCCGATCTGCAGCACGTTCTGCAGCTTGCCGTCCACCAGCGATTCCGACAGCGCGGTCGACTGCGGCACGCTGCCGCCGAAGTGGATCTGGATGCGCGGGTCGCCGTGGTCCTTCAGGAAGGCCTTGGTATTGGCGATCACCTTCTGGATCTCGCCGCTGTTGTCGTACTTGACGAAGGCGGTGATGTTGGCGTTCTGGTAGTTGTAGTCCACGTAGCGGTCGAAGTCCGCCGGTTCGCCCGACATCGAGTACAGCAGCAGGAACTGCGAGACCAGGTCGCGGCTGTTCGGGATCGCCAGCTGGTCGGGCGCGTCGGCGTTCATGGCCTGGTTCATGCGCTTGACCAGGTCGACCACCGAGATGGTCTTGCCGATGCCCGGCTGGGTTTCCAGGAAGCGCTGGGTGTCTTCGATCAGGCGCAGGACCTTCGGATCCTTGATCACGTCATGCTCGCTGCCCTCGAAGATCACGTACAGCGTGTTGGTGCCGGCCATGCGCTCGTTGATCAACTGGTCGTCCTGCTGGAACGGCAGGCTGGCCGAGAAGAAGCTCTTGTTCGAGTTTTCCACCTTGAGGCGGGTGATGCCGAAGCTCGACACGGCGACGATCAGGGCGAAGGCGATCCAGGTCTTGGCGACCGCACGGGGGCCGGCGCCGCGCTTGACCAGGTTCACGATCGGGGTCAGGACGTCGAAGCGCTGCTTCTTGGCGCGCAGCTTCGGCGC
Source organism: uncultured Massilia sp. (assembly GCA_946886065.1). The sequence continues at coordinate 16,905 of CAMPHU010000051.1, read as the reverse complement.
CTTCAGCCACGAACGCACGGCCGGGATGAAGGTCATCTCGATGACCAGGCCCGACAGGATGCCCAGGCCGGTGAAGATGCCGAAGTTGCGGATCGTGGTGATCTCGAAGGACATCAGGGACAGGAAGCCGACCACGGCGACGAAGCCGGCGGCCAGCATCACCGGGCCGACCTTGCTCATCGAGCGGATCACGGCTTCGCGGTTGGCCAGGGCCGGGGCCAGGCCGCGCTTGATGGCGATCTCGAATTCCTCGTAATACCGTTTCAGCAGCTGCACCGCGTGTCCGGCCACCACGGCCAGGATCAGGATCGGCGTCACCGCGTTGAAGGCGTCCATCGGCACCTTGGAGATGCCCATCAGGCCCAGCGCCCACAGCACCGACAGCAGGGCCGTGACCAGCGGCAGGAAGAAGCCCTGCCAGGTGCGGAAGGCTTCCAGGTGCAGCAGGCCGACGATCAGGAAGGCGATCGGGAACAGCAGCGCCATGCGCGCGGTGTATTTTTCGACGTAGTAGACGAACATCGGGGTGCCGCTGACCGACACCTGGACGTGTTCATCGGTATTCGCCGCGGTCAGCTTGTAGGCCGCTTCCAGGGTCGGAGTGAAGCCCTTCGGGCCCTTTTCCACCGCGATGGAAATGGCCGCCATGTCGCGCTTTTCCGAGACCACCACGCCGGTGTACAGCGGGTTGCGCTCGATGGCGCTCTTGAGCCTGGCGATGGATTCGGCATTGATCGGCGCGCCGTGCAGCATCGGCTTGACCTCGAGGCCTTCCTCGGCGCCGGTGATGCCCTTGGCGCGCTTGGCCGCGACGCTCATCAGGGTCTCGGGCTTGACGTTGGGCAGGCGCGCCAGGCCTTCCGAGATGGCGCGCACGCGCTCCAGCACGGCCGGCTGGTAGATGTCGCCATGCTTGGGCGAGACGCCCACCACCAGCACGTAGTTGGAACCGAACACCTTCTCGGCGAAGTTGGTGCCGATCACGTAGGGATGCTTTTGCGGCAGCATCTGGTTGGGATCGACGATGACTTTCAGGTGGCGCATCTGGGACACCATGAAGACCGTGGCGAGCACGGTCAGCAGGATGACCAGGAAGCGCCAGCGGACGACCTTCTCTATATATTTTGCGAACATTGGCTGTTTCCTTTCGTGGTTGCGCTCATGAACACGGGGTGGGCGCTGGCCCGGCTGGCTTCTTCCGCCAGCAGTTTTTCCTCCGGGGTGGCGGAAAAGCTGTCCCAGCGGGCCAGCTGCGGCGCCGCGAAACGATGCCACCAGAAGGGCACCAGGGCGACGACGATCGTGCTGATGTAGCCGTAAGTGAGCTGCAGGGGCGTGTCGACCGCCTCCAGCTCCCAGTACTTCTTGTGCGCGTTGGCGTGGTGGTCGGCGTGGCGCGACAGGTTGAGCAAGGCGTTGGAGGACATGCGGGTATCGCAGTCCCAGCTGTGACGCGGTTCGACCCGGGTGCCGGGGACGCGCACCACGCCGTAATGCTCGATGTAATTGACGGTCTCGAACAGGAACTTGGCCAGTACGATGATGAAGGTGTAGGCCGCCACGCCGGTGAGGCCGGCGGCCAGGTACCACAGTCCGTACAGGACGGCCGTCATGGCCAGGCCGGTGAGCACGCGGTTGTGGACCGAGACCAGGTCCTTGCCGCGGTTGCGCAGGCGCTGGCCTTCGATGCCCCAGGATTCGCCGTACTGGCCGATCGAGGAGCGCAGGAAGAAGCGGTAGACCGACTCGCCGCGGCGCGCCGTGGCGGCGTCGAACACGGTGCCGACGTTGCGGTGGTGGGCGTAGACGTGCGAGATCGAGAACTGGGCGTCGCCGACCATCGCCAGCAGCCAGCGGCCGGTGAACATCGCCACCTTGTCGGTGGTGCGGTGCACCAGTTCGTGGGCGTACAGGTGGTTCGAGGACAGCACGTAGCCGACCGCGAAGGTGCTGGCCAGCAGGCCGCGCAGGCCGGCCGCCTCCTTGATCGCCAGCAGATCCACGGGGAAGTGCTGGCCGAAGGTGTTGCCAACCCAGGCCGACAGTCCCAGCAGGTCGCCCGGCGCGGCGATCCACATCACGCTGAACATGTACAGCGACACGAAGGGCACGTACAGGTAGACCATCGCGTCGAGGATCCAGTGCTGCGAGTACTCCGGCACGCTGCGGTCGGGCGGGGTCATGATGTCGCCCACGGCGTTGAGCAGGGTGATCACCACCGGGATGAAGAAGGCCCACTGCGGCGCCAGGAACACCGTCAGCGCCGCCGCCGGGACGATCCAGCAGGTGAGGTAGGAATGCTTGAAGTATTTATACATGGTCCTTGGCGCGCCGTTCAGGCGGCGCGCTGCTGTTCGTATTTGTCGAAGGCCATCTGGCCGGCGCGCATCCCGACCCCCTTGAGGGCGTCGATCGCGGTATCCACCAGCGGCGTCGGGCCGCACAGCAGCACGCGCCAGGCCTCGTCCGGCTGCGAAAAGCGCGGATCGCACTTGGCCGCCTGGCGCAGGATCTGCGGCAGATGCTCGGCCACGTAGCCGCGCCGCCCCTGCCAGCCGCTGTCGCCCGGCTCGCGGTCGAGCACGACGTCGATCTGGAGCGGCACCTTGGCGCTGTCGGCCACCCGGCGCAGCTCGTCCAGGCCGTACATCTCGCCGCGGTCGCGCGCGCCGACCACCAGCAGCACCGGGGCCGCCTGCATCGAACGATCGATGCTGCGCGCATGGCCGGCGATGATGCCGCCGATCGCGCCCAGGCCGCTGCCGCCGGCGATGCACAGCAGCGGCGCCGGTACTTCCTTGCCGGCGCCGGGGGCGATCCCGAATTCGCCGAACGGCGCCTCGACCAGCACCTCCTTGCCGAGGTTGGCCGCGTCGGTCATCCAGGACGAGACCGCGCCGTCGGGGTAATGGGTGATGTCGAAGGAAATCAGGTGCTCGTTCTCGCCCGAGGCGACCATCGAGTAGCAGCGCGGGTCGACCGGCATCCCGGCCGGCACCAGGCGCGCGAACTGGCCGGCGCGCCAGGACAGCGGCCCGTCCAGGCGCAGCTGCACCCGGTGGATGCGCGCCGTCAGGCGCCGCACTTCGACCAGGCGGGCGTTCATGGTGGCGGTCTCCTCGACCGCGCCGGCATGCCAGGCCACCACCATGTCGGACTGCACCGAGGTCTGGCAGGCCAGGTAGGCGCCGGCGGCGATTTCCTCTTGCGAGAACACATATTCGCGCTCGATCAGGGATTTCGGCTGCCCCTCGACGACCCGGATCTGGCAGGTCTTGCAGGCGCCGACGCGGCAGTTGTAGGGCGCCGCGACGCCCTGCTGCAAGGCGGCTTCGAGCAGGTTGTCGCCTTGCTTGAGCTCCAGCACAGTGTTACCAGGTTGAAACTTCACCGCGAACCTGGCGACTTCCCTGGGCTTCTTACGAAACAAACCTAGCATCGATTCTCCCGTTCTTGACGTCTCCAGACCGCGTTTTCCGGCGGTCCGGACCAGCCAGAAGACTAGCTGCGACAGGGAAACGGCGAAATAGTCTGAGGGGACTAGTCCTCTCAGACTGGGTGCATGGCACTGGCTGACCGGCTTATATCCAAGGCTTGCTGACTTGGAAATAATCCATTCCTAGAAAAAGTAAAACGCCGGCCCTCCCCCGGGCCTCGCCACTTCAAAACGAATGGAGTCCATGTGAGCACTGTCTACGTACACCTGCCGATCCCGCTGCGCAAATTCGCCAAGGGGGCCACTTCGATCCAATGCCAAGCCGACACCGTGCTCGACGCCCTGCTCAAGCTGGACGAGATCGAGCCTTCGATGTCGCAGCGCCTGCTGGAAGCCGACCGCAGCGCGCCCAAGAAGTACATCAACGTCTATGTCGACGGCAGGCACATCGCCAAGACCGGCGGCCTGCAGACCTCCCTGGTCCAGGGCGGCAAGCTCGACATCGTGACCGCCTTCGCGGGAGGCTGAGCATGAGCTACGAACAACGCGCCGCTTACCTGCGCCAGGCCATGACCGAAATCTCGCCCGAACAGGCGCTGCGCATGGTGACCAGCGAAGGCGCCCTGCTGCTCGACGTGCGCGACGGCGAGGAGATCAAGGGCGGCATGCCCGAGCAGGCCCTGCATCTGGCGCGCGGCCAGCTGGAGCTGAACGTGCACCACCTGGCCCAGGACCTGGAGCAACCGGTCGCCGTGCTGTGCGCCGGCGGCCTGCGTTCGCTGTTCGCGGCCGAGAGCCTGCAGAACCTGGGCTACACCAAGGTCTACAGCGTACGCGGCGGCTACAAGGGCTGGAAGGAAGCCGGCCTGCCGGTGCGCGTGCCGCAGCAACTGAGCCCGCAGGCGCGCGAACGCTATTCGCGCCACCTGTTGATTCCCGAAGTGGGCGAAGAAGGCCAGCTGCGACTGATGAACAGCCGCGTGCTGCTGCTGGGCGCCGGCGGGCTGGGCTCGCCCACCGCCCTGTACCTGGCGGCGGCCGGCATCGGCACCATCGGCATCGTCGATCCGGACGTGGTCGAGAGCAGCAACCTGCAGCGCCAGGTGATCCACGGCGAAGACCAGCTGGGCAAGCTGAAGGTCGACTCGGCGGAAAGCAGCATCCGGCGCCTGAATTCCCAGGTCAAGGTGATCAAGTACCCGCTGCTGCTGGACGAGACCAATGCACTCGAGCTGCTGGCCGGCTACGACCTGGTGGTCGACGGCTCGGACAACTTCAAGACCCGCTACATCGTCAACGACGCCTGCGTCAAGCTGGGCATCCCCAACGTGCATGGCGCGATCTACCGCTTCGAGGGCTATGTGACCACCTTCGCGGCTGGCGAGGACCAGCCCTGCTACCGCTGCCTGTATCCGGAACTGCCGCCGCCCGAGATGGCGCCGTCCTGCGCCGAAGCCGGCGTGCTGGGCGTGCTGCCGGGCGTGGTCGGCCTGCTCCAGGCCGTCGAAACCATCAAGCTGCTGCTCGGGATCGGCGAGAACCTGGCCGGCAAGATGCTGCGCATCGACGCCTTGAACAACGAGTTCTCGCTGCTCGGCGTCGACAAGCATGAGGATTGCCTGTGCTCGCACCACAAGGACGACATCCGGATCGAGCCGATGAGCTACGTCTGCGCGGTCTGACGGGGTTGAGATGATCACAGCTTACGACTTGCTGGTCCTGGTCCACGTCATCGCGATGCTGTCGTGGATCGGGGCGATGTACTTCAACCTGACCCTGTTGTTCCCGATGTACAAGGCGCAAGGCGCGGTGCGTTATGGAGAGCTGATGCAGGCCCAGGGCACGCGCGCCGCGCCCCTGCTCTACCTGCTGATCTTCCTGACCTTCGGTTCCGGCATCGCCCTGTCGCTGCTGGGCCCTGTCGCGCCCACCTCGCCGCTGGCCCTGGCCAAGACCGGCTGCCTGGCCCTGATGCTGGCCTGCCACCTGTACGGCAGCCTGGTGCTGTGGCCGCGCGCCTTCTTCGCGCTCGATTCGGAAAAGGCGGCCATCTTCTTCGCCTACCGCGTCTCGATGTTCTTCAGCGCCGGCGCCGGCACGGTCGCCATCGTCCTTACCTATCTCGGAAAGCAGTTCAACCCATGAAACCAAGCGAAACCAGTCACCTGAATCCGGACCGGGACTTCCTGCTCAGGCATATCCAGTTCGACAAGACCATGGTCCGCGGCGACGGCGTGTACCTGTTCGACGAGGACGGCAACCAGTATCTCGACTTCCTGGCGCAATACGGCGCCGTGCCCTTCGGCCACAATCCTTCCGCCTCATGGGACGCCCTGTGTTCCGGGCGCGGCGAGCCGTCCATGGTGCAGCCCTTCTACACCCGCGCCGCCAAGCAGCTGGCGCGCGAGCTGATCGAACTCGAGCCGGAATTCAAGTTCGCCCACGCCGTGTTCACCAACAGCGGCGCCGAGGCGGTGGAAGCGGCGCTCAAGATGGCGAGATCAAGCACAGGGCGCGAAAAGGTCGTCAGCCTGCACCTGGGCTTCCACGGCAAGACCGCCGGCGCGCTGGCCGTGACCGGCAACCCGGTCTACAGCGAACCCTTCCTGGTCAGCACCGCCCAGAGCATCAAGGTCGAGCCGGAAGACCTCGACGCCCTCCACGCCGCCTTCGCGGAACACGAGATCGCCGCCTTCATCCTCGAAACCGTGCTGGGCGAAGGCGGCATGCAGCCGCTGTCCGACGCCTACATCCAGCGCGTGGCCGCCCTGTGCAGGCAGCATGGCGCGCTGCTGATCGTGGACGAGATCCAGACCGGGCTGGGCCGCCTGGGCGAGTATTTCTCGATCAAGCGCGTGCCCGGCGTGCGCCCCGACATCGTGTGCCTGTCGAAGGCCCTGAGCGGCGGCCTGGTGCCGATCGGCGCCGTTCTCTGCACGAAAACGGCGTGGAGCGAGGCCTTCGGCTACTACCACAGCTCGACCTTCTCGAACAACCAGGTGGCCTGCCGCGTGGCCCTGTCCACCCTGGAGCAGCTGCAGGAAAACGACGGCGCCCTGCTGCGCCACGTGGACAGCATGGCCGCCCACCTCGACGCGGGCCTGGAAGCGCTGGTCGAAAAATACCCGGACGTGTTCAGCCAGCACCAGGGCAAGGGCCTGATGCACAGCCTGCGCATCAAGCCCTTCAACGGCCATGAGAGCTACTTCCTGGCCCACGCCAGCGTGCAGGGCTATATCGTGCCGCTGATCTGCGGCTACCTGGTGAACGTGTCCAGGATCGTGGTGGCGCCGCTGTTCAACCGCCCCGACCTGCTGCGCATCGAGCCGCCCCTGATCATCGAGCGCGAGCACATCGACCGCCTGCTGGCGGCGCTGGACGAGTGCGCCCACCTGATCCGCTGCAAGCAGTTCTCCAGCCTGCTGTCCTACCTGGTGGGCCGCCAGCCGGAGGAACTGAGCTATTCCGGCAAGGCCTCGGCCGACATCGCCCTGGTGCCGAACGGTGGCCAGGAAGCGGGCAAGATGCCGGAGCGCCTGGGCAGCTTCGCCTTCCTGATCCACCCGACCTCGAGCGAAGACCTGCTGAACATCATGCCGCGCTCGATCATCGACCTGGACGAGCCGCACAAGAAGGAATTCGAGGAGTGGATGGCGAGCTGGTTCGCACGCCGCTACGAGCCGGCGCCCGTGTTCCATGCGCCGCGCATCGAATCGAAGCTGGGCGGCTATGTCGAAGGCTGGCTGATCGCCTGCCCGCTGCCGCCGGAACGCATGATGCGCCTGCCGAAGGCTCAGCGCATGCGCCTGCTGGAACAGTACGTCGAGGCGGCCAAGTCGGTCGGCGCCGACATCGTCGGCCTGGGCGCCTTCACTTCGATCATCTCGCGCGGCGGCATGGATATCGCCGACGCCGGCATCCCCATCACCACCGGCAACAGCTTCACCGCCATCGCCAGCGCCGAGAGCCTGCACAAGGCCCTGGTGGCGACCGGCCAGAGCCGCTTCGATTCCCGCGTGGCGGTGATCGGGGCGTCCGGCTCGGTGGGCCGCCTGGCGGCGATCCACCTGTCGACCTATTACGCGTCCCTGATCCTGGTCGGCAACTCGGCCAACGCCCAGGCGATCGACCAGCTCGGCGAAATCGCCGGCGAGATCTACGCCCAGGCGCTGATGCAGATGCAGCGCGGCTCCGGCATCGGCCTGGCCCAGTACCTGCGCACCCACCTCGAGGAACCCTTGACCGTGGTGGCGCGGGTCAACCAGATCGTCCTGCGCGACGGCACGCCCGACTACCGCGCGGTGCGCCGCATTGTCGAAGACAATCTCCCTTCTCCGGCGCCGATCGAGGTCTCGGTCGACATCGAGCAGGTGATCCGCAACGCCCACGGCGTGCTGTCCGCCACCAGCGTCGGCCGCAGCTTCATCGAGCCGGCCTGGCTGCGCGATGCGGCGGTGGTGTGCGACGCCGCGCGCCCGCCCGACCTCAAGGCGAATGTGCGCGAGGAGCGTCCCGACGTGCTGGTGTTCGAAGGCGGCGTGGTGCGCTTCGTCGAGCCCTACAAGTTCGGCCGCGCCAACATCCTCGGCTTCGATCCGGCCCTGAACCTGGCCTGCCTGTCCGAGACGGTGGCGCTGTCGATGAGCGGGGCCAAGCAGTCCTACAGCCTGGGCAACCGTATTCCCTACGACCAGTCGCTGCGCATCTACAAGCTGGCGCTGTCGCACGGCTTCTCGGACTGCATCGCCACGGTGGAAGGTGAACTGGACCTGCAGGCGGCCGGCTTCGCCGAAAAGAGTATTGCAAACCTCAACCCATGAGCGCACAAGCCATCTACCTGGGCGCGCTGCGGCGCGCCTACTTCTCCGACCACAGCGTGCTGTTCTACGGCGTGCTGGCGCTCGCTTGCGGCATCGCCTCCTTCCTGCACCTGGAGGCAGGGGAAGCGCTGCTGTACGGGGCCATCGGCTGGGCGGTCTACCTGCCCGAGGAATACTTCAGCCACGTCTGGGTGTTCCACGGGAAGATCCCGCGAAACCGCTTCCTGTACCGCCTGCTGTACCGCCTGCACCTGGGCCACCACGACAAGCCGCGCCGCCTGGACCTGCTGTTCACCCCGACCTGGTACACCCTGCCGGCGCTGGTGCTGAACGTGGTCCTGTTCTATGCGCTCACGGTTGATATCTGGCAGACCGCGGCGCTGTCCACCGGCCTGATGCTGGGCTACCTGATGTTCGAATGGTGGCACCTGATCGTGCACTCGCCCTACGAGCCGGGCCCGGTGATGCGCTACATCCGGCGCCAGCACATGGGGCACCACCACTGGAACGAGCAGCGCTGGTTCACGATCACCCCGCCGGCCGTGCTGTTCGACGTGCTGTGCCGCACCGGCGGCCGGGTGCACGACGCTCCGCGCAGCAAGAACCCGCCCACGGCCGGCCTGGACGCCCACGACGAACGCCTGCTGCATGCGCGCCGCCACTACAGCGGCGCCAGCGACTGGAACGAAGACGAATCGGCGATCTGGCAGCTGGAACGCCGCCAAGCCACCCAATGACAGGAACCACGATGCTCGACGTACTCGACAACTTCAAGAACCAGGTCAACGGCAATGCCCAGATCCAGCGCATCGTCAAAGGCTGGAACACCGACGTCGCCCTGATCGAGGGCGATACCGCCACCTCCTGGCGCCTGCGCGTCAAGGAAGGCATCATCGGCGACATCGAACGCGGCGACGCGGCCGCCAACGACGACTGTTCGATGCGCATCGTCGGCGAGGCCGCCACCATCCGCGCCGTGTTCGAGGGCCGCATCAACGGCATCCGCGCCAACAACGACGGCCTGATCGAGATCTACGGCCCGATGAGCGACCAGGTCAAGCTGGACGCGATCGCCCTGATCCTGTGGGGCATTTGACGTGAGCAGCCTGCGCGAAGCCGTCATGCTGGTCGCGGTCGCGGCCGGGATGGCGATCACGATCAGCTGCAACACGGTGCTGGTCTCGCTCTTTCCCTACGCCGGCGGCCCCAGCCTGTTCGCGGCGCTCGGCATCGCCGGCCTGTGCATGGGCGTGGTGGTGCTGTGCTTCGCCGAACTGTCCTCGCGCTTCCCCGGCGCCATCGGCATCCGCGCCTTCACCAAGGCCGCTTTCGGCAACCGTTTCTCGCTGGCCGCGACCCTGTTCTACGTGGCCATGGTGCTCTTGATTGGCGGCCTGGAAGTGTATTTGTGCCACCTGATGCTGGCGCAGGTGCTGCCGCCGCCGCTTGCGGCGGGCGTGCTGGCCGTGCTCCTGTCCACCGTCCTGTTCGTGAACCTGCGCGGCTTCGAGGTCTCGCTGCAGCTGCAGGTGGCGATGACGGCCGCGGTGGCGGCCACCATGGTCGCCCTGGCCGCGCTGGCCCTGCCCGGCCCCGCGCTTTTCTCACCTTCCGCACCGGCCACCACGCCTGCGCAATTGATGGACGCCGTGCCGCGCGCCCTGTTCCTGTTCATCGGCGTCGAGTGGGCGATCCTGTACGTGGCGCGCCACGAATCCTTCCGCCGCACCCTGCCGCTGGCCCTGGTCAGCGCGGTAGCCCTGATCGCCCTGCTCTACGGCGTGTTCGGCGCCGCCCTGCAAGGCCGCTTCGCGCCGGGCGCGCTGGGCAGCCTGGCCCTGCCCCACCTGGAACTGGCGCGCGCGCTGGATTCCCAGGCAGCGCTGTGGCTGGCGACCATCGTCGGCCTGCTGGCGGTGCTCAGCTCCTTCAACGTCGGCTTGTCGGGCGCGGCCCGCATCCTGTACAGCCTGGCGCGCGAACGCGAGCTGCCGGCCTGGTTCGCCCGCCTGAGCGGCGAACGCCTGGCGCCGCGCAACGCCATGCTGTTCGTGTCCTGCGGCGTGCTCCTGATGGCGCCCCTGATGTCGCTGCCGGCCCTGGCCGAATCGCTCAGCATGCTGTTCAGCTTCCACCTGGCCGCCGTCTACGTCTGCGTGCTGCTGGCCTGGACCCGCATGCGCAAGCTGCCGATTGGGCGCGGCATCCGCCAGCCGGTGCCGGCCTTCGCGGTGTGGGCCGTCATGGCCTTCCTGGCCGTGACCGCCGTCGGCGTCATGGCCGACCCGCAGGCCGCCAACGCACGCTTCATCCTGCTGGGCGAATGCCTGGCCATCGGCGCCTTCAGCGCCTACCTGTTCCGAACCTCCCTGCGCAGTTCTGCAGTAAAAACCCAAGGAAAACCACAATGAACGACATGACCGCACCCGCGCTGGCCGTAGAAGCGGCCACCGCCATCGAGCCCCAGCAGAAGTTCAACGCCGACGACTGGGATGCGTCCCGCTTCGACGTGCAGCACTGGCTGGGCCGCGCGGCATGGCGCACCCTGAAGGACACCAGCTACGGCATCAGCCCGGGCGTGGGCCTGACCCACCGCGCGGTGCACGAGGACCGCCTGGTCAACCAGATCTACAAGCTCGACATCGCCACCTTCCTGACCGCCGAGCGCGTGTCCTACACCGGCATCGCCAAGCTGATGCAGCATGCGCCGGACGAGGCCTCGCAGATCTTCCTGGCCACCCAGGTGGTGGACGAATCGCGCCACTACGAAGTGTTCTGCCAGCGCCTGGCCCAGTTCGGCGTCTCGCCGGAACAGCGCGACCAGCTGATGGACGACATGACCACCAAGGAGCTGCGCACCTTCTACGACCTGATCTGCGAGCAGGTCGACAAGGGCGACTTCGCCGCCGCCATGATGGCCCACAACATCGTCCTGGAAGGCATGGCCTACCCGATCTACCGCTACGAGTCGGCCTACTGGTCGGTGTTCGATCCGAGCCTGACCCAGCTGATCCGCGGCGCCTTCGCCGACGAGGTCCACCACGTGCGCTTCGGCGAAGCCATCATCAGCCGCTACACCCGCCTGGGCGATGCCTCGCGCAACCGCATGATCAAGCTGGCCGATGAATTCCACAAGCTGATGACGGCCGTGTTCGAGTCCTCGATCGCGCACTACATCCACCTGTACCAGCTGGTGACCGACCAGTACATGGACGAAGTGGGCGACATCGAGATCTTCCAGGGCCGCAAGATGCGCGACGTGTCCGAGAAGGACCAGGCCTATATCCTGATGGAGCAGATCCAGCAGGAGCACGCGACCAGGATGCAGCGCATCGGCCTGTAAGGACGGAAGCACGAGCCATGTCGCCAAAGATTTTATCGCCCTACTGTGTTTTCTTCCTGCCGGCGCTGGTGCTGTACGCGACCTGGTTCCTGTGGTCGCGCGAGCACGGCGGCCTGGCCTTCGCCTGGGCCGCGATCGCCTTCATCTTCGCCGTGGTGCCGCTGGCGGACTACGTGGCGGCGCGCCGGCGCCACGGAGCCGGCCGGCGACCTGACCCGTCGCCGGAGCGCCCGGTGAGCGAGACCCTGATCGTCCTGCTCAGCCTCCCGCTCCAGGTCTGCAACATCTTCTTCTTCGCCTGGTACGTGGGCACCCACGACCTGGCCTGGTGGGAAGCGGGCACGGTGCTGTTCATCGCCGGCATCCTGTCGGCCCTGTACGCCCAGAATCCGGCGCATGAGCTGATCCACCATGGCAGCCGCTTCGAGCGCGTGATCGGCACCATGCTGTTCTCGACCAGTGTCTATTCCGGCGCCAAGCTGGCCCACGTGCACAGCCACCACCTGCTGGTGGCCACCCACCGCGACCCGACCTCGGCCAAGTACGGGCAGTCGCTGTACGCCTTCCTGCCGGGCGCGGTGGCGGTCAACCTGTTCGGCTGGTGGGGACCGAAGGGTGGGAAGGTGGCGAAAGCCTCCCTGTTCCGGCGCAAGATCGTGCTCGAGAACCTGCTGGGCTACGGCATGAGCGTGGGCTGGGCCGCCGCCATCGCCCTGCTGTTCGGTCCCGGCGCGCTGCTGTTCTTCCTGCTGCAATCGGCGATCGGCATCCTGGTGCTGGAGATGATGAACTACATCGGCCACTACGGCCTGGAACGCCGGGTCGACGCGGCGGGACGCATGGAGCCGGTGTCCGAGCGCCATGCCTGGGATTGCGACCTCCCGTTCAGCAACCTGGTCCTGATCTCGGTGCAGAAGCATTCGGACCACCACATCAATCCGAACAAGCCCTACGGGGAATTGCGCTGCACCCCGCACAGCCCGCGCCTGCCGCTGTCCTATCCGCTGCTGTTCCTCCTGACCCTGGTGCCCTTCCTGTGGCGCCGCGTGATCCACCCGCGCCTGGACGCCTACCGCGCCGGCGGCGCGCAACGGGAGGCGGCGTGATGCAAGACCAAATTGAAATTCGCCACAGCAGCACTCCGGTGGAACTGGCCTTCCCTGTTCCGCGCTTCGATTTTTCCAACTGCGAGCCCGCGGCCTGGAACGGCGGTTCGGCGCCGCGCAGCCATTTCTGGAACACGATGTCGAGCCTCCTGCCCAACATCGAGTTCTGCGCGATCCGCAGCCTGATGCCGCTGGTGGCGCAGATTCACGATCCCAAGCTGGCGGCAGAGGTGCGCCAGTTCTGCGACCAGGAAGCGGCCCACGGCACGGCCCACTCGCACTTCAATGTCGAGCGCCTGCACCGCGACTATCCCGGCCTGGCCAAGGTCGAAGCCTGGGAGCGCGGCCTGTTCACCTTCTTCGCGCGGCGCCTGCCGCGCAGCCTGTTCCTGGCGCTGTTCGTGGCGGTCGAGCACTGGACCGCCGCCTTCTCGCAATATGGACTGGAAGAGCCGGACGCCTGGTTCGCGGATTGCGATCCGGCCATGTTCAAGCTGTGGGAATGGCACGCCGTGGAGGAGCTGGCGCACAAGGCCGTGTGCTATGACGTGTTCCGCTACCTCGGCGGGCGCTACCTGGCCCAGGTGGCGGGAATGGCGCTGCTCCTGGCGGCGGTCATGCTGCCGGGGATCGCCCTGCGCATGACTTACCTGTACTGGAAGGACGGCCTGCTGTTCAAACCGCGCGCCCACTTCGGTTTTGCCGCTTATCTGTTCGGGCGGCGCGGCGTGCTCACGCGTACCGCCCTCGATTTCCTGCACTACTTCAATCCGCGCTACCGTCCCTGGGACGTGGATTCCCTGCCCCTGATCCGCGCCTGGCAGGCACGGGTGGAGTGAAGCATGCGCTCAGTGCAGGCACTTCGCTATCGCCTGGGTCCTGTTATTGACCTGGAGCTTGATGAGGATGCGCTGCACGTGGTTCTTGATGGTCGAGACCGCGACGCCCAGGATGCAGGAAATCTCGGAATTGGTCTTGCCCATCCGGATCCAGTCGAGGATCTCGCGCTCGCGCGGGGTCAGCACGGCGGCCGGATCGTCCTTGTCCCTCTGGCTTTCCTCGAAGGCCAGGCGCGACAGCACGCTGTGCAGGATCGGCGTCATGATCGACAGGTTGCGGCGCAGGGCCTCGCCTTCCTGGGCTTCGGCGGCCTTGGGATCGGTCATGCACAGGTAAGTGGTGGAGCCGTCGCGCATTTCGGTGTTGGCCGCCACCGCCACCCGCGAGAATCCCTTCTGGCGGAACATCGCCTGCCACAGGGCTTCGCCGCCGCCGTCGGGGCACAGGTCCTGCATCACCGGGGAGCGCGCGGCGCGCGATTCCTGCAGCAGCGGCATGGTGAGATAGCGGTCCTGGATGTCGAAGGTCTTGATCAGGGCGCCCGGAAACGAGGACGACACGAAATACGGCGTCATCGAAAATTCCGGCTGCATGCGGCCAAACCCGATCAGGACGCTGCTCGCGCCGCTGTTGTCGATCAGGTGGGCGTCGGCCCACTCGGCCAGTTGTTGTCTCGTCCCGACTTGCGTCAGGTGTTCGATCGCGCTAAGCACAGTCACATCGTTCATTTTGGTCCTGCGAAGTTATGATTATTCGGAAAAACGATAATGCAGGGGGCGTGCCGGTCCTAGCCGAGCATCGGGAGTCCAAAATCCTCGTTACGGTTCGGGATGGCGTAGGCAAGACGGGCCGCATAGACCATCGTGACGATACCGGCGGCCGCGGACAAAAGCAGGAAATAGCTCAGCATGATGGGTCTCTTTCTGTGGTTGGAAACGGGTGTCGCTTATTGCAGCGTGACCGGTGCTTGCGTATAGGACGCCAGCAGGCGGCGGCAGGCCAGCACCATGCGTTGGCCGATGCTTTCGTCGCGCAGGAAACGCGCGTCGTGGGCCATGCCGACGACCAGGCTGTGGATCTCGAAGGTCAGCTGCTCGCCATTGGTGTCCGGCGGCAGCTGTCCCAGGTCGACGGCATCCTGCACCAGCTGGGCCAGCAGGGTGCGCCAGCGCGCCAGGCCTTGCTGCAGGCGCTGGTGCAGGGCCGCGTCCAGCGCGGCGCCGTCGAAGGCGCCGGCGATATACAGGCAGCTCGCCCCCATCGCGGCGCCGCTCGCGCGCAGCGCCAGCTTGCGCACATGCTCTTCCAGCGCCGGCAGGCCGCGCGGCGCGGCGCGCGTCGGCGCCACCACGTCGCTCAGGAAGCGGCGGTCGTATTCGTCCAGCACCGCGCGCTGCAGGCTGTTGAGCGAACCGGCGCGGCAGAACACACCGCTCTTGCTCATCCCCAGGCGCTTCGCCACTTTGCCGAACGACACCTGGGCAATGCCCTCCGCCATGGCGATGTCCAGCGCCGTCACGACAATCTCCGCCAGGGTCTCATCCGCTTTGGTCGATATTGTTTTCATCGCAGTATTGTTCCGAAAAAATTTCTAGAGGACAACTCTTATACATGCCAGTTGCGGTTTCTTAACAACTTTTCCCCCTTTTGTGGGGGAGGTTGTACAGACGTTTGTGACAAGACTTTGTGTCACGATTTTGTGTCACGCCACTGGGTTTCGTTTTGCAAGTGAGTCAAATGTTAAGCGATAGACTTTCAATTTGCAAGTATGTAAAATAAAGATTATGGATACCCATTCAGACAACCGTTCAGATACCCGTTCCGCATCCGCTTGCCCGATCGGCCGCGCCGCCCACCTGATCGGCGACGAATGGATCATGCTGCTGCTGCGCGAGCTGTTCCAGGGCCCGCAGAAGTTCGACGAACTGCAAAAGAAAACGGGCGCCGCCACCAATATCCTGTCGAACCGGCTGGGTCGCATGATCGCCGCCGGCATCCTCGCCAAGGTGATGTACCAGGAACGCCCGCCCCGCTACACCTACCGCCTGACCAAGCCAGGCCTGGCGCTGCTGCCGATCGCGCTCGAGCTGATGCGTTATGCCGAGGAATGGATGCCGTCGGAACTGTGCTCGCCGCTGCAGCTGCGCCACACCACCTGCGGCAAGCTCACGCGCGCCGGCCAGGTGTGCTCCGAATGCGGCGAGCCGATCACGATCAAGACCGCGCGCCTGGAACAGCGCGATCTCGCCGCGGAGCTGCCCAGCATCGCTTGATGCTTCATGCATTTTCTGTTGCGCCGGCGCCTCACGCATTGCGCCGGGACATCGCCTTTGCCGCATAATCGATGATGTTTAGTCAATTCACTATGCGATGTCCCGCCATCCCGCCCATGCCCTTTCCGTTGCGCTTCCCCTGATCCCGTCCGGGGAAGGAAGGACGCCATGACTGCGCGTGTGCCGGCGCGCGTTCCCACGCGTGTTTCTCGGCTGTACGAGGTGATGGACCTGATGCTCGATTCGGTCGGCGATCCGCTCAACCTGGACGGCCTGGCCGCCTCGGCCAGCTACTCGAGCTTTCACTTCGACCGCATCTTCCGCGAGCTGACCGGCTTTTCGGCCGTCGAATACCAGCGCAAGCGGCGCCTGCGCCGCGCCGCCCACCTCCTGCGCCACGAACCGGACGTGCCGGTCGGGCGCATCGCCCAGGATTGCGGCTTTCCCTGCAACGCCGCCTTCGCCAAGGCCTTCAAGCAGCAGTTCGGCATGTCCGCCAGGAGCTGGCGCGACGGCGGCTGGCGCGCCTACATGGACGCGCAGGTGGGCCGCGAGAGCGACGTCAGCTTCTTCGTGGCCGAGCCCGGCAACCTGGAAGCGATCCTGGCGCCTTATTGCCCACCCGAGCCGGGCAGCATCGCGGCGCGCATCGCCGTGCGCGCGCTCCCTAGCGTGAACCTGCGCTACCAGCGTTTCTTCGGCCAGTCGGGCGCCGCGCTGTCGATCGCCTGCAACAGCTTCATCTGCGAGCGCGAGCGCGACGGGCTGGCGCCAGGCAGTCCCTGGTATGGGGTGTTCGACGAGGATCCGGGCTTTACCGGCGAACGCGAATACTGCTACGACTTCGGCTTTGCCAGCGAAGTCGAAGACCGCCAGCTGGGCATGCGCGTGCTGCCGGCCGGGTATTACGCGGTCCTGGAATTCCGCCACGAGTGGCCGCGCTTCCGCACGATGTACGAGGACTGGCTGGAGCGCCAGGCGGTGTGGCGTCTGGACAGCACGCGGCCGCATATCCAGAAGGTCGAGCGTTCCGCGGAAGGCCAGTGGCAGGGCTGGCTGGCCTTGCCGGTCAAGAAGCGCTAGCGCC
>CAMPHU010000050.1 GCA_946886065.1 uncultured Massilia sp. | reverse complement strand
CCTGGATCGACAAGGACCTGGGCAACGGCCAGTCGAAGGAAGAGTGGAAGGCCGGTGCCGAGACCAACAAGATCCTGGGCCTGGGCGAATCCTTCGGCTCGAAAGCGATCCCGGTCGACGGCCTGTGCGTGCGCATTGGCGCGATGCGCTGCCATTCGCAGGCGCTGACCATCAAGCTGGCCAAGGACGTGCCGCTGGATGAGATCAACGACATCATCGCCTCGCACAACCAGTGGGTGAAGGTGGTGCCGAACACCCGCGAAGCCTCGATGCGCGACCTGTCGCCGGCAGCGGTGACCGGCAGCCTGACCATCCCGGTGGGCCGCCTGCGCAAGATGTCGATGGGCGGCGACTACCTGTCGGCCTTCACCGTCGGCGACCAGCTGCTGTGGGGCGCCGCCGAGCCGCTGCGCCGCATGCTGCGCATCGTGCTGGACCGCTAACGCCTTGCTGCGGGGCTGGCGGCCGCGCCGCCAGCCCTGTATGTACGCGCTTGTTGCCGTACTTGCCACACCTCCTGACAGCTTGACAAGCGTCGGTAATCAAACGCTATCAAACCCTTCCCGCATCGGTCATTCTGGCCACAGATCCTTTATCACTGCGCCATCGATGTGCGCAGGATGCTTGCATGCTCCAGAGCATGATGTTATGTTGAGACTCCCGGAAACCGCCTTTCCTCTGGTCAACTTTCTTTCGCTGCTTACTATGCAATCTAATCACCGTCCTCCGCTCATGGCGTTTGCGCTGAAATCGCTCACCGCAGCCGTGGCCAGTGCAGTGTTCCTGTCTTCCGCCGCCACCGCAGCGGGGCTTGGAAAACTGACGGTGCTGTCGGCGCTCGGGCAGCCGCTGCGCGCCGAAATCGAACTGACGACCAGTGCGGGCGAAGATCCGTCCAGCATGGCGGTCAAGCTGGCTTCGCCGGACGCCTTCCGCGCCGCGAACATCGAATTCAATCCGGCCCTGCTGTCGCTGCGCTTCAGCGTGGAGCAGCGCGGCGGCCGCCCGGTCATCCGCCTGAGCTCGACCCAGCCGCTGAACGAGCCTTTCGTCGACATGCTGCTCGAGCTGTCCTGGAATAACGGCCGCCTGGTGCGTGAATACACCTTCCTGCTCGACCCGGCCGAACTGCGCACGACCCAGCCGGCCCAGGTGGCCGCGGCGCCGGAAGCCCCGCGCAGCCAGGCCGCCCAGCCGCCCGCGGCCGTCGCGGCCGCGCCGGTGGCGCGCGCCCAGGAGCCGGCGCGCCGCCCGCAGCCTGCGCCGGCGGAACGCCAGGACGCCGCGCCTTCCGGCGACGAAGCCGCCCCTGGCAGCTACCGCGTGCGTCCGGGCGACACCCTGGGCCGCATCGCGACCAGGATCAAGCCGGCCGGCATTTCGCTCGACATGATGCTGGTGGCGCTGTATCGCGCCAACCCGGACGCCTTCATCGGCAACAACATGAACCGCCTCAAGTCCGGCCAGATCCTGTCGGTGCCTGACAGCCAGGCCATCCGCGGCACCGGCGAAGGCGAGGCGCGCGGCGTGGTCGTGGCCCATGCGGCCGACTTCAACGCCTACCGCAACAAGCTGGCCGGCCAGGTCGAGACCGCCGCGCCGAGCCGCGCCCCGCAGGCCGGCCAGAGCGCCGCCGGCAAGATCACGGCCAAGGTCGAGGAACGCCCGACCGCCGCCAACGAATCGCAGGACCAGCTGCGCCTGTCGAAGGCCGTGCCGGGCGCCAAGGGCGGCCCGCAGGGCGCGACCGCCAGCGTCGAGGACACCATCGCGAAAGAGAAGGAACTGGCCCAGGCCGAGGCCCGCGTCAAGGAACTCGAGAAGAACGTGGGCGAGCTCGAGAACCTGATGACGGTGAAGAGCCGTCCGGGCAGCGAAGCGCAGAACGCCGCGGCCGGCGGTGCGGCAGCCGGAGCGGCTGCCGGCAAGGCCGCCGAGCCGGCCCAGAAGCCTGCCGCCAAGCCGAAGAAGAAGCCGGTGAAGGAAGAGCCGAGCCTGGCCGACACGCTGATGGACAACATCACGTATATCGCCGCCGGCGCCGCCGTGCTGCTGCTGGCGGGCCTGGGACTGTCCCAGCGCCGCAAGCGCAAGCCCGCGCCGCAGAAAACCGTGATCACCGAGCCGTCGGTCATGGGCGCTCCGACCCAGCAGGCCGCGCACTCGCTGTTCGCCGAGACCGGCGGCCAGAGCGTGGACACCAGCAACAGCGTATTCAACTCCAGCTTCGCGCCCTCGGCCAGCCAGCTCGACACCAACGAGGTCGACCCGGTGGCGGAAGCGGATGTCTACATCGCCTACGGCCGCGACGCCCAGGCCGAAGAGATCCTGAAGGAAGCCCTGCGCGTGCATCCGGAGCGCCATCCGGTGCGCCTGAAGCTGCTCGAGATCTACGCCGCGCGCAAGGACCTGCGCGCCTTCGAAACCCAGGCCAGCGAGCTGTATAGCCTGACCCGCGGCCAGGGCGACGAGTGGGCGCAGGCCGCCGCGCTGGGCCTGGGCATCGATCCGCTCAACCCGCTGTATGCGGGCGCCTCTGCGGTGGTGCCGCCGGCGGCGCAGTCGCCGCAGGAACGCACCCAGCAGTCGCTTCTGTCGCAGCAGCTCGAAGACGCCTTCCGCGGCGGCGCTCCGGCTGCCGCGGCCGCGGGCGCCGTGGCCGGCGCAGCCCTGGCGCATGACGACGCCGACCGCACCGCGGTGCCGGCCGAGACCGAGGCGCGCGCCGACGACAATGTCCTCGATTTCGACCTCGGCGGCTTGAGTTTCGAGCCGGTGAGCGGCAACGAGACGGCCGCTGCGCCGGCTGCGGAGCCGAAGGCGGACTTCGACACGACCGCGGTGCCGGCATTCGAGTTCACCCTCGATCCGGTCGAGCCGCAGGCTGGCCAGGCTGCGGCCGCGCCTGCCGAAAGCGCCGTTGCGGCCTCCGCGGACGAGCCTTTCGACCTGTCCTTCGACATGAACTTCGACCAGCCGGCGACGGCGCAGCCCGCGCAGGCGGAGGCGCTGGCCGACGACGAGGACTTCACGCTCGACCTGAGCCCGCAGGCAGCCCGGCCGCTGGCCGTGGACCACACGGTCGACATGCAGGGCCTGGCCAAGGAATTCGACGGCCTGCCGCCGCTGCCGGCCATCGCGGAGGACACCGCGCCGGCCGCCAGGGCGGACGAGATGAGC
Organism: uncultured Massilia sp.; assembly: GCA_946886065.1. The sequence continues at coordinate 22,474 of CAMPHU010000050.1, read as the reverse complement.
GATCCGCTGTTCGACCTGGACAGCATGGACTTCGGCGCCCCGGCCGCGCCGAGCCTGCCTGCCTTCGACGAGGCGCCGGCGGTCCGTCCGGCCGCTGCCGAAGCGCCGGCCGTGTCGGAAGACCCGCTGTTCGATCTCGACGCGATGGACTTCGGCCTGCCGCACACCCCGGCCGCGCCGGCACCGGCGCCATCGGGCGCCGAGTTCACGCTGGACGACGATCCCTTCGCGTTGCCGGAAGTGCCGGCCGCCGCGCCCGCGCAAGCCGCGGCCCCGTCGCCGGGCGTCCCGCTCGAACCGGCCTTCGACCTGGCCGATATCGATCTCGACCTGCCCAACGGCGCCGCGCCGGCTGCCGCGCCGCAGTTCGCATCGGCTGATTCTGCCGCCGTCGCGGACATCACCGAGGTGAACACGGCGGCCGGGCTGTCGCCCGAGCACATGGAGATGGAAACCAAGCTGGACCTCGCCATCGCTTACCAGGAGATCGGCGACAAGGAAGGTGCACGTGAATTGCTGGACGAAGTCATCAAGGGTGGCAGCAGCGAACAGGTGAGCAAGGCCAGCGCGATGCGCGAGCTGCTCGCGTGAGGCGGATCGCACTCGGAGTCCAGTACGTCGGCACGGGCTGGAACGGCTACCAGAAGCAGCCCGCGCGCAACACGGTCCAGGACCAGCTCGAGATCGCCCTCGAGAAGTTCGCCACCGTCCCCCTGCACACCACCTGCGCCGGCCGCACCGACGCAGGGGTGCATGCGATCGAGCAGGTGATCCATTTCGACACCGAGCTCGACCGCCCGTCCCAGTCCTGGGTACGCGGCGTGAACGCCTTCCTGCCGGATTCGATCGTGGTGCGCTGGGCGCATGAGGTGGCCCCGGATGCGGAAGGCAACGAGTTCCACGCCCGCTTCTCGGCGCGCTCGCGCACCTATCACTACGTGCTCTACAACCATGCCAACCCGTCCGCGCTCTTGGCCGACCGGGCGGGGTGGGTGTTCCGTCCGCTGGACGTGGGACGCATGCGCGAAGCGGGCCAATACCTGATCGGCACGCACGATTTCTCGGCCTTCCGCGCCTCCGGCTGCCAGGCCAATACGCCGGTCAAGGACATGCACGAAGTCGGCATCAAGCGCCACGGCGACATCATCGTGTTCACCGTGCGCGCCAGCGCCTTCCTGCACCACATGGTGCGCAACATCGTCGGCTCGCTCATCTATGTGGGCACGGGGCGCAACGAGCCGTCGTGGATGAAGGAAGTGCTGGAGAGCCGCTCGCGCGACGTCGCCGCGCCCACCTTCATGCCGGACGGCCTGTATTTCGCCAGGATCGAGTACGATGCCAAGTGGGGCCTTCCCCAGGAAGACGCTCCGCCCCTCCCTTGGTTGTAAGGACGAGTTGTAAGGATGAGCATCAGCATGGCCCGCACCCGTATCAAGATCTGCGGCATCACCCGCGAGCAGGACCTGCGCGCGGCGGTGGATGCCGGCGCCGACGCCCTCGGCTTCGTGTTCTATGCCAAGAGCCCGCGCTACGTGACGCCCGGGCGCGCGGGTGAGTTGTGCGCGGGGCTGCCGCCGTTCGTGAGCGCGGTGGCGCTGTTCGTCAACCCGACGGTGGACGAGGTGCAGGCCGTGGCGCGGGCGATGCCGCTGGCGCTGATCCAGTTCCATGGCGACGAAACGGCCGAGCAGTGCGCGCAGATCGCGGCGGCGGTGGGGCGCCCGTATGTGCGGGCTTTTCGCGTCAAACCGGACACGGAGCCTGCGGCTTTGCTAGAATGGGAAGCTGCAAACCGCGCTGCCAGCCCCTGGTTCTCGGGCGTCCTGCTCGACACTTACGTGGATGCCTACGGCGGCGCAGGAAAGGTCTTCGATTGGTCTCTTATTCCAAAAGAGCTCGCGCCTCGGGTCGTTTTGAGTGGTGGCTTGAGCGTACACAACGCGACTGACGCGGTGGTACGCGTTCGTCCCTTCGCCGTCGACGTCAGCAGTGGCGTGGAAGAAGGCAAGGGAATCAAGGACGCCCGCAAGATCGCCGGCTTCATTGCCGCGGTGCGGGCTGCCGATGCCACCCCTTCAAGTGAGTCCGACCATGAAAGCAGTTCCTAGCAGCGGCGCAGCCGCATTGTTCAAGACCCCCGATTACGCCTTGCCGGACGCCTCCGGCCACTTCGGTCCCTACGGCGGCAGCTTCGTCGCCGAGACCCTGTCGCACGCGCTGGCCGAGCTGAACGAGGCCTATGCCCGTTACTCGGCCGATCCCGAATTCCTCGAAGAGTTCCGCTACGAGCTGGCCCACTTCGTCGGCCGTCCGTCGCCGGTGTACCACGCCCGCCGCTGGTCGGAGCTCGCTGGCGGCGCGCAAGTCTATTTCAAGCGCGAGGACCTGAACCATACCGGCGCCCACAAGATCAACAACGTGATCGGCCAGGCCCTGCTGGCGCGCCGCATGGGCAAGCAGCGCATCATCGCCGAAACCGGCGCCGGCCAGCACGGCGTCGCCACCGCCACCATCTGCGCGCGTTTCGGCCTGGAGTGCGTGGTCTACATGGGCGCCGAGGACGTCAAGCGCCAGGCGCAGAACGTCTACCGCATGAAGCTCCTGGGCGCGACCGTGGTGCCGGTGGAATCGGGCTCCAGGACACTGAAGGACGCGCTCAACGAAGCGATGCGCGACTGGGTCACCAACATCGAAAACACCTTCTACATCATCGGCACCGTGGCCGGTCCGCATCCGTATCCGATGATGGTGCGCGACTTCCAGTCGGTGATCGGCGAGGAGTGCCGCGTGCAGATGCCGGAACTGGCGGGGCGCCAGCCGGACTACGTGGTCGCCTGCATCGGCGGCGGTTCGAACGCGATGGGCATCTTCTATCCCTACATCGGCGAGCCGGGCGTGCAGCTGGTCGGCGTCGAGGCGGCGGGGGAGGGCCTGGATTCGGGCAAGCATGCGGCTTCGCTGACGGCTGGCCTGCCGGGCGTCCTGCATGGCAACCGCACCTATCTGCTGCAGGACGAGAACGGCCAGATCATCGAGACGCATTCGGTGTCGGCGGGCCTGGATTATCCGGGCGTGGGTCCGGAGCATGCGTGGCTGAAGGATTCGGCGCGCGCACAGTACGTGTCGATCACGGACGACGAGGCGCTGGCCGCCTTCCACGACTGCTGCCGCATCGAAGGCATCATTCCGGCGCTGGAGTCGTCGCACGCGATCGCCTACGGGGTCAAGCTGGCGGCGACCCTGCCGAAGGACAAGATCATCCTGGTCAACCTGTCGGGCCGCGGCGACAAGGACATGCACACGGTGGCGGCGCGAATGGGGCTCGACTTCAGCTAGGCGGCTGATTGTTCTGCCATTCCCGCTCACCTTATCGACCATAGAAAGCACAGCATGTCCCGTATCGAACAGACCTTCAACGCGCTCAAGGCGCAGAACAAGACCGGCCTCGTCACCTTCATCACCGCGGGCGACCCTGGCCCCGAGCTGACCGTCCCGCTGATGCACGCCCTGGTGGAGGGCGGCGCCAACGTCCTGGAGCTGGGCGTTCCGTTTTCCGACCCGATGGCCGAGGGCCCGGTGATCCAGCGCGCCTGCGAGCGCGCGCTCAAGTTCAACATCGGCCTGAAGGATGTCTTCGGCTTCGTGCGCGAGTTCCGCAAGAACGACCAGACCACGCCGGTGGTCCTGATGGGCTATGCCAACCCGATCGAGCGCATCGGCCCCGAGAACTTCATCCGCTCTGCCCGCGAAGCCGGCGCCGACGGCGCCATCGTGGTGGACTACCCGCCGGAGGAGTGCGCGGAGTTCGCCGACGCCATGCGCGCAAACGGCCTGGACCTGATCTTCCTGCTGGCCCCGACCTCGACGGTCGAGCGCGTGAAGCAGGTAGCCCGCTACGGCAGCGGTTTCAGCTATTACGTCTCGCTGAAGGGCGTGACGGGCGCCGGCAGCATCGACACGGCCGACGTGGCGCGCCGCGTGAGCGCCATCCGCGAGCACGTCAAGCTCCCGATCGGCGTCGGCTTCGGCATCCGCGACGCCGCCACGGCAAAGGCGGTGGCGGAAGTGGCCGATGCGGTCGTGATCGGCAGCCGCATCATCCAGGAACTGGAAAACACGCCAAAGGAAAGCGCCGTCGAAGCCGTCCGCAGCTTCACCTCCGGCATCCGCACCGCCCTCGACAGCAAATAAGGCCCCGCGCAGCCCTCGTAATTAGGGGCAGTAATTAGGGTCAGAGTCGAATTATTGGGAAATTCCCCAAAGTTGTCATTTAACTCGACTCCGACCCTAATTTATTGTTGAGAAAATAACTTCTCAGCAATTAGGGTCAGAGTCGAATTATTGGGAAATTGTCAGAAGTTGCTAAACAATTCGACTCTGACCCTGCGCTGGCATTGCGATTACTCGCCAGTCGGCGATAGCACGAGATGTTTTCTTTCTAAGAGTCATAGGGTAAAGTAGACTTGCCACGTGGCAAACTACTGGACTATAAGATGAAGAAACAAATCGTCAACGTCTCTATCATGCAATCGGCCAAGGTGATGGCCGCCCTCTATCTCGCGCTCTCCTTGCCTCTGGTGCTGTTGATGGCCATTCCGGCCATGATGAGCAATGAGTCCTTTCCCTTGATGATGCTTGTCGTCATGCCGATCGGCTACACCATCTTCGGTTTTATCTTCACCGTCATCGGTGCGTGGCTCTATAACCTGATCGCTGCGCGCATCGGCGGATTCGAATTCACGACTGCCGAGATCGAAGAGCGTTCCTGATCCCGGTGGGCGCGGCAACACGCACGCCGCCCAAATGAGGGTCAGAGTCGAATTGCTGGGCAATTCCTCAAAGTTGTCAAACAATTCGACTCCGACCCTCATTTATTAAAGAAGAAACAACTCATGGGCAATTAGGGTCAGAGTTGAATTGCTGGGAAATTCTTCAAAGTTGTCAAACAATTCGACTCTGACCCCCATTGGTGGGAGGGAGGAGGTGGTGGATTGTTTAAATGATAATTGTCGGCTTGCTACGATTCGACAAGCGGGGCCTGAGCGGCTACACTACCGCCACCTGAAAGATTTGCCGCAAAGGAGATAAGATGAGTTGGTTGGAAAAACTGCTGCCCCCTCGGATCCAGCGCTCCGATGCCGCCAAGAGCAAGACCATGCCCGAAGGGCTGTGGGTCAAGTGCCCATCGTGCGAGTCGGTCCTCTACCGCGCGGACCTCGAGTCCAACCTGCACGTCTGCCCGAAGTGCGACCACCACATGCGCATCCGCGCCCGCGAGCGCCTCGATGCACTGCTCGATGAAGGCGGCCGCTATGACATCGGCCAGGAAGCCCTGCCGGTCGATACCCTGAAGTTCAAGGATTCCAAGAAGTACCCGGACCGCCTCAAGCAAGCCATGGACGCCACCGGCGAGACCGATGCGCTGATCGTCCAGGGCGGCTCGATCATGAGCCTGCCGGTCGTCGTGGCCTGCTTCGAATTCGAATTCATGGGCGGCTCCATGGGCTCCGTCGTCGGCGAACGCTTCGCCCGCGGCGCCCAGGTGGCCCTGGAGCAGAAGGTCCCCTTCATCTGCATCACCGCCACCGGCGGCGCCCGCATGCAGGAAGGCCTGCTGTCGCTGATGCAGATGGCCAAGACCACCGCCATGCTCACCAAGCTGTCGGAAAAGAAACTGCCCTTCATTAGCGTCCTCACCGACCCGACCATGGGCGGCGTCTCGGCTTCCTTCGCCTTCATGGGCGACGTCGTGATCGCCGAGCCGAAAGCCCTGATCGGCTTCGCCGGCCCGCGCGTGATCGAGAACACCGTGCGCGAGAAACTGCCGGAAGGCTTCCAGCGCGCCGAGTTCCTGGTCCAGAAGGGCGCCGTCGACATGATCGTCGACCGCCGCAAGATGCGCGAAGAAATCGCGCGCCTGCTGGCACTGCTGCAGAACCAGGCTGCCGAGGTCCTGGCCTAAGCCGGTACTGGCCTGATCCACTCCCGGTGCGGCGCGCCCACGCGCTGCCGCACCGTGCGCCGCTTCCCGGTGCGCCTTGCACACCTTCCCAGACGTACACATGTCCACTCTCCCGACCACCTTGCCCGACTGGCTGGCGCTGCTCGAGTCGCGCCATGCCGAAACCCATATCGACATGGGCCTCGACCGTGTCCGCGCCGTCAAGGAGCGCATGCAGCTGGCCTTCTCCTGCCCCGTGATCATGGTGGCCGGCACCAACGGCAAGGGCTCGACCTGCGCGATGCTGGAAGCCATGCTGCTGCAGTCGGGCTACCGCGTCGGCCTGTACATCAAGCCGCACTTCCTCGACTTTAACGAGCGCGCCCGCATCAACGGCGAAATGGCCTCGAACGAAGCCCTGGTCGAGGCCTTCAATGCGGTCGAAGCCGTGCGCGGCGAGGTCCCGCTGACCTATTTCGAATTCACGACCCTGGCCATCATGCACCTGCTGTCCAAGGCAGGCGTGGACGTGGCCATCCTCGAAGTCGGCCTGGGCGGCCGCCTGGACGCCGTCAACGTGGTCGACGCCGACGTGTCCATCGTGACCAGCATCGACATCGACCACACCGCCTACCTGGGCGATACCCGCGAGGAGATCGGCTTCGAAAAAGCCGGCATCTTCCGCCCGGGTAAAGTGGCGATCTGCAGCGACCCGGTCCCGCCGAGCACCCTGATCCAGCATGCGCAAGACATCGGCGCCGACCTGTGGCTGCTGGGCCGCGACTTCAACTACCAGGGCGACCAGCAGCAGTGGAGCTACGGCGGGCGCAGCCAGCGCCGCAATTCGCTGGCCTATCCGGCCCTGCGCGGCGCCAACCAGCTGCTCAACGCCTCGGCCGCGCTGGCCGCGCTCGAAGCCCTGCGCATGCAGCTGCCTTGCGGCGCCCAGGAAGTGCGCGCCGGCCTGGCGATGGTCGAGCTGCCGGGCCGCTTCCAGGTGCTGCCGGGCCGCCCGACCCAGGTGCTGGACGTGGCCCACAATCCGCATGCCGCCGCGACCCTGGCCCAGAACCTCGGCAACATGGGCTTCCACCGCTACACCTATGCCGTGTTCGGCATCATGGAAGACAAGGACATCGACGCCGTGATCGCGCCGATGGCCGGGATCATCGATCACTGGTGCGTGGCCGAGCTCGATTCGCCGCGCTCGGCCAAGGCCGGCGCGCTGGCCGGCAAGCTGGCCGCCCTGAAGCCCGCAGGCGCGAAAGAAGGGGATTTTTCGGTGACGGCGTTCGCCAATCCGGGCGATGCCTATGCGAATGCCCTCAGCCGCGCAGAGGAGAATGATAGAATTGTGGTCTTTGGCTCGTTCTACACCGTTGCAGGCGTGATGGCGGCCCGCAAAAACTCTCTACACTGATCGACTGAAAACGCATGGGCTTGTTCTCGTTCGGCAATAAAAACAAGCAAGAAACTGTCCGGGACAGCGGGCATTTCGTCAAGGATGACGATGCCGCATTCGGCGAGCGCGCCCGCTCCAAGCGCGCCTCGCACGCAGGAGAGGGCGCCCGGCGCGGCCGTGGCGCCGATCCGGTGCTTCCCGAAAAGAAACGCGCGCGCCGCCGCCTGGTCGGCGCCATCGCCCTGGCCCTGGCGGCCGCCGTCGGCCTGCCGATGCTGCTCGACTCGGAGCCCAAGCCGCTGGCCGACGACATCGCCATCCACATCCCGTCCAAGGAAAAGGCGGCGCCGCTGCCCGTGCCGGCCGAGCCTGCCGCGGAGTCCTCCGATGAGCCCGTCCCGGCGGCCGAGAGCGTCGACAGCGGCGAAGAAATCATCGACGCCCCGCCCGCGGCCGCCAGGGCCGCGCCGCCCGCTGCCGAACCGCCGCCGGTCCGCACCGTCGACACCTCCAGGCCGGAAGCGGCGAAACCGGAAGCCGTCAAGCCCGAGCCCGCCCGCAAGCCCGAGCCTGACAGGCACGAACCCGAAAAGAAGCCCGCCAGGCCCGCCGAACCCAAGCTCGCGGAGAAAGCCGAGAAGCATCCGCGCGCCGACGACAGCGCCCGCGCCATGGCCATCCTGGAAGGCAAGCCGCCCGAGAAGGCCGAAGGCCCGGCCCCGCGCTACGTGGTCCAGGCCGCCGCGCTGGGAAGCCAGGAAAAAGCCGCCGAACTGCAGAGCCGCCTGCGCGCCGCCGGGATCTCGTCCTTTACCCAGAAGTCCGGCGAGCTGGTCCGTGTGCGCGTAGGTCCGTTCAGCAAGGAAGAGGCGGAAAAAGTACGCGCCAAGCTGAGCGGCATGGGCTTGTCCCCCACCATGCTGCCTTTGTAAGACGGGTTGAGCAGGCGTGACGATTTTCGATTATCTTGTCCTGTTCGTGCTGGTCTCGTCTGTCGTCATCAGCACCCTGCGCGGCCTGGTGAAGGAAATCCTGTCGCTGCTGGGCTGGATCGTCGCCTTCGTGGTGGCCAACGCCTACGGCGCCAGGCTGGCGCCGATGCTTCCGGACCTGCTGCCGGGCGACACGGCGCGCCTGATCCTGGCCTTCATCGTGCTGTTCCTGGGCGTAAGAATTTTGATGGGCCTGCTGTCCCTGGCGATCGGCGCCCTGGTGGAAGCCAGCGGCCTGAGCCTTGCCGACCGCGGCCTCGGAGGATTGTTCGGTCTGGCGCGCGGCATTGTAATCGTGCTTGCCGCCGTCATATTGTGTGGGATGACAGCCATTCCACAACAGGCTTTCTGGAAAGACGCGCTGCTGTCGCCCATGGCGGAAACCGGCGTGCGCACCGTCAAGCCTTTCCTGCCCGCTGCGCTGGCGCGGCACGTCGGATACTGAACCAAGTTTTGAACCTTTTAGCAATCAAGCAGTCCAGTTTTTAGGAGCGCACCATGTGTGGCATCGTCGGCGTCGTCTCGCATTCTCCCGTCAACCAGCTTCTGTATGACGCATTGCTGCTGCTGCAGCACCGCGGCCAGGATGCGGCGGGGATCGCGACCAATCACAGCAGCATGTTCTCGATGTTCAAGGCCAACGGCCTGGTACGCGACGTGTTCCGTACCCGGAACATGCGTTCGCTGCAAGGCAACACCGGTATCGGCCACTGCCGTTATCCGACCGCGGGCTCGTCGAGCGAGGAAGAAGCGCAGCCGTTCTACGTGAACGCGCCCTTCGGCATCACCCTCGCGCACAACGGCAACCTGACCAACCAGGCCCAGCTCAAGGACGAGCTGTTCCGCAACGACCGCCGCCACATCAATACCGATTCCGATTCGGAAGTCCTGCTCAACGTGCTGGCCCACGAAGTGCAGGAAGCGGCCGACGGCTACACCCTGAACCCGGACGCCGTGTTCAAGGCCGTTGCCGCCGTGCACCGCCGCGTGAAGGGCGCCTACGCCGTGGTGGCGCAGATCGCCGGCCACGGCATGCTGGCCTTCCGCGACCCCTTCGGCATCCGTCCGCTGTGCCTGGGCGTGAACGAGACCGAGCAGGGCAATGAATACCTGGTGGCCAGCGAGTCCGTGGCCCTCGAAGGACTGGGCTTCCGCTTCGTGCGCGACATCGCGCCGGGCGAGGCGGTCTTCATCGACAACGACGGCAACCTGCACGAGCGCCAGTGCGCCGAGAACACCTCGCTCAACCCTTGCGCCTTCGAATTCGTCTACCTGGCCCGTCCGGACTCGGTGATCGACGGTGCCTCGGTCTACGCCACCCGCCTGCGCATGGGCGAATACCTGGCCGACAAGATCCGCCAGGAGATCCCGGTCGACGAGATCGACGTGGTCATGCCGATCCCCGATTCCTCGCGTCCGGCCGCGATCCAGCTGGCGCTCAAGCTCGGCGTCGAATACCGCGAAGGCTTCATCAAGAACCGCTACATCGGCCGCACCTTCATCATGCCGGGCCAGGGCATGCGCAAGAAATCGGTGCGCCAGAAGCTCAACGCGATCAGCGCCGAGTTCAAGGACAAGAACGTGCTGCTGGTCGACGACTCGATCGTGCGCGGCACCACCAGCCGCGAGATCGTGCAGATGGCGCGTGAAGCGGGCGCCCGCAAGGTCTTCTTCGCCTCGGCCGCGCCGCCGGTGCTGTACCCGAACGTGTACGGCATCGACATGCCGACCCGCGACGAGCTGATCGCCCACGGCCGCACCGTCGAGGAAGTCTGCAAGGAGATCACCGCCGACCGCGTGGTCTACCAGGACGTGGATGCGCTCAAGCGGGCGATATCAAGCGTGAATCCGGCGCTGAAGAACTTCGAAGCCTCGTGCTTCGACGGCGTCTACGTGACCGGCGACGTGACCCCGGAATACCTCGACAACCTGGAATCGGCGCGCCACAAGCCGAGCAAGAACACCATCGAGGATCCGGTGCGCACCCAGCTCAACCTGAACCCGCCCGTCGCCGCCGAGTAATCCCGATGAGCGACACCAACCAGTACGGCTTCACCACCACGATCCTGCACAACGATCGCCGCAAGGCGATCGAGCAGGGCTCGCTGCACAAGCCGGTGCACACCTCGGTGGCCTTCGGCTACGGCGACGCGCGCCAGCTGGCCAGTGTCTTCCAGGGCAAGGAGCCGGGCTTCCGCTACGGCCGCCAGGGCAACCCGACCGTGGGCGCTCTCGAGGACAAGATCACCAGGATGGAAGACGGCTTCGCCTCGCTGTGCTTCGCCACCGGCATGGGCGCCATCGGCGCGCTGTTCCAGGCGCTGCTGAAGGCGGGCGACCACATCGTCTCCTCGTCCTTCCTGTTCGGGAATACCAACAGCCTGTGGCAGACCGTGGCGGGGCAGGGCGTCGACGTTGCCTTCGTCGACGCGACCGACGCCGCCAAGGTGGAAGCGGCGCTCAAGCCGAACACCCGCCTGGTGTTCGTCGAGACCATCGCCAACCCGCGCACGCAAGTGGCGGACCTGGCGCGCATCGGCCAGCTGTGCCGCGAGCGCGGCATCCTCTACGTGGTCGACAACACCATGACCACGCCTTACCTGTTCCGCCCGAAGGCGGTCGGCGCGGGCCTGGTGGTCAATTCGCTGACCAAGTCGATCGGCGGCCACGGCATCGCGCTCGGCGGCGCGCTGACCGACACCGGCCTGTTCGACTGGAGCGCCTATCCGAACATCGCCCAGAACTTCCGCAAGCAGCCAAGCCAGGCCCAGGGCATGGCCCAGCTGCGCGCCAAGGCGCTGCGCGACTTCGGCGCGGCCCTCGGCCCGGAAGCGGCGCACCACATCGCCGTGGGCGCCGAGACCCTGGCCCTGCGCATGGAGCGCGCCAGCGCCAACGCGCTGGCGCTGGCCGCGATGCTGGAAGCCGATGAGCGCGTGTCGGCAGTCCATTACCCGGGGCTGGCTTCGCACCCGCAGAACGGCATCGTCAAGGAGCTGTTCCGTTCCGGCGGTTCGTTGCTGTCCTTCGAGCTGAAGGAAGGCATCGACTGCTTCGACTACCTGAACCGCCTCAAGCTGGGCATCCCCGCCAGCAACCTGGGCGACACCCGCACCCTGGTGATCCCGGTGGCGCATACCATCTTCTTCGAGATGGGAGCGGAGCGCCGCGCCAGCATGGGGATCGCGGAATCGCTGATCCGGGTGTCGGTGGGCATCGAAGACACCGACGACCTGCTGGCGGACTTCCGCCAGGCGCTCGACGCGTAAATATAGGGGCGGCGCGATGCCGCCCTTTTTGTTTCAGCGGTTGAGCAGGGCATGCGAATGCCGCTATCATGGAGATTCGACTTGCCATTCCTTCGACGCCCATGAAACGTTCCTTGTCCGCTCTCGCCCTTTCCCTCCTGCTGTCCGCCACCGCGTTCGCGGGTCCCCTTGAAGACGCGCACGCGGCCTTTGCCAAGAAGGACTTTCCGACGGCGGTGAAGCTGTACACCAAGCTGGCCGACGCCGGCAATCCGGAGGCCCAGCAGCACCTGGCGCAGATGTACTGGTATGGCGAAGCCGGGCAGGTGGACGAGGCCAAGGCCGAGGCGCTGTTCCGCAAGTCGGCCGCCAAGGGCAACAAGGTGGCGGCTGCTTCGCTCGAGGTCATGAAGCAGCGCGTGGAGCGCCGCAAGGATATCGATTACTGGGTCAAGGGCTACGACGGCTCGGAGCTGAAGTCCGGCGAATATGCCTGCCGGGTGCCGCGCATTCCGGCGATGTCGAAGATCAATGAAGAGATCGACCGCGTCAGCGGAGCGGTGACCAACTGGCAGAACTGCTACAACAAGTTCGTGACGAACCTGAACGAGTCCTCGCCGCTATCGAAGAAGATCCCGGCGGATATCGCCAAGCTGATGAGCAAGCAGGAAACCGAGGCGGCGCACGCTCACCTGGAGCGGGTGCGCGAGAACCTGGCGGAAGAGGCGAAGGTGAGTTCCAAGCTGATCCTGGCGGACTTCGCGGCCTGGCGCGCGGCGACCGAGGCGTATGTGTCGGAGCACAACGCGATGATCAAGAATAATGCGGATGGGTCGCTCAAGTCGAAGCTGCAGTGAGCGGTGGTAGCTGATCACGCAAACTTGGATCCCCGCCTACGCGGGGAGTCGTTGCCGCCAGTGGCGGGAATGACGTGCTGACGAACATAGTCGAAGTTGTAGTGCAGAAACCATCGGCACACTGAATCAAGGTCATCCCCGCGTAGGCAGGGACCCAGGTTTCGCAGCGCAGAGTTACCGCAACATGGCACTCAGTGCCAGCTACGCATCAACCCAACAGCCAGTCCTTCGAGCGCAAACTCGTCCCCCGGTTCCACCCGGATCACCTTGAAGTCCGGATTCTCCGGCAGCAGCTCGACGGTATTGCCCGTCTTGCGGTAGCGCTTGACCGTCACTTCCTCACCCAGGCGGGCGACGACGATCTGGCCGTTCTTGGCGCTGTCGATCTTCTTGACCGCCAAAAAGTCGCCGTCGCAGATGCCGGCATCGCGCATCGACCAGCCCTTGACCTTCAGCAGGAAGTCCGGCCGCGCCGAGAACATGGCGGCGTCGACGCTGTAGGTGGCTTCCACGTGTTCCTGGGCCAGGATGGGCGAGCCCGCGGCGACGCGGCCGACCAGGGGCAGGGACATCATCAGGGCCGGCGGCGGCATCGGGATCTGCTCGACGCTGGCGCCGACCAGGCGGATGCCGCGCGAGGTGCCCGGCGAAATCTCGATCGCGCCCTTGCGCGCCAGGGCCTGCAGGTGCTCCTCGGCCGCATTGGCCGACTTGAAGCCCAGTTCGGCCGCAATCTCGGCGCGTGTCGGCGGGAAGCCGGTGTTCTCGATCGCTTCCTTGATCAGGTTGAGGATCTGTTCTTGCCTTGCAGTGAGCTTGAGCATGGGTGTGTTACAGCTATGGTTGTAGGAGCAGACTGTATTTTTGTACAGTATTCTGGTATGCGCAAGGGGGAACGCGCGAAAAGTGTAAAAAATTTGTGCAGCGCGGGGTGAGGAGGGGGGAATGTGGTGGTTTGCACGCAAACTTGGATCCCGGCCTTCGCCGGGTGACGTTTTTTACGGTGCGGAAACATCGCGCTATCGGCGTCGACCGCGCCTGTTGGCACGTCTTTCCGGGACTCGGCGTCGCCCTCGGCCGGAACCCAGGTCCGTAGCAAACCGCCAACATCGCCAGCGCGCAGCGAGCCGCCGCCGCCCAAGATTCCATTTCCCTTCCACCCACTTTTCAGGCTATAATCGAAGGCTTTCCCTTCCCACACTCGTCTTGACGCCGAGGTGGGCATTTGTTTAAACGTCCTCAAGGAGTGTTGCATGCGTCATTATGAAATCGTTTTTATCGTCCACCCGGACCAGAGCGAGCAAGTTCCGGCGATGATCGAGCGTTACAAGACCACGGTGACCAGCCGCGGCGGTAACATCCATCGCGTGGAAGACTGGGGCCGTCGCCAGATGGCTTACCAGATCCAGAAGCTGCCGAAGGCTCACTACATCTGCATGAACATCGAGTGCGACAACGAGACCCTGGTCGAGCTGGAAACCGCATTCAAATTCAATGATGCTGTCCTGCGTCATCTGACCGTTAAGATGAAGAAAGCTGAAACCGCACCGTCGCCGATGATGAAGTCGGTCCAGCGCGAAGACGCAGCCAAGAGCCACCGCGCAGAAGCAGCAGCCGCTGCCCCGGCCGCAGCTGCCTAAGTTTTTCTCCAGGAATCAGTAATAACGGTAGTAGTGAACCAGCTCGAGCTCGTAGCGACCATCGCCGAGCGTGATGTCCTGCGCTACACCCCGGCCGGCGTGCCCATCGTGTCCGCCATCCTGATGCACAGTGGGCAACAGGAAGAAGCCGGTGTCGCAAGGCAGGTCGAGTTCGAAATCCCCGCCTTCGCCGCGGGTGAGATTTCAGGCAGGTTCGGCAGCGCGGAACTCGGCGCCAGCTACCGTTTCAGCGGATTCCTCGCAAAGAAAAACCGCAACAGCAAAGCCCTGGTGTTTCACATCATTGATTTTCAAGCCGCCTAAGCGGCACTAGATAGATACAGGAGCCTCAAAATGGCATTCGGTAAAAAGTTCGACAAAAACAAAGCTAAAGAAAAACTCAAGCGCAAACAGCAGAACCCGCTGTTCAAGCGCAAGAAGTTCTGCCGCTTCACCGCCGCCGGCGTGGAACAGGTGGACTACAAGGACGTCGACACCCTGAAGGACTTCGTCCAGGAAAACGGCAAGATCATGCCGGCACGCCTGACCGGCACCAAGGCGCACTACCAGCGCCAGGTCGACACCGCCATCAAGCGCGCCCGCTACCTCGCGCTGCTGCCGTACACCGACCTGCACAACGCTTAATCGTCGGCCACGACAGTCAGATATCCTGGAGATAAAACATGCAAGTTATTCTGTTGGAAAAAGTAGTCAACGTCGGCAACCTGGGCGACGTCGTCAAAGTCAAGGACGGTTACGCACGTAACTTCCTGATCCCGCAAAAGATGGCACGCCGCGCGACCCAGTCGGCCGTGGCCGAGTTCGAAGCCAAGCGCGCCGAACTGGAAAAAGCTGCTGCTGAAAAGCTGGCTGCTGCCCAGGCGCAAGGCGACAAGCTGAGCGGCATGACCGTCACCATCGCCCAGAAAGCCGGCGTGGACGGCCGTCTGTTCGGTTCGGTCACCAACTTCGACATCGCCGAAGCCCTGAGCAAGCAAGGCTTCCCGGTCGAGAAGTCGCAGGTTCGCCTGCCGACCGGCCCGCTGAAGACCACCGGCGAATTCCCGGTGGCCGTCGCCCTGCACACCGATGTGGTCTCGGAGATCACCATCGCCGTCGTGGGCGAAGCAGCCTGATTCAGCACAGCTAAGCTGTTGTTGTATAAAAGAAAAAAGCCGGGTTCGCCCGGCTTTTTTTATTGGCAAAATTCTCCAATTATTTCAGCCGCGTGACCGGAGCAGGTATAATGCCGCCCATGAATTCCGCTCCCGCCGATCCGCAAATCGAATCCCTGCGCATCCCGCCGCACTCCATCGAAGCAGAACAGTCCGTCATCGGCGGCTTGCTGCGCGATAACGCGGCCTGGGACCGCATTGCCGATTTCATGCACGCGGACGACTTCTACCGCTACGACCACCGCATCATCTTCGAACAGATGATCCGCCTGATCAACTCGGGCAAGCCGGCGGACGTGATCACGGTCTATGAAGCCTGCAACCAGCTCGGCAAGGCCGAGGATGTGGGCGGACTGCAATACCTGAACGCGATGGCGCAGAACACGCCGTCGGCGGCCAACATCCGCCGCTACGCCGAGATCGTGCGCGACCGCGGCATCCTGCGCAAGCTCATCACCGTCGCCGACGAGATTTCCGGCAATGCCTTCAATCCGCAGGGCAAGGAAGTCAAGCAGATGCTGGACGAGGCCGAGTCCAAGATCTTCGCCATCGCCGAGCAGGGCGCGCGCGGCGCCCAGGGCTGGACCGCGGTGCAGCCGCTGCTGACCCAGGTGGTCGAGCGCATCGACGAACTGTATTCGCGCGAGAACCAGGGCGAGATCACCGGCGTCCCGACCGGCTTCATCGACCTCGACCGCATGACCTCCGGCCTGCAGCCGGGCGACCTGGTCATCGTGGCCGGCCGTCCGTCGATGGGCAAGACCGCGTTCTCGGTCAACATCGGCGAGAACGTCGCCATCGAAGCGGGCCTGCCGGTGGCCGTGTTCTCCATGGAAATGGGCGGCGCCCAGCTGGCCATGCGTATGCTGGGTTCGGTGGGCCAGCTCGACCAGCACCGCCTGCGTACCGGCCGCCTGAACGACGAGGACTGGCCGCGCCTGACGCACGCCATCCAGAAGATGAACGACGCCCAGCTCTATATCGATGAGACGCCGGCGCTGAACCCGATCGAGATGCGCGCACGCGCGCGCCGCCTGGCCCGCCAATGCGGCAAACTGGGCCTGATCATCGTCGACTACCTGCAGCTGATGCAGGGCAGCCAGCCGGGCGACAACCGCGCCTCCGAGATCTCGGAGATTTCGCGTTCGCTCAAGGGCCTGGCCAAGGAATTGCATTGCCCGGTCATCGCGCTGTCCCAGCTGAACCGCTCGCTGGAACAACGTCCCAACAAACGGCCCGTCATGTCCGACCTGCGCGAATCCGGCGCTATCGAGCAGGATGCGGACGTGATCATCTTCCTGTATCGCGACGAGGTCTACAATCCGGACTCGCCCGACAAGGGAACCGCCGAGATCATCATCGGCAAGCAGCGTAACGGTCCGATCGGCGCGATTCGCCTGACCTGGATCGGCCAGTACACCAAGTTTGGCAATTACAGCGGTAACCTCGCCATCTACCAAGGCGACTAAACCGTCGATAACAATGCCGCTGCCGATCGGCGCAGCGGTTTCGATGTCCCAAGAGATTCACTACGGAGAACAATATGTTTGGACGCCTGATGCCCCAGGAGGGCAAGTTTTTCGACTTATTCAACCAGCACGCCGCACTGTGCGTGAAGGGTGCGCAGGAAATGGTTGGCCTGATGACCAACTTCGACGACCTGGAAAACCGTACCCATGCCGTGGAAAGCATCGAAAAACAGGCTGACAAGATCACCTACGCCTGCGTCGACCTGCTGCACAAGACCTTCATCACCCCGCTCGACCGCGACGACATCCACAAGCTGATCACCCGCATGGACGACATCCTCGACATGATGGAAGACGCGGCCCAGACCATCTCGCTGTACGACCTGCATGCGGTGACCCCGGAAGCCAAGCGCCTGGCCGAGCTGTGCCTGTCGGCCTGCCTGAAGGTGCAGGAAGCCGTCGCCATGCTGCACGACATGGGCAACGCCCAGAAGATCGTCGCCATCTGCGAAGAGATCGACCGCTTCGAGTCGGACGCCGACCACGTGATGCGCGCCGCCATGTCCAAGCTGTTCCGCGATGAACCGGACGTGCGCAACCTGATCAAGATGAAAGCCATCTACGAGATCCTCGAGACCGTCACCGACCGTTGCGAAGATGTCGCCAACATCATCGAAGGCATCATCGTCGAAAACGCGTAACGCGGCCACAGAACAAGAATAACTATGGAAACTCTACACATCAGCATTTACGTGCTGGGCATGCTGGTGCTGCTGGCGCTGGTGTTCGACTTCATGAACGGCTTCCACGATTCGGCGAACGCGATCGCGACCGTCGTCTCCACCGGCGTCCTGAAGCCGCAAACCGCGGTGGCCATGGCTGCGTTCTTCAACTTCATCGCGATCTTCGTGGTCAGCATGAAGGTCGCGCAGACCATCGGCAAGGGGACGATCGATCCGCATGTGGTCGACCACTACGTGATCTTCGGGGCCCTCGTCGGGGCCATTGTCTGGAACATCATCACCTGGTACTACGGCATCCCGTCCTCGTCCTCGCACGCCCTGATCGGCGGCCTGGTCGGCGCCGCGGTGGCCAAGTCCGGGACCGGCGCGCTGATCTCGGCGGGCCTGATCAAGACCGTGATGTTCATCGTGCTGGCGCCGCTGCTGGGCTTCGTGCTCGGCTCGGTCATCATGCTCATGGTGTCGTGGATCTTCGTGAAATCCACCCCGCGCAAGGTCGACGTCTGGTTCCGCCGCCTGCAGCTTGCCTCGGCCGCCGGCTATTCGCTGGGCCACGGCGGCAACGACGCGCAGAAGACCATGGGCATCATCTGGATGCTGCTGATCGCGGCGGGCTACACCAGCCCGACGGATGCGCTCCCGCCGACCTGGGTCATCATCTCCTGCTATGCGGCGATCAGCTTCGGCACCCTGTTCGGCGGCTGGCGCATCGTCAAGACCATGGGCCAGAAGATCACCAAGCTCAAGCCCGTCGGCGGCTTCTGCGCGGAGACCGGCGGCGCCATGACCCTGCTGATGGCCAGCTTCTGGGGCATCCCGGTCTCGACCACCCACACCATCACCGGCGCGATCGTCGGCGTGGGCGCCTCGCAGAAGGCCTCGGCGGTGCGCTGGGGCGTGGCCGGCAACATCGTCTGGGCCTGGATCTTCACCATCCCGGCCTCGGCCTTCATGGCGGCGGTGGCCTGGTGGATCGGCACCCACATCATGTAATTCCCGGCTTGGCCGGCAAAAAAGCGGAGCGCATGCTCCGCTTTTTTTTCGCCTGTCGCGCATCCGCCGCAAGCTGCATACTTCTTTACATTTTTGCTAACTTAAGTAGTAATATTACACAGTGACCGCAGGCCACCGCTGCCGCCGGTACTGGAGCCTCGCTACGAAGGCAGCGCAGACAAAATGATAGAGGAGACACAATGCGTCAAACACGTAGTTTCACTTCACGGCTGCGCGTGCTCGCGGCTGCGCTTGCCGCCGGGGGGCTGCTGGCCGCCTGCGGCGGGGCAGAAGATCCCGCGGCGTCCGGCATGTCGGGCAGCCGCAGCCTCGCCGCCACGACCGTGGCCGCGGCGAGCGAAGCGGTTGCGCCCGGCAGCATCCGCGTCCACTTCCGCCGCGTCCAGAACGACACCGCCGAGTGGGGCGTGTATTCCTGGGACGGCCCGCAACATCCGAGCACGGCCTGGATCAGCACCCGCTTCATGTTCGCCAGGACGGACGGTTTCGGCGGCTACGTCGACATCCCGCTGGCCGCGGGCAAGAGCGCGCTCTGGTTCCTGGTCACGGACGGCAACGGCACCAAGAACTGCGGCAACGACCAGGGCGCGGCCCTGAACGCCGACGTCCACGAGAAGGGCCAGGAGATCTGGCTGCTGGAAGGCGATTGCACTATCTACGTCACGCCGCCGGCGATCAGCTTCGGCAACCTCTCCAGCGCCAGCGCCCACTGGCTGTCCGCGCGCCACCTGGCCTGGCCGGGCGTGCCTGCCGGCGGCAGCTACCGCCTGTATTACGCGCGGGAAGGGGGGCTGGGCTCCGGCGTCGACGGCGTCACCGGCGCCGACGGCAGTTTCGCGCTCCTGCCGGCGAATCTTCCTGAACCGGTGCGCCAGAAATTCCCGCACCTGGCCGGCGCCACCGGCCTGGCCCTGTCGGACGCGGATGCGGCCCAGGCCGCGGGCCTGGCCAGCGCCCAGTTCGCGATCGCCCAGTTCGGCGCCGACGGCCGCCTGGTGCAGGTGACCTCGCTCCAGAACGCCGGCATGCTCGACGAGGTGTTCGCGGCCAGGGCCATGGACGCCGAGCTGGGCGTTTCCTTTGACCGCGCCGGCGTGCCGACCTTCCGCGTCTGGGCCCCGACCGCACGCTCGGTCGCCCTCGACATCTATCCGGACGCCTCCGCGCCCGCCACCACCCAGGTGGCGATGCGGCGCGACGCCGCCAGCGGCCTGTGGAGCTATACCGCGCCCAACGCCGGCTGGACCAACCGCAGCTACTACACCTACACCGTCAAGGTGCTGTCGCGCTGGGCCAATAACGCGGTGGTCACCAACACCGTCACCGACCCGTATTCGGTCAGCCTGAACGCCAACGGCCGCCGCAGCTTCGTGGGCAACCTGGACAGCGCCGCGCTCAAGCCGGCCGGCTGGGACGACCAGCGCAGCCCGAAGCTCGAGCACCCGGCCGACATCTCGCTGTACGAACTGCACGTGCGCGACTTCAGCGCGAGCGACGCCAGCGTGCCCGCAAGCCATCGCGGAAAATACCTGGCCTTCGCCGACCGCGACTCGAACGGCATGCGCCACCTGAAGTCGCTGCAGAAGGCGGGCCTGAGCCATGTGCACCTGCTGCCGGTGTTCGACATCGCCAGCGTCGACGAAACCGGCTGCACCACACCGACAATCGCCGGCGCGGCGCCGGATGCCGAAAGCCAGCAGGCGGCGGTGGACGCGGTGCGCGACAGCGACTGCTTCAACTGGGGCTACGACCCGGTCCACTACAACGCGCCGGACGGCAGCTACGCCACCAGCGCCGACGACGGCGCCACCCGCGTGCGCGAGTTCCGTTCGATGGTGCAGGCGCTGCACGAGACCGGCCTGCGCGTGACCATGGACGTGGTGTTCAACCACACCAGCGGTTCGCAGCAGGGCCCGACCTCGGTGCTGGACAAGATCGTCCCCGCCTACTACTACCGCCTGAACAACAGCGGGTCCATCCTGAACGACAGCTGCTGCGCCGACACCGCGGCCGAGCATGCAATGATGGGCAAGCTGATGATCGATTCGGTGGCGCTGTGGGCCAGGCACTACCAGGTCGACAGCTTCCGCTTCGACATCATGGGCTTCGCCCCGCTGGACCTGATGAAGCGCCTGCAGGCCCAGGTCAACCGCGCCGCCGGCCGCGAGATCTATCTGTACGGCGAAGCCTGGAACTTCGGCGCGGTCGGAAACGACGCGCGCTTCGTGCAGGCGCGCCAGGCCAATATGTTCGGCAGCGGCATCGGTTCCTTCAACGACCGCCTGCGCGACGCCGTGCGCGGCGGCGGCTGCTGCGACGGCGGCGGCAACCTGGTGAGCCAGCAGGGCTTCATCAACGGCGCGTGGCTCGACCCGAACGCCTGGGCCAACCAGTCGAAGGACGATGCCCTGCGCCTGGCCGACCTGGTGCGCGTGGGCCTGTCCGGCACCCTGCGCGACTACCGCTTCACGGACCGTTTCGGTTCGCTGCGCAGCAATGCCCAGATCGACTACTTCGGCCAGCAGGCGGGCTTCGCGGCCAACCCGGCGGAGACCGTCAACTACATCGAGGCGCACGACAACCAGACCCTGTTCGACATCAACGCCTTCCGCCTGCCGCAGCACACCAGCGTGGCGGACCGGGTGCGGGTGCAGAACCTGGGCGCGGCCATCGTGCTGCTGTCGCAGGGCGTGCCCTTCATCCACGCGGGCCAGGAGATCCTGCGCTCCAAGTCGCTCGACCGCGACAGCTACAACGCGGGCGACTGGTTCAACCGCCTGGACTACAGCTATGGCTCGAACAACTTCGGCGTCGGCTTGCCGATGGCGGGCGTGAACCGCGACAACTGGTGGGTGATGCAGCCCATCCTGGCCAATCCCCTGATCAACCCGGACAGCCGCGCGATCCAGTCGGCCAAGGTGGTGTTCGAGGAATTCCTGGCGATCCGCAAGGACAGCAGCCTGTTCCGCCTGCGCAGCGCGCAGGACGTCAGCGAGCGCCTGCGCTTCTTCAATACCGGGCCGGACCAGGTGCCGGGACTGGTGGCGATGCGCATCGATGGCGAGCGCCCGTTCCGCTACCCGGGCGCGCAGTACCGCAGCGTGGTGGTGCTGTTCAACGTGGACAAGGCGCCCAAGACCGTCAGCTTCCCGGAACTGCGCGGCGCAAGGTTGTCGTTGCACAAGCAGCAGCGCAAGTCGCTTGACGCGGTGGTGCAGGGCGCCGCCTTCGATCCGGCCAGCGGCAGCTTCACGATCCCGGCGCGTACCGCGGCGGTGTTCGTCGAGTAAAAAGAAGAAGGGCCGTGGACGCAGCGCGCTCACGGCCCTTGGAAGCAGTCTTTGTCGATTACATGCGTGCGTTCGGGTCCAGCACCGAGCCGCTCTGGCGCAGCATGTTCTCCAGGTCCTCGCCGCTGGTGACCTTGGTGCGGTCGGTGCGCTTCGGGTCCTTCTTGGAGAACAGGGTCCCGGTCGGAACATAGCGTTCCTCCTGGGCGAGCTTGTCGCCGGGTGCCGAGCCGGTGGGCGTGGCGGCGCAGCCGGTCAGCAGCGCAATCGCGCAGAGGGCCGTCAAAGTGGTCTTCATGGTCATCGATCTCCGTTTTAAATGTATGTATGTTGTGCGCATCTTCGTTCAATTGATGCAAACAACGCATGTCATTCTAATATGGGGAAATCCGCTTCAATGTCACCAATTGTCGCTTCCCGGACGGGTGTACAAGGGGTCGTGGGAACGGCGCCAAAGAAAAAGGGCCGTGAACGCAGCGCGTCCACGGCCCTCGCAACCTGGCTTGTGCAGCTTACATCTTGGCGCCCGGGTTGGTGACCCCGCCACCGTTGCGAACCATTTCCTCCAGTTCTGAACCGTTGGTGACCCGCGTCCTGTCGGTACGCTTCGGATCCTGATTCCGGAACAAGGTGCCGGTCGGGACGTAGCGGTCCTCGTAGGCCACTTTCTCGCCCGGCTGCTTTTCAACCGTGGTGGAAGCGC
>CAMPHU010000049.1 GCA_946886065.1 uncultured Massilia sp. | reverse complement strand
CGCCTTCGCGGGGATGACGGTTTTCAGGCTTGGGGCTGAAATTTAAGGGATGGTGATGCGACGTCTATTTCGTCAAATCTACCTTCGCCGCCACATCCTGCACCTGCGGCTTCCCGAAAATTTCCCGATACGCCGCATACATCGCGCACTGCAGCAACAGCACGAACAGGAAGATCAGCCACATCAGCAGCACGCGCGTAATGTTGCTCCCACCCAGCAGGATGGACAGCACCACGCTGATCCCCAGGAAGATCCCGAACCACGCGAGCAGCAGCACGATGAACACGCGCGCGCTGCGCAGGACGGCGAAGAAGCTGTAGAACGCCGCTTTCCCCGGCGGCATCTTCTGCCAGTAGGTGAGCGGCCCGGCGAAACACATCGCCATCATGCCCGCCAGGTTGAGCATGACGATCACGAACAGCGCCAGCATCGCGGAACCCGGCAAGGACCCCGGCTGGCCGCCCTCGCGGCTCTGGCGCGCCATCTCCTGCACCGTTTCCTGATCGATCGTCAGCCACATCAGGATCAGCTGGACGACGCCGATGCCCAGGTAGACCAGGCCGATCTTGCACAGCGCCGCGAATGCCGGCTTGCGGAAGCCCGTCAGCAGCACGCCGGGCGTGACGCGCTGGCCGTTCTCGATCATCAGGCAGGCCTGCATGAACGCCATCGAGAACGACGGAATCAGGACCGAAACGACCAGGGGCCCGAGGATCGGGATGGCGCTGATGCCGATGCTGATCAGGATGTTCGCGAACAGCAGGGTGGTCAGCGCGGCGGGCTGTTGACGGAACAGGCCGGCGCCTTGCTTGAGCCAGGTCCAGCCGGTAAGTGCAGGCAGATTGTTCATGTAGGCAGTTCAGGCGCGGGGCAGGCGATGCGCTCGCGCAGGATGCGTTCAAAATGGGTGGGGTCGTGCGGCGTCAGCAGCTCCGCCGCACGCGGAATATGCAGATCGTACAGGCGCGACAGCCAGAACCGCAAGGCGCCGGATCGCAGCATGGGCTGCCAGGCGGCTTGTTCCTCGGGCGTGAAGGGCCGTACGGCATGGTAGGCATCCTGCAGGGCGCGCACGCGCGCCGCGTCCAGCACGCCCGTGGCCAGGTCCACGCACCAGTCGTTGACGGTGACGGCCACGTCGAACAGCCAGGTGTCGCAGCCGGCGAAATAGAAATCGAAGCAGCCGGTCAGGCGCTCGCCTTCGAACATGACGTTGTTGCGGAACAGGTCGGCGTGCACCGGGCCGCGCGCCAGGCGGCCATAGGTGGCGCCGGCGGCGAAGGCGGCCTGGTAGGCGACTTCGTCGCGCAGCAGCGTGGCCTCGGGC
The DNA here is from genome assembly GCA_946886065.1 of uncultured Massilia sp. The sequence goes on along the minus strand of CAMPHU010000049.1, from coordinate 24,398 downwards.
TCGCTCAAATAAGGCATGACCTGCGGCGCGGTGGCGCTCACCCAGTCCAGGCCGCGCAGGTTGGGCTGCTGCAGCGCGAAGTCCTGCGCCGCCAGGTGCATGCGCGCCAGCATGCGGCCCACTTCGGCGCAATGCACCGGCTGCGGATCGAGCTGCGAAGCGCCGCTCAGGCGGCTGACAATGATGGCCGGCTTGCCGTGCAGGGCCACCACCAGCTCGCCGTCCTGGTTGGGGACGGGCGCCGGCACCGGAATGCCGCGCTCGGCAAGGTGGCGCATCAGCTGCACGTAGAAGGGAAGCTGCTCGAAACGGAGGTTCTCGAAGATCGTCAATACATATTCTCCCCGCTCGGTCGTCAGGAAAAAGTTGCTGTTGTCGATGCCGGAGGAAATGCCTTCGAGCCGGAGGGCCTGGCCGAGGGGGAACTGCTTGATCCACTGGGTAAGGTCATCCAGCGAGACCGCGGTGAAAACTGCCATGTGCTAGCGAAAAGTCAGGTGAGTGATGCTGGCGGCCGCCGTGCGGCCGCACAGGGTTATTTTTTCTCGGCTTGTTCGAGCGGGGGCGGCGGCGGCGCTTCCGCGCGGGCCTGCGCGCCGGGCTTGGCCGGGGCCGGGGCTACCGGCTGCTCGGTCGCACCCTGCTTCTTGGGATTGCCAAAATCGAACTCCATCACCTGCCATTGTGGGGCACGGATTGCACTGCTCTGGGCGTCGCCCGGTTGGGCGTTGCCTGCTGGAACGTTGGGCTTCATGATGTAGCGGCTGGGACCGCTTTGCACTTCCACTTCGGTGACCTGGCCATTCTGCTTCTTCTCCGTGATGCGGGTACGCTCTTTCGGCGGAATGGTGGTGGCCGGCACGTCGCTGCCCGGCTCGATGCGGTCGAGTTTCGGCGGTTCCTGGCTCGGCGGCTGCTGTGGCTGCGGTTGCTGCTGGGCTGCGGCAAAGCCGGAGGCGAGCAGGCACAGCGTCAGGAGGGCGGAGCGGGAAGATGTGCGCAGCATGATGGTCACCTTGTGTCGTTTAGTCCATTTTAACAAACAGCGTCGCTTCCCTGTGAAAACTGTATGAAAGCCCCTATATAGGAGCAAAGTTCCCCACGGGGAAGTTGTGCTTCCTCCAACCCGATTCTGCGATAATGCCGGACACCCGGCGCGCCGCGTTGAGCGCCTTTCGCCCCACCCAGATTTTCGCCCTATGGACAATACCCTGCTGCTCGTTGACGGTTCCAGTTATCTCTATCGCGCCTATCACGCGCTGCCCGACCTGCGCAGCCCGGAAGGCTTCCCCACCGGCGCCATGCACGGCATGGTCAACATGCTGCGCCGCCTGCGCGCCGACTTCCCGGCGGCCTACATCGCCTGCGTGTTCGACGCCAAGGGCAAGACCTTCCGCGACGACCTCTACCCGGAATACAAGGCCACCCGCGCCTCGATGCCGGAAGACCTGGGCAAGCAGATCGAGCCGATCCACGAGGTGGTGCGCCACATGGGCTGGCCGATCCTGATGGTCGAGGGCGTGGAAGCGGACGACGTGATCGGCACCCTGGCCGTGCAGGCTTACGCGCGCGGCATGAACACCGTGATCTCGACCGGCGACAAGGACCTGGCCCAGCTGGTCAACGACAAGGTCATGCTGATCAACACCATGACCAACGACAAGCTCGACGAGGCCGGCGTGATCGCCAAGTTCGGCGTGCCGCCGAACCGCATCATCGATTACCTGACCCTGATCGGCGACACCGTCGACAACGTCCCGGGCGTGAACAAGTGCGGTCCCAAGACCGCGGTCAAGTGGCTGACCCTGCACGGTTCGCTCGACGGCGTGGTCGAGAACGCCCACAGCATCACCGGCGCGGTCGGCGAGAACCTGCGCGCGGCCCTCGAATGGCTGCCGAAGGGCCGCGAGCTGATCACCGTGAAGACCGACTGCGACCTGGCCGGGCACGTGGTCTCGTTCGAGGAAACCCTGGTCGGCCGTCCCGAAGACGCCGAGGCCCTGCGCGAGTTCTTCCAGCGCTACGGCTTCAAGACCATGCTGCGCGAACTGGGCGGCGGCGGACGTGCGGACGGCGCGGTCGCCCCGGCCCGCGGCGCCGGCCCCGGCGGCGCAGCACTCAATTCTCCGGAGGGAGCCAGCGGCCACCTGCCGGGCATGGCCATCATCAAGGGCGAGTACGAGACCGTGCTCACCGACGGACAGCTGGACAAGTGGCTGGCCCTGATCGACGCGGCCGAGCTGACCTCGGTCGACACCGAGACCACCTCGCTCGACCCGATGACGGCCGAGATGGTCGGCATCTCGCTGTCGGTGGAGGCGGGCAAGGGCGCCTACATCCCGGTGGCGCACCGCTACGCCGGCGCCCCGGACCAGCTCTCGCGCGAGCACGTGCTGGAGCGCATGCGCCCCTGGCTGGAGAATCCGGCCAAGCCCAAGCTCGGCCAGAACCTGAAGTACGACATGCACATCTTCGAGAACCACGGCGTCAAGCTGAAGGGGATCGTGCACGACACCCTGCTGCAGTCCTACGTGTTCGAGTCGCACAAGCCGCACGACATGGACACCATGGCCATGCGCCACCTGGGCTACACCACGATTCCCTTCGTCGACGTGTGCGGCAAGGGCGCCAACATGATCTGTTTCGACCAGGTCGAGCTGGGCCGCGCCACCGAATACGCGGGCGAGGACTCGGACATCACGCTGCGCCTGCACCAGACCATGCTGCCCCATGTCGAGAGCGACGCCGGCCTCGCCCGCATCTACCGCGAGATCGAGATGCCGACCATGGAAGTGCTGCAGAAGATCGAGCGCAACGGCGTGCTGATCGACAGCGCACTGCTCGAGGTGCAGTCGTCCGAACTGGGCAAGCGCCTGCAGGAGCTGGAGCAGCAGGCCTACGAGCTGGCCGGCGGCCCGTTCAACCTCGGCTCGCCCAAGCAGATCGGCGAGATCTTCTTCGTGAAACTCGGCCTTCCCGTCATCAAGAAGACCGCCACCGGCGCGCCTTCGACCGACGAGGAAGTGCTGCAGAAGCTGGCCGAGGACTACCCGCTGCCGAAGATCCTGCTGGAACACCGCGGCATGTCCAAGCTGAAGTCGACCTATACCGACAAGCTGCCGAAGATGGTGAACCAGAAGACCGGCCGCGTGCACACCAACTACGCGCAGGCGGTGGCCATCACCGGCCGCCTTTCCTCGAACGAGCCGAACCTGCAGAACATCCCGGTGAGGACCGCGGAAGGGCGCCGCATTCGCGAAGCCTTCGTGGCGCCGCCGGGCAGCGTGATCGTGTCCGCCGACTACTCGCAGATCGAGCTGCGCATCATGGCGCACATCTCGGGCGACGCGGCGATGCTGAAAGCCTTCGCGGAGGGCGAGGACATCCACCGCGCCACGGCGGCCGAGATCTTCGGCGTGGCGGCCGGGGAAGTGCAGAGCGAGCAGCGCCGCTACGCCAAGGTCATCAACTTCGGCCTGATCTACGGCATGAGCGCCTTCGGCCTGGCCCAGAACCTGGGCATCGAGCGCGGCGCGGCGGCCAGCTACATCGACCGCTACTTCGCGCGCTTCTCGGGCGTGAAGCAGTACATGGACGAGACCCGCCTGCAGGCCAAGGCGCGCGGCTACGTCGAGACCGTGTTCGGCCGCCGCCTGTGGCTCCCGGAGATCAATTCGCCGAACGGCCCGCGCCGCGCCGGCGCCGAGCGTGCGGCGATCAATGCGCCGATGCAGGGCACGGCGGCGGACCTGATCAAGCTGGCCATGATCGCGGTGCAGGGCTGGATCGAGACCGAAAAGCTGGCGACCCGCATGATCATGCAGGTGCACGACGAACTGGTGCTCGAAGTGCCGGAAGCCGAGCTGGAGCTGGTGCGCGTCAAGCTGCCGGAGCTGATGGCGGGCGTGGCCGAGCTGAAGGTGCCCTTGGTCGCGGAAACGGGCGTGGGCAAGAACTGGGAAGAGGCGCACTGATAGCGCCTCTGCCGGCCCGCTCCCTCAACCCGTCGTTCCCGCCTGCGCGGGGACGACGGGTTGGTGGCGGATAAGGCGTATGCCGATCGCGGACACGCCGTACACGCCTGCCACCGGCCAGAACATGTGCTCCACCGGCACCCAGGCCAGCAACATCCCGCCAAGCCCGGCGCCAACCAGCGCCCCAGCCTTCGCCGCGCTGTTCCCCGCCCCCAGCACCAGCCCCTGTTCGCCACCGGCCGCCTCCCGCGACAGCAGGCCATAGAACACCGGCAGCAGCGCCGCCAGGCAGATCCCCCACGACAAGCGCGCCAGCAGCACCAGCTCGAGGCCGCGCGCCAGCGCCTGCAGCGCCACGATCCCCACGCACGCCCAGCAGATCCACTCCACCTGCCTGAGCACCTGCCCACGGCCCAGCCTGTCGAAGCGCTTCCCCCAGAACGGCGCGGCAAGGCACAGCCCCAGCGCCGTCGCGCCGTAGCACCAGCCGGTCGCCTGCCTGGACAGATGCAGCACGTCGTCCGCATACAGCCCGAAGAAGCTCTGCGGCATCATCTTCCCGGCCTGCACCAATACGATGCCCGACAACAGCCCGCCCATCACGCCGCGCAGGCCCGGGGTCCGGGATGCCTTGCCGGCAGCAGGCTTCACTAGAGGCCGGGACCCGGCCGGCAGCACGAACGCCGCCGCCGCCGCGCAGGCCAGGCAGACGAGGGCGGCCGCCAGGTTCACGGCGCGGAAGCCCCGCACATCGAACAGCCAGCCCCCGATCACCGGCCCGGCGACCGAGCCGATCGCCGTCGCCACCTGCAGGCGCGTCATCAGGCCGGCGCGCTCCTCGTTCGGCACGAGCGTGCTTCCATACGCCTGGGCCGCCGCGATGAAACCAGCCAGCGCCCCCTGGACGAGGCGGATGCACAAAATGAGCGCCACGCTGTCGGCCAGCGCGATCCAGCACTGCGTCGCCGCCAGCGCGAGCAGGGCGCGCAGGACCATCGGCTTGTGTCCGACGCGGTCCCCGAGCCGGCCCCACCAGGGCGTGAAACACATCGCCATCACCATCGGCCCGGCGTAGGCGATGCCGCTGGCCCACGCCAGCGACTGGGGCGACAGCGTGCCGAGCGAGCGGAAATGCAGCGGCCAGAACGGCCCGCTCATCTCCATCGCCCCCATCGAGACCAGCTGGATCGCGAACAGCCAGCGGAGCGCTGCCCTCATTGCGCCGCCTTGAACGGATTCGGCATGACGCCGTGGACATCGTCCGAGGTATCGCTCAGGCGCATGCGCAGGAAGGACTTGGCCGGCCAATCTTCTTCGAGAAGCGCGCGGCGTTCGGCCAGCCAGCGCGATGGATCGGCGCGCCCGCGCAGGCGCTCGAAGGCCTGTTCCACTTCCTGCCGCAGCACGTCCCAGAAGCGGGCCTGCGGATGCCGGTAGGTGCGCGACAGCAGCAGCGCCAGTTCAACGACATGGCAGAGCAGGACCGCATGCAGCAGCTTGTCGCGCACCGGTTCCTCGTCCTCGTACACGGTATGGCCGGGGCGGTAGACGTCGAGCGGCAGGCCGGCGGCGCGCAGGGTCGGGCCGTGCACGCGCAGGTCGCCGAAGTCGCGCGCCAGCAGCTGTGCGGGTTCGTAGCGCTCGTTCACCATGATGAAGCTGTTCTGCTGGTGGGCTTCGAAGGCGATCCCGTACAGCAGATAGGACGAGAGCGTGGCGCCCAGGACGGTCGCGGCATAGCGCCGGAAGAAATCGACCGCACCCTCGGCGCTGTCGCCGTACGCCAGCGCCACCAGCTCGGTGGCCAGCGGCCGGCCGCTGAACGGCGAATCGGCGAACAGGCTGCCGACCGGTACCGGGAACAGCGCCGGTGTCGCCCTGGCCATGGGATTGCCGCGGTACAGGATGGCCAGGTGGCGCGCGCGGTCGTCGTCGCCGTCCGGGTCGAGGTAATGCAGCCCGACCTCCTCGGGCACGATGTCGAGCACGCCGCCGAAGCCGGCTTCGAGGTCGACCATCGTGCGCAGCAGCCGGGTCAGGCGCGGACCCATGACGGCGGACTTGGGCGACACGGTGCGCTGCACGCTGGTCAGGCGCAGCGATACCGGCAGCTTCATGTGCGGCAGCGCCGGCGAGCCTTCGGGAACGACGGTCCGGAACGACATGGTGGGCGTCGCGGCGATAGCGGCTTCCTGCAGCAGCAACAGGTCTCCCCGCGCGATGTCGGACGCGAACTGCTGCGGGATCTGGCGTGCGGCCTGGTAGGGGTGCAAGGGCAGGGGCAGCCATGCCCCGGGCTGCTCGCCGGCCGCGCGCAAGGCGCTCTCCCAGCGATCCCAAGCCTGCGGGAAGGTCCGTGCGAACCAGGCGCGATAGTCCGCTTCGCCGCCGGCGAAGGCGACGTGCGCCCTGCTTGCGCGCAGCGCCGCCAGCGGCACCTCCAGCCTTGCCTGGAACTCGGGCGAGAGCGCCTGCACTTCCTCCGGCGGCAGTCCCAGCTTGGTCTTGAAGGTGGGGTGCCAGGGGTGGCCCAGGGTGCCCCATTGCTCCAGCAGCAGGGCGGGGTTGGCATGGCCGCTCTGGCGCAGGGCAGCGATGAAGTGCTCGTGCTCCGGTCCGAACGCGTCGACCAGCTGCGGCACCCAGGACTGCCGGTAGCGCAGGCACAGCACGTCGTTGTCCAGGCTGTTGTCGAGCTCCTCGATCAGCCTTTGCACGTCCGCTGCGGCTGCCTGGCCCGGCAGGGAGGGCGCGATGCAGGCGAGGAGGGCGGAGGCGGTGGTGATGGCTTGCGGCCCTTGCCCGCTGCGGAACCAGGCGACAGTCCCATCGATCCGGCAATCGTTGATGCGGCCCAGCTGCAAGCCTTCGAAGCGCAGCATCGCTTGCTGCGACCAGAGCGGAAGCCACGCGACTGTGCCTTCGACAATCAGATGTTCCCGCAGGAGGAGATGTTCGCGGAACAGCGCTTGCAGCATGCGCTGCAGGCCCCGCCGGCTGGCCTGCGCCAGCGCCAGGGCCGCGTCGGAGTCAGCCAGCGGAACGGGAATCGGTTTCAGGAGTGCGTTCATGGTTTGCCTTCTCACATTTCACATTTGTCATGACGGGACGGCAAGATAACGTAAACGAGAATGATTATCAATCGCGTTAAAAGCGATTGATGACGATTATGCGATTCGGGAAAATTGTTGCCAAGTGGAAATAATGAGACAGCGTGCTGCACGCTTCTGTAAAGACTGTAAGCAAGTGTTTCAATGTGCGTTAGCTCACATAAAAGTTGCTTTTTAGAATGCTAGGATGCTCACAACCGTCGACGTCCGGCGGATTCACAAGGTATGCATAACATGTCCACGACCCCATTCCGTTTCGCCCTGATGGGCACCACCGCTCTCGGCGCCGCCGTTCTCGTCGCCTGCGGCGGCGGAGGCAGCGACCCGGCGCCGGCTGCCCCGGTCAGCACCCTCGGCACCCTGGCCGTCTCGATGACCGACGCCCCGGCCTGCGGTTTCGACGCAGTCAACGTGACCGTCTCGAAAGTGCGCGTGCACCGCAGTGATACCGCGGCGGAAGGGGATACCGGCTGGACCGACATCACCCTGAGCCCGGCCAAGAAGGTCAATCTGCTGAACCTGACCAACGGCGTGCTCGAAGCCCTGGGCCAGACCTCGCTCGAAGCCGGCCGCTACACCCAGCTGCGCCTGGTGCTGGACAGCGCCGCCAACGCCAACACCGTCGTGCCGACCGGCAGCACCGCCGAGCAGCCGCTGGTCACCCCGAGCGGCCTGCAGAGCGGCATCAAGCTGGTGGGCCAGTTCGACGTGGCCGCCGGCCAGAAGAGCGACGTGGTGCTCGACTTCGACGCCTGCAAATCGGTGGTCACCCGCGGCCAGGGCAGCTACGCGCTCAAGCCGGTGGTCAAGGTCGTCCCGGCCGCCATCAACGGCATCTCGGGCTTCGTCAGCACCTCGCTGCTGGGCCGCGGCGTGCAGGTCTCGGCGCAGCAGAACGGCGCCATCGTCAGCGCCACCACGCCGAACGCCACCACCGGCGAGTTCTTCCTGTCGCGCCTGGCCCCGGGCAACTACGACGTCGTGATTACCGCCGCCGACAGCGCCGCCAGCGTGGTCGCCGCCGTGCCGGTCGCCACCACTACCAGCACCACGGCCCTGAGCACCGCCGCCGCGCCGCTCATGCTCGCGCCGGGCAATACCGGTTCGATCGCCGGCACCGTCACCATGACCCCGGCGAGCAGCGAAGCTGCCTATGTGTCGGCCAAGCAGAGCTTCACCTCCGGCCCCACCGTGACCATCAAGTACCAGGGCGCGGACCTGAGCACCGGCGCCTACACCCTGGCCAACCTGCCGGTCGCCGCGCCGCAGTACGCGACCTACAGCGCCACCCTGCCGCTGGCCTTCAGCGCCAGCGCCGCCACCACGCCGGGTAAATACCGCGTCGAGGCGGCCGCCACGGGCTATGCGGTCAAGGCGGTCGACGGCGTGGACATCACGACCGCCAATCAATCCGGCGTGAACTTCAGCCTGACGCCCTAAGCGATCCGAGCTCTAGCGTGCGCCCCCGGGGTCTTTGCTAAACTAGCAAGCCTGTCCAACTGAAGAGGGGGTGAGCATGAAAGATCTCGTATCCGATGGCAGCAGCCTGGTGGGCGCCAGCGCCTTTGGCGATGGTGTCGACCGCCGCAACTTCCTGAAGGCGGCGGTCGGCAGCGGTTTCGCCGCCGCCGCGCTGCCCGTCGCCGCCGAGACGATGATCCAGACCGGCACCGACGGTCTCGACGCCGGCGACCACATCGTCGTCATCGACGGCCAGGACGTGCCGGTCTACCGCGCCCAGCCCAAGGGCCGCACCAATCTTCCCGTGGTGCTGGTCATCTCCGAAATCTTCGGCGTGCATGAGCACATCAAGGATGTGACGCGCCGCTTCGCCAAGGCCGGCTACCTGGCCGTGGCTCCCGATCTGTTCGTCCGCCAGGGCGACGCCACCAAGGTCGCGAACATCGCCGACCTGATGCGCGACATCGTGTCCAAGACTCCCGACGCCCAGGTCATGTCCGACCTCGATACGGTCGTCAAGTGGACCAGGCAGCGCGGCGGCAATACCGACCGCCTGGGCATCACCGGTTTCTGCTGGGGCGGCCGCATCACCTGGCTGTACGCCGCGCACAACCCGAATGTCAAGGCGGGGGTAGCCTGGTACGGCCGCCTGGTGGGCGAGTCCAGCGCCAACCAGCCGAAGCACCCGATCGACATCGCCCAAAACCTCAAGGTGCCGGTGCTCGGCCTGTACGGCGCCAAGGACCAGGGCATTCCGCTGGAGTCGGTGGAGCGCATGCGCAAGGCGCTCGCGGCCGGCAACAGCCGTTCGCAGATCCATGTGTATCCGAATTCGGGGCATGCCTTCCACGCCGACTACCGTCCCAGCTTCAACGCCGCCGACGCCAAGGACGGCTGGAGCAAGGCGCTCAACTGGTTCGCGACCCACGGCGTGGCCTGATCTTGCACGGCCGCGGGCCGGGGACGGTACAATCTCCGGTTTGCGGTTGTTCGCAAGACCAGAACAAGAGGCTTACAAATCGATCCCATTCTCGGCTCCATCCTGCTGGCGACCATGGTCGCCGGTGTCCTCAGCATCACCGGGGCGGCCATTTTTTCGTTCGCGCTGCTCTCGAAGGCGGTGGAGCGGATGGTCAGCCTGTCGGTGGGCATCATGCTGGCGACCTCGCTGCTGCACGCGCTGCCGGACGCCTTCGAGTCCGGGGCGGATGCGCGCAGCCTGTTTGCGACCCTGCTGGGAGGATTGCTGGCCTTCTTCGTGCTGGAAAAGCTGGCGATCCTGCGCCATTCGCACCACCACGAAGGCGACGGGCATCACCACGCCCATGGGCACGACAAGCACGAGGCGGGCAAGTCCGGGTGGATGATCCTGCTGGGCGACGCGATGCACAACTTCACGGACGGCATCCTGATCGCGGCGGCCTTCCTGGCCAATCCGGAGCTGGGGATCGTGACCGCGCTGGCGATCGTGGCGCACGAGATTCCGCAGGAGATCGGCGACTTCATCGTGCTGCTCAACGCGGGCTTCTCGCGGCTGCGCGCGTATGTGTTCAACCTGCTGTGCAGCCTGATGTCGATAGCGGGGGGATTGCTGGGCTACTTCATGCTCGATAACGCGAGCGGGCTGATTCCCTACGTGCTGGTGTTTGCGTCGTCGGGGTTCATCTATATCGCGGTGGGGGATTTGATGCCGCAGATGCAGAGGCGGACGACGCCGCGCGAGTTCCTGCCGCAGGTGGCGCTGGTGGCGCTGGGGGTGGGGGTGGTGCTGGTGTTGCAGCGCTTGGTGTGAGGTGCGTGGCTGCGTTGCGTGAACTTGGCCGGAACAATGCCAGTGGCATTGTTCCGGCCAAGTTTGCGTGATCAGTCGGAGCCCTTCGCAACCGGCCGCGACGCGTCACCCACCCACTCGCTCCACGACCCCGGATACAGCGCCGCACCCGGCATCCCGGCCACTTCCAGCGCCAGCAGGTTATGGCAAGCGGTGACGCCCGACCCGCACTGCATGACCGCCTTCGCCGGATCGTCGATCACTTTCGAAAAATCCTCGCGCAGCTCTTCAGGCGACTTGAAGCGCCCGTCCGCCTGCAGGTTGTCCTTGAAGAAGCGGTTCCGCGCTCCCGGAATATGCCCGCCCACCGGATCGATGGTCTCGTTCTCGCCGCGGAAGCGGTCCTGAGCGCGCGCATCGATCACGACGCGCTCGCCCTTGTCCAGGTTCTCCATCACCTCGAGCACGCTCACGGTCGGCACGAACGGCGCCCTGATCGTGAAGCGCCCCGGCGCGCGCGCCGGCATGTCCGTGGTCAGCGGCTTGCCCAGCGACTGCCAGGCCGCCATGCCGCCGTCCAGCACCGCCACGGCCTCGTGGCCGAGCCAGCGCAGCATCCACCACAGGCGCGCCGCGTACATGCCGCCGTGGGCGTCGTAGGCCACGACCTGGGAATCGTCGTTCACGCCCCAGCCGCGCAGCAGGGCGGCCAGCGCTTCCTTCTCCGGCAGCGGATGGCGGCCGCGGAAGGCGCCGTCGGTCCCGTATTTCGAGCCCGACAGCTCGGTTTCCATGTCGCCGAAGATCGCATTCGGCAGGTGGCCGATGGCATAGCCTTCGCGGCCGGCCGACAGGTTCATCAGGTCGTGGCGGCAGTCCACCACGATCCAGTTCGGGTCGTCGATGTGGGCGGCCAGGTCGGCGGCGGTGATCAGGGTCTTGAACATAGGGCTCCTCAGGTTTCGCTGGCGATCGGATCGGTCTTTTCCTGCACGGCCCCGCGGGCCGTCTTCTGCGTATTGTAGAACGTCGCGGCGATGCCGGACGCGAGGATGACGCCGACGCCCAGCCAGACATGCCAGTCGAAACGGTCGCCCCACAGCAGCAGGCCCCACAGGCTCGAGAACACGATGCCGGTGTACTGCAGGTTGGCCACCACCAGCACCTTGCCCACGCGGTAGGCGCGCGTCATCGCCATCTGCGCCAGCAGGGCGGTGAATCCGATCCCCAGCAGCAGCGCGGTGCTGTACGGCGTGTGCGAATGGAAGGCCGCATCCTGCGGCCCGTCGCCCAGCAGGGTGCCGGCCATGCCGACCAGGGCCGTCGTCAGCGAAAAGTAGAACACCACGCGGTATTCCGGCTCGCCCATCTGGCCGAGCCGGCGCACCTGCATGTAGGCCATGGCCGAGATCACCGAGGAGCACACGCCGGCCATGCCGCCCAGCCACTGCTGGCTTTCGACGGCCGGCTGCAGCACCAGGATCACGCCCACGAAGCTCATCCCGATCGCCAGCACCAGCGGCCATTCGGCATGCTTGGTGCCGATCCACCAGCCCATGGCGAACATCCAGGCGGCGATCCAGATCGGCGCCATGTAGTTGAGCGTGACGGCGGTGGCCAGCGGCAGGCGGGTAATGGCGAAGAACCACAGCCACAGCGAGGTGACGCCGACCACGCTGCGCCAGATATGGGCCTTGGGGAAGGGCGTCCTGAAGGTGCCGCCCTGGTGGCGCACCATCAGCATCAGCATGAGCGTGCCGATCAGGCCGCGGTACATCAGGAGTTCGGAGGTGGAGTAGAACTCGGAAGCCAGCTTCACACCCGCGCCCATGGCGGCAAATGCGAAGCTGGCGAACAACATCCAGAGAGAAGGCATCAGATTCCTAGTTACAGCTCCAGCTTGCTGCGGTACCACTCGTGGAAATGCTGCATCCCGTCTTCCATCGGCGACTGGTAGGGACCGACTTCGTTGACGCCGCGGTTGAGCAGGATCTTGCGGCCAGCGTCCATGCGCAGCGCGATCTCGTCGTCCTCCACCGCGGTTTCCATATAGGCGGCGCGCTCGGCATCGACGAACCCGCGCTCGAACAGCACGATCTCCTCGGGGTAGTAGAACTCGACCACGTTGCGCGTCTTCTGCGGACCGACCGGCCACAGGGTCGATACCACCAGCACGTTCGGATACCACTCGACCATGATGTTCGGGTACAGGGTCAGCCAGATGGCGCCGTACTTCGGCGGCTGGCCGTTGTTGAACTTCAGGACCTGTTCCTGCCACTTTTTATAAGCGGGCGAGCCAGCCTTCTGCAGGGCGCGGTTCACGCCCACCGTCTGCACGCTGTAGTCGCGGCCGAATTCCCACTTCAGGTCGTCGCAGGACACGAAGTTGCCCAGGCCCGGGTGGAAGGGCTCGACGTGGTAATCCTCCAGGTAGACCTCGATGAAGGTCTTCCAGTTGTAGTCGCACTCGTGGATCTCGACGTGGTCGAACATATAGCCCGTGAAATCGAGGTCGCGGGTGACCTCCATGTGCTTGAGCTTGTCCATCACGTCGTAGCCGTTCTGTTCGAACAGCAGGCCGTTCCAGTTCTGGAGCGGCGTCTTCGACAGGTTCAGGCACGGCGTTTCCGCGAAATGCGGCGCGCCGATCAGTTCGCCCTTCAGGTCGTAGGTCCAGCGGTGCAGCGGGCACACGATGTTGTTCGCGTTGCCGCGGCCATTGAACATCAGCGCCTGGCGGTGGCGGCAGACGTTGGACAGGACTTCGATGCCGCCGGCGTTACGCACCAGCATGCGGCCTTCGTGTTCGGAAGCGAGTGTCGCGAAATCACCGATTTCCGGGACCATCAGCTCGTGGCCGACGTACCTCGGGCCCTTCTGAAACAGTTGCTGCATCTCGCGCTGCAGCAGCGCTTCGTCAAAGTAAACGTTTACCGGAAGCTGAGCGCAGGAGCGCGCCAGCTTGGCGTGGGTAGCCAGATCGGACATCCCAACCCCCCTTTAATCAAGTACTACCAAAGAGAAGAAAGAATCCAAAGACCAGTATTTTTGGAAAGAGGAATACGGTATTTCGGACAGAACCGGAGATTATACCGTGTATCGAGCTCTACAGTCCCGGACCTGCACGGGAATGTGGCACAGGGGTGCACAAAAATTGCCTGAAAGGCATCGTTTTCATGAGGGAGAAGGGGATTCGGCTAAAATATGGCCTGGCAAACTAGTTGTGGATGGTGCAACGCGGGCACCCCCCGAAGAGTGGATTGATCTAAAATACGCGATTGGACCGACCCATGGCGCACAACTGATGCCGCCTTCACGAAACAATTCTATGTCAAACACGATTACCGCCGCGCCGCCCGCCTCCTTCGAGGAAGCCATGGCCGAGCTCGCCCAACTGGTCACCCAGATGGAATCCGGCCAGTTGCCGCTGGAAGCGTCGGTCGCCGCCTATGCGCGCGGCTCGGAACTGGTGAAATACTGCGCCGCCCAGCTGGAAAAGGTCGAAGCCCAGGTCAAGGTCCTGGAAGGCGACATGCTCAAGCCGTTCTCGAACGACGCCGACGAGGGCGCGCAATGACGGAGCTCGCCTTCAGCGCCTGGGTCCAGGACGTCCAGGCGGACGTCGAGCGCGCGCTCGAAACCTTCCTGCCCGAAGCGGCCACCATCCCGCACAAGCTGCACGAGGCGATGCGCTACACCGCCCTCGGCGGCGGCAAGCGCGTGCGTCCGCTGCTGGCCTATGCCAGCGGGGACCTGTTCGGCGCCGACCGCCGCGCGCTGGCGCGCGTGGCATCGAGCGTGGAGATGATCCACGTGTATTCGCTGGTCCACGACGACATGCCCTGCATGGACGACGACGACCTGCGCCGCGGCAAGCCGACGGTGCACGTGGCCTATGACGAAGCGACCGCGCTGCTGGTCGGCGACGCGCTGCAGGCCCAGGCCTTCCAGGTGCTGGCCGAAGCCGACACCTTGCCGCCCGCGCGCCTGGTCGGCATGCTGCGCCTGCTGGCCGAAGCGGCCGGTTCCGCCGGCATGTGCGGCGGGCAGGCGATCGACCTGGACAGCGTTGGCCTTTCCTTGAGCCGCGACGAGCTCGAGCGCATGCACCAGTTGAAGACCGGCGCCATGCTGCGCGTCTCGGTCATCCTCGGCGCCATGGCCGGCCGCGACCTGGAGCCGCGCGAACTGGAAGCGCTGGCCACCTATTCGAAAGCCATCGGCCTGGCCTTCCAGGTGGTGGACGACGTGCTCGACGCGACGGCCGATTCGGCCACGCTCGGCAAGACCGCCGGCAAGGATGCCGCCGACAACAAGCCGACCTACGTGTCGATCCTTGGGCTGGAGCCGTCGCGGGCGCTGGCCGAGCAATTGCGGCGCGAAGCGCATGAGGCGCTCGCGCCATTTGGAGAACAAGCACAGCGGCTGCGCGAACTCGCGGACCTGATCGTGCAGCGGAAGGCATAAATGAAACTGCTAGAAACCATCAACCAACCCGCCGACCTGCGCCAGCTGCCGCGCACGCAACTGACGCCGCTTGCCCATGAGCTGCGCCAGTTCCTGCTGGACTCGGTCTCCAAGACCGGCGGCCACCTGTCGTCCAACCTGGGCACGGTCGAGCTGACCATCGCGCTGCACTATGTCTACAACACCCCGCGCGACCGCATCGTGTGGGACGTGGGCCACCAGACCTATTCGCACAAGATCCTCACCGGCCGCCGCGAGCGCATGCCGACCCTGCGCCAGCTGAACGGCCTGTCCGGCTTCCCGAAGCGCGACGAAAGCGAGTACGACACCTTCGGCACCGCCCACTCGTCGACCTCGATCTCGGCGGCCCTGGGCATGGCCCAGGCGGCCAAGCTCAAGGGCGAGGACCGCCACGCCATCGCCGTGATCGGCGACGGCTCGATGACCGCCGGCATGGCCTTCGAGGCCCTGAACAACGCGGGCGTGGAAGACGACATCAACCTGCTGGTGATCCTGAACGACAACGACATGTCGATCTCGCCGCCGGTGGGCGCCCTGAACCGCTACCTGGCGCGCCTGATGAGCGGCCAGTTCTACGCCGCCGCCAAGAACGTCGGCCGCAGCGTGCTGCCGGGCCCGATGCTCGACCTGGCGCGCAAGCTGGAAGAACACGCCAAGGGCATGGTGGTCCCGGCCACGATGTTCGAGGAATTCGGCTTCAACTACATCGGCCCGATCGACGGCCACGACCTGGAATCCCTGATTCCGACCCTGGAGAACATCAAGAAGCTCAAGGGCCCGCAATTCCTGCACGTGGTGACCAAGAAGGGCCAGGGCTACAAGCTGGCCGAGGCCGAGCCTATCCTGTACCACGGCACCGGCAAGTTCAACCCGCTAGAGGGCATCAAGCCGGCCAGCGCGCCGAGCAAGATCACCTACACCGAAGTGTTCGGCAACTGGCTGTGCGACATGGCGGCCGTCGACAAGCGCCTGGTCGGCATCACGCCGGCGATGCGCGAAGGCTCGGGCATGGTGCGCTTCCACCAGGAATACCCGGCGCGCTACTTCGACGTCGGCATCGCCGAGCAGCACTCGGTGACCTTCGCCGCGGGCATCGCGACCGAAGGCCTGAAGCCCGTTGTGGCGATCTACTCGACCTTCCTGCAGCGCGCCTACGACCAGCTGATCCACGACGTGGCGCTGCAGAACCTGGACGTGACCTTCGCGCTCGACCGCGCGGGCCTGGTGGGCGCGGACGGCGCCACCCACGCCGGCAACTACGACATGGCTTACCTGCGCTGCATCCCGAACATGGTGGTCATGGCCGCCTCGGACGAGAACGAATGCCGCCAGATGCTGACCACTGCTTACCACTACCCGGGTCCGGCGGCCGTGCGCTATCCGCGCGGCGCGGGCGTGGGTGCGGCGATCCAGCAGGAGCTGAGCTCGATCGAGTTCGGCAAGGGCGTGGTGCGCCGCGAAGGCAAGGACATCGCGATCCTGGCCTTCGGTTCGATGGTGGCGCCGAGCCTGGCGGCCGGCGAAGAGCTGGACGCGACTGTCGCCAACATGCGTTTCGTGAAGCCGCTGGATGTGGAGCTGGTCAAGCGCCTGGCCAAGGATCACGAGCTCCTCGTGACGGTGGAAGAGGGCTGCATCATGGGCGGCGCGGGTGCCGCCGTGGCCGAGGCGCTGGCCGCCGAGGGACTCGCCAAGCCGATGTTGATGCTGGGCCTGCCGGACAAGTTCATCGACCAGGGCGATCCGGCGGCGCTGCTGGCTTCCGTCGGGCTGGATGCGAAGGGGATCGCGGCGTCGATCCGCCAGCGGTTTGCCGGTGGGGAACCGAGGCTGGTCGTCAACAATATCTGACAGTTAGCGTCGAGATGCAAAAAGGGGTTCTGTGCGCAAGCCGGAACCCCTTTTCTATTGTTTGCTTTAATACGTCATTCCCGCGAAGGCGGGAACCCAGGTTTGCGTGAGTGGCTACGCACATGAACCTGGATCCCCGCCTTCGCGGGAAAGACGTGCTGGAGGTGGCGGGCAAAATGGGGGCGCGTCTGTTCAAGCCTTGCCAAACAACGTCTCCGCCCGCTGATACAAAATCCACGACGTCGCAATATACTTGTCCCCGCTCGTCGGCACATGCCCCTTGTGCGTGTGCGTGAACCCCGCCGGCGCAATGACGAGCCGGCCCTTCTTCGGCGCCACCTTGCGTTGCTGGTAGAGGAACTCGGTTTCCCCGCCTTCCTCCACATCGTTCAGGTAGAACTGCCACAGCAGCACCCGGTGCAGCGTCTCGCACGACGCATTCTGCGGGTAGATCTCCGAATGCCAGTGGTGATACCCGCCCGAGCCCTTCAGGTACTTTTGCAGGTTGATCGTGCCCGGCCGGTAGAGCGTGCGCATCAGCTCCTCGATATGCGGCTTGCCCACCTCATCGAAGTTCTCCATCGACAGCGCCGTCGGCTTGCCGGTCTGCGGATGGGCCAGGGTAGGGGAGAGCGAGCCCATCACCAGCATGCGGTAGCGGTCGATGTACGCTTCCAAATGCCGCGACATGGTCTGCAGCAGCAGCCCGCTCACGTCGTTCCACTCGGGGAACTGGGTGATCGTGATGTCGTAGCTGTCCTTCTTTTCCACGTCCACGCCCTGGCCGGTGCGTCCGCGCCCCACCTTGTCGCTGGCGTCGAAACGCGCCACCAGCGCGTCGCACTGCTCCGGGCTCAGGGCACCGTCATATACGCCGATAAAGTCATCCACCGCTGCTGTCTCCGTATCGATTTTTTAGTTGTTAATCTCAACCGCGCTTGCGCTCGTGCTGCCACAGCACGTCCGAGCCGCCGGCGAAGCGGTTCAGCACGCGCGCCAGCACGAACATCAGGTCCGACAGGCGGTTCACGTATTGACGCGGATGAGCGTGGATCTCCTCGGCCTTCGACAGCGCCACGATGGCGCGCTCGGCGCGGCGGCACACGGTGCGGCACACGTGGGCGGTGGCGGCGGCGCGCGAGCCGGCCGGCAGGATGAATTCCTTCAGGACCGGCAGGTCGGCGTTGTACTTCTCCAGCAGGCCGTCCAGGCGCGCCACATGCTCTTCCTTGATCATCTGGTAGCCCGGGATGCACAGCTCGCCGCCCAGGTCGAACAGGTCGTGCTGGATCGAAACCAGCTCTTCGCGCAGGTCCGCCGGCATTTCCTCGCACAGCAGCAGGCCGACGAAGGAGTTCAGCTCGTCCACCTCGCCGAGCGCCTGGATGCGCGCGCTGTCCTTGCCGGTACGGCTGCCGTCACCCAGCCCGGTGCTGCCGTCGTCGCCGGTACGCGTCGCGATTTTAGAAAGTCGATTGCCCATGATGATTTGTAATGTACAGTGTTAAAAAAACGATAGGCCGAGCATACGACAAATCGCAGCAATTGTGCTTACAATCAGACTATGTCCGCCCCCATTTCCCACCACGCCGAACGACGGCAGCAGGTCGCCCGCGCCCTGCGTGAGCGGCTTCCCGACGGCCGCGTGCTGTCCGATCCCGAAGATACCCGGCCGTACGAATGCGACGGCCTGGCCGCCTACCGCCAGCTGCCCCTGATCGTCACCCTCCCTTCCAGCGAAGCCGAGGTGCTGGCGATTATGAACGTGTGCCGCGAGCTCGGCGTGCCCATCGTCCCGCGCGGCGCCGGCACCGGCCTGTCGGGCGGGGCGCTGCCGATCGCGGACGGCGTGGTGATCTCGACCGCGCGCATGAACCGCATCGAGCGCGTCGACGCGTATTCGCGCACCGCCGTGGTGCAGCCGGGCGTGCGCAACCTGGCGATCTCGGAAGCGGCGGCCCCCTTCGGCCTGTATTACGCGCCCGACCCGTCCTCGCAGATCGCCTGCACCATCGGCGGCAACGTGGCCGAGAACTCGGGCGGCGTGCACTGCCTCAAGTACGGCCTGACGGTCCATAACGTGCTGCGCGTGCGCGTGGCCACCATCGACGGCGACATCGTCGAGCTGGGCGGCGGGAGCCTGGACGCGCCGGGCCTGGACCTGCTGGCCGTGTTCATCGGCTCGGAAGGCATGCTCGGCATCGTCACCGAAGTGACCGTCAAGCTGGTGCCCAGGCCCGCCGTGGCCCAGGTCATCATGGCCTCCTTCGACGACGTGATCACCGCCGGCAACGCGGTGGCCAACGTGATCGCGGCCGGCATTATCCCGGCCGGGCTGGAAATGATGGACCGCACCTCGGTGCGCATGGTCGAGCCCTTCGTGAAGGCCGGCTACGACCAGGACGCCGCCGCCATCCTGCTGTGCGAGGCGGATGGCACCGCCCTGGAGGTGGCCGAGGAAATCGAACGCATGAGCGCCGTGCTGGAACAAGCCGGCGCGACGGCCATCGCCGTGTCGCAGAGCGAGGCCGAGCGCGTGCGCTTCTGGTCGGGGCGCAAGAACGCCTTCCCGGCGGCGGGGCGCATCTCGCCCGACTACTACTGCATGGACGGCACCATCCCGCGCAAGCAGCTGGCGCGGGTGCTGTCGGACATCGAGAAGATGGAGCAGACCTTCGGCCTGCGCTGCGCCAACGTGTTCCACGCGGGCGACGGCAACATGCATCCGCTGATCCTGTTCGACGCCAATCAGCCGGGCGAATTCGAGCGCGCCGAAGCCTTCGGCGCCGCCATCCTGGCGCTGTGCGTGGAAGTGGGCGGCACCATCACCGGCGAGCATGGGGTGGGCATGGAGAAGATCAATTCCATGTGCGTGCAGTTCGGGCGCAAGGAGCTGGATGCCTTCTTCGACGTCAAGCGCGCCTTCGATCCGTTCATGCTGCTCAACCCGGACAAGGCGATTCCCACGCCGCACCGCTGCGCCGAATTCGGCAAGCTGCACGTCCATGGCGGCGACGTCCCGTTCCCGGACCTTCCTCGTTTTTAACGGCCGCGTTTCTGAAAGAACCATCCATGCAGTCGATCGAACAATTACAGGAGCGCGTACGGGAAGCAGCCGGCAGGGGCCAGAAGCTGCGCATCCGCGGCGGCGGCACCAAGGACTGGTACGGCCAGCGCCTGGAGGGCGAAATCCTCGACACGCGCGGCCACGCAGGCATCGTCGATTACGAGCCGACGGAACTCGTGATCACCGCGCGCTGCGGCACGCCGCTGCGCGAGATCGAGGCCGTGCTGGCCGAGCGCAATCAGATGCTGGCCTTCGAGCCGCCGCACTTCGGCTCGGACGCGACCCTCGGCGGCGCCATCGCGGCAGGGCTGTCCGGCCCGCGCCGCGCCGCGAGCGGCGCCGTGCGCGATTTCGTGCTTGGCGCCAGGCTGCTGGACGGGAGGGGCGAGGTGCTGGGCTTCGGCGGCCAGGTGATGAAGAACGTGGCAGGCTACGATGTCTCGCGCCTGCTGGCCGGTTCGCTCGGCACGCTGGGCGTGCTGGTGGAGATTTCGGTCAAGGTGCTGCCGCGCCCCTTCGCCGAGACCACGCTGCGCTTCCGCATGAGCGAGATCGACGCCATCCGCAAGCTCAACGAATGGGGCGGCCAGCCGCTGCCGATCTCGAGCAGCTGCTGGCACGACGGCGTGCTGGCGCTGCGCCTGTCCGGCGCCCAGGCGGCGGTCGACGCCGCCGTGCGCTCGCTGGGCGGCGAAGTCATGAACGATTGCGGGCCGTTCTGGGCCAGCCTGCGCGAGCAGCGCCATCCCTTCTTCGCGGGCGAGGGCGCGCTGTGGCGCTTGTCGGTGCCCTCGACGACGGGCGCCATCGTGCTCGGCGGATCCCAGATGATCGAATGGGGCGGAGCCCAGCGCTGGCTGCGCGCCGGGGGCGACGCGGACAGCGCCGAGGCGATTCGCCGCACCGTGAGCGCCTGCGGCGGCCACGCGACCCTGTTCTGCGGCGGCGACAAGAGCGTGGGCGTGTTCCAGCCCCTGCAGCCGGCGCTGGCCAGGATCCACGAACGCCTGAAGGCCTCTTTCGATCCGTCGAACGTGTTCAACCCGGGACGGATGTACTGACATGCAAACCAATCTCGCCGATTTCATCAAGGGCACGCGCGAGGGCGAGGAAGCCGAAGCGATCCTGCGCGCCTGCGTGCACTGCGGCTTCTGCACCGCCACCTGCCCGACCTACCAGCTGCTGGGCGACGAGCTGGATGGCCCGCGCGGACGCATCTACCTGATCAAGCAGGTGCTGGAAGGCGCCGAGCCCACCCGCAAGACCCAGCTGCACCTGGATCGCTGCCTCACCTGCCGCAACTGCGAAACCACCTGCCCGTCGGGCGTGAAGTACGGCCGCCTGGTCGACATCGGCCGCCGCGTGGTGGAAGAGCGCGTGGCGCGTCCCTTCAAGGACAAGCTCAAGCGCACCACGCTCAAGGAATTCCTGCCGCGCACGGGCTTGTTCAAGCCGGCCTTCAGGACGGGGCAGGCGCTACGGCCGCTGCTGTCGAAGGACTTGCAGGACAAGCTGCAGCCGGCGCGCGCGGCGGGGCGCTGGCCGAGCCGCACGCACGCGCGCAAGATGCTGGTGCTGGACGGCTGCGTACAGCCGGCGATGGCGCCGAACATCAATGCGGCGACGGCGCGGGTGCTCGATGCGCTCGGCGTGCAGCTGATCGTGGCCCCGAAGGCCGGCTGCTGCGGCGCGGTGCGCTATCACCTGAACGACCAGGCCGCCGGGCTGGACGACATGCGCCGCAACATCGACGCCTGGTGGCCCTACGTGGATCAGGTCGAAGCCATCGTCATGACCGCTTCCGGCTGCGGCGTCACCGTCAAGGAGTACGGCCACCTGCTGGCGCACGACGAGGCCTATGCGGCCAAGGCCCAACGCATCTCGGCCATGACCAAAGACCTGTCGGAGATCATGCCGGCCTTCCAGGACGAACTGGCCGCCAGGCTGAAAGGCCGCATCCATAAGCGGGTTGCCTATCATCCGCCGTGCACCCTGCAGCACGGCCAGCAGATCCGCGGCAAGGTCGAGGGCGTGCTGCACGCGGCCGGCGTCGACGTGGTGCTGTGCGGCGACAACCACCTGTGCTGCGGCTCGGCCGGCACTTATTCGGTCTTGCATCCGGAGATCGCGCACGAACTGCGCGACCGCAAGCTGGCCAGCCTGGCCGCCACCGGGGCAGAGGAGATCGTGTCGGCCAACATCGGCTGCCTGACCCACCTGCAATCCGGGACCGACAAGCCGGTCACGCACTGGATCGAACTGCTCGACCGCGCGCTTTCCTGACGCGTGTTAGCATCGCGGCCTGTTTTGAAAGGAGGCCATGATGAGCTTTGTATTCCAGCTCCTGCGCGAGGACGAGGGCATGCCGCCCGCCGTCGTCTTCGAGGACAGCACCACTCCCGGCCTGGTGCCGCTGTGGGAGGAGGTCGGCGTGTACGACGCTTTATACAATAGCGATGGAAGAAAGGCGCGCGACATCTCGCGCGCGATCGCATTCGGCCTCGACCGCGTGAGCGAGGAAGCGGCGCTGGCACGCTTGCTGCCGGCCGGCCTGTCGCAGGGCGAAGCCGTGCGTTTCCTCGAGAACGTGCTGCGCGCCTGCATCACCCACGGCGTGGCCGAGGTGCGCACCCGCTAGTTCAGCGGGCGGGATCGCGCCAGAAACGGTTCAGCAGCGGCGTGACGCTGGCGCCATGCAGGACAATCGACAGGATGACGACGGACAGGGTGGCGTTGATCAGGTCGCGCGCGATCGAAGGCGGCAGCCCGTGGTTGATGGAATAGCTCAGGTAGTAGATCGAGCCGATGCCGCGCACCCCGAACCAGGCCGCGATGGCGGTGGCGCGTCCGCCGATGCCGGCGCCGGCCATGCTGGCGACCACGCTTGCAGGACGGGCGATGACGAGCACGAACAGCGCGAGCGCCCATGGCCGCCAGTCCGCAAGAGTCCATGCGGCCGCGCCGCCCAGCAGCAGCACGAGCGTGAGTTCCGACAGGCGCTCCAGGTGTTCCTTGAAGACCAGCGCGCCGCCGCTGACGGTCGGCTCCGGCGGCACGGCCGCCGGTGCGTGCGCTTCGTCCGCTTGCGGCTCCAGCAAACCTTCGCCATCGGTCGGCGCATGGATCAGCCTCAGTTCGGTCTGGCGCAAGGCCACGCCGGCGGCGAACACCGCCAGGAATCCATAGGTTTGCACGGACAAGGCACAGCCGTAGGACAAGCCGATCAGCCCCAGGCCGAGCAGGTCATCCAGCACTTCGTGCTTGGCAATACGCTTGCGCAGCGCCGCGCTGAGATAGGCCAGCGCCGCGCCGCAGCCGGCGCCGATGGCCAGGCCGCCGATAGTCGCCCACAAGACGTCGACCAGCAGCCAGCGCGATCCGAGCGTTCCCAGTTCGTGCAGGCCGAGCAGGCCGAGTCCCAGCATCACGAAAGGAAAGGCGCTCCCATCGTTCAGCCCCGCCTCGCAGGTGAGGGTGAAGCGCAGCGGATCCTTGTCGCCCGCATGGCGTACCTGGACATCGGTGGCAAGCACCGGATCGGTCGGCGCCAGGATGGCGCCGAGCAGGATCGCGGCGCCCAAGGGCAATCCCAGCACCAGCCAGCCGAAGCCGGCGATGCAGACGACCGACAAGCTCATGGCGAGCCAGGCAAGCCTGATCGCGGGCATCCAGCGCGACAAGCTGAATGGCACGGGCATTTTGATGCCGGCAGAAAACAAGGAGATGAGGACGGCGATTTCGGCGATCGGTTCGATTACTTCGGCTTCGTTGAGAGGATCGAACACGAACAGGTTCAATACCAGCGGCCCAAGCAGCAGTCCGATCGCCAGGTAGATCGTGGCGGAGGTAAACGGCAGCCTGGCGACCGTGTGCCCCCATAGTCCGCGCGCGACCATCAAGGCGCCGACCAGGATAAACCATTGAAAATTCTGCAATATGGTCTCCGTCATGAGAGGCGGATTTGAAAGGACCCAGTCTACCGGGAGCTGCGCCCGGCTTTTGTACACAGACGCACGCAATCCGCAGACTTAGAGCGCCTGACAAAACCCTCATGGCTGCGTTGCATCGTCTTGCCGTCCTAGATACTGTCTTCGACGCTGCTCCTTGCCCTGAGGGTTTTGTTAGGCGCTCTTATTGTCCCGTTTTGGGTAGTCGTGCTACAAATTTCCATCGTCCGCGAGCGTGGTCATCAAAAGTGAGGTAGTTTTACTACTTCGACACATAATCATGAGGAGACTCGCGCATGCGTTTACGCGGCATTGCCACCGTCCTGGCGGCAACTTTCACGCTAGCCCAGCCTGCTTGGGCGCAACAGATCATCGCCAGCGCCGAATCGCCCGACAAGGTGATCGGCGTCGAAGTCCAGATCGACGGCGGCGGCAAGCTGGGCTACGCGGTCAAGCGGCGCGGCAAGGAAGTCATCGGCCTGTCGCGCCTGGGCTTCAACCTGGCGAACGCACAGAAGCTCGACGGCGGCTTCAGCCTGCGCGAGCAGAAGCTCAGCGAGCATGACAGCACCTGGGAGCAGCCCTGGGGCGAGCGCCAGTTCGTGCGCAACCGCTACCGCGAGCTGCGCGTCGCGGTCGAGCAGAAGAACAAGGGCAAGCGCCGCCTCGACATCGTGTTCCGCATCTACGACGACGGCGTCGGCTTCCGCTACGAATTCCCGGCCCAGC
>CAMPHU010000048.1 GCA_946886065.1 uncultured Massilia sp. | reverse complement strand
TCGGGCGTGTTCGCCACCTTCCTGCTGGCGCTGTTCGTGCTGGCCTCGGGCATCACCATCGTGCAGGTGGTGGCCAACCCGCTGATATCGATGCTCGGCAAGCCCAGCACGGCGTCCAGCCGCCTGACCTTCGCCCAGGCCTTCAACTCGCTGGGCACCACGATCTTCCCCTACGTGGGCGCGATCCTGATCCTGGGCTCGCTGGCCACCGTCGACCCGGCCACCTTGAGCGGCGCGGCCCTGGACGCCTTCCGCGAAGAAGAAACCCGCGTGGTCGTGCATACCTACATCGGCCTGGCGATCGCGCTGGCGGTACTGGCCTTCGCCGTATGGATGAACCGCAGCAAGCTGGCGGAGAAACCGGCGCCGGAAGAAAGCATCCTGCGCGCCTTCGACCTGCTCAAGCAGCCGCGCTTCGCCTTCGGCGCCCTGTGCATCTTCCTGTACGTGGGTGCGGAAGTGGCGATCGGCTCGATCATCGTCAACTACCTGATGGAAGCCGACGTGCTCGGCATGGGCGCGGAGGAAGCCGGCAAGCACGTGCCGCTGTACTGGGCCGGCGC
Organism: uncultured Massilia sp.; assembly: GCA_946886065.1. Next base: position 25,167 of record CAMPHU010000048.1, on the reverse strand, counting down.
GATGGTGGGCCGCTTCATCGGCGCGGGCCTGCTGCGCCTGCTGTCGCCGGGCAAGGTGCTGGCCTTCGCGGCCGCCGCGACGATGGCCCTGCTCCTGGTTTCCGCGAACAGCACCGGCCTGGTGTCGGGCTGGTCGCTGCTGGCCATCGGCCTGTTCAACTCGATCATGTTCCCGACCATCTTCACCCTGGCCTGCGAAGGCCTGGGCCATCGCACGGCCGAAGGCTCGGGCCTGCTGTGCGTGGCCATCGTCGGCGGCGCGATCGTGCCGCTGCTGACCGGCTATGCGGCCGACGTGGTGGGGCTGAAAATGTCGCTGGTGGTGCCGGCCGCGTGCTATGCGGCGATCCTGCTGTTCGGCGTCTATGCGCGCCGTTCGCAGCACGCCTGACCCCGCCCTCAGTCGCGGAACAGGTGGGTGAAGCTGCGGCTGACCGGGAGCTTTTCGTCGCTCCCGCGCAGCAGCACCTGCATCCGTTCCGCGTCGATCTTCTCGGCCGCCGCGATGGCGTTCACGTTCACCAGGGTGCCGCGGTGAATCTGCCAGAAACGCTCGCCATCCAGCCCGCTCAATAAATCCTTCAGCGGAATGCGCACCAGCGCTTCCGAACCGGCCAGCACCACCCGCGTGTACTTGGTATCGGCCTGGAAGAACAGCACCTCGTCCACGTCGATCAGGCGGATCTGCTTGCCTACGCTGGCCTTGAGCCATTTGAGCTTCTCGGTTTTCGGTTCCGGCGCCTGCGCCTTCAGCTGGCGCAGCACGTCGCCCAGGTCCGCCGGGCGGCCGTCCAGCTTTTCGCGCAGGCGCGCCACCGCGCGGTCCAGGCGTCCCGGCTGCACCGGCTTGAGCAGGTAGTCGATGGCGCCGGCATCGAAGGCATCCACCGCGTACTGGTCGTAGGCGGTAACGAACACCACGTGGGCCAGCTTGCCGATCCGGCCCGCCACCTCCAGCCCGGACATGCCGGGCATGCGGATGTCGAGGAAGACCACCTGCGGCTCGTGCTCCAGGAAGGCGTCCCAGGCGTCGTTGCCGTTCTCGGCGACGGCCACCACCTCGGCATCCGGCCAGGCCACCGGCAGCATGCCGAGCAGGCGCTCGCGCATCAGGGGTTCGTCTTCGGCCACCAGCACCTTGATACTCATTGCCTGGCTCCCTGCTGTGGAATGGTGATCTCGGCTTCGAAGCCCGGGTCGGCATCGTACAGCGCCAGCCCGGCGGTCTCGCCGTAAGCCAGGCGCAGGCGGTGGCGGACGTTCTCCAGCCCCAGTCCCTGGCCGGGCGTGGCGCTCATGCCGACGCCGCTGTCGCGGACCCGGATGCGGAGATGCGATCCCGCGTCCTCCGCGCCTACCCAGACCGTGCCGCCGCGCAGCGAGGGCTCGATGCCGTGCTTGATGGCGTTCTCGGCCAGGGTCAGCACCAGCATGCTGGGCAGCTGTACCCCCGCCAAAGGCTCGGGCAGCGACAGCTCGAAGCGCAGGCGGTTCCCCAGCCGGGCCTGCATCACGCGCAGGTAGGAATCGACCAGCCGGAACTCGGACTGCAGGCTCACCTGCTCGGTGCGCATGTCGCTCAGGCTGGCGCGCAGGAAGTCGATCAGGTCGGCGGTCAAGGCCGCGGCCCGTGGCGCCCCCTGCTCGGCCAGCTGCTGGACCGCGCCGAGGGTATTGAACAGGAAGTGCGGCTCGATCTGGGCGCGCAGCAGGCGCAGCTGCGACTCGCTCAGTTCGCGCGCCAGGCGCTCGCGCTCGGCCTCCGCCTGCAGCTGGGCAGTCAGGCTTTCGTAGCGGCGGTTGCGGTGGGCCGTGATCGCGAACAGGGGCACCCCGATGGCGGCCCCGGGAACCAGGAGAATGGCGGCGATCAGGCGCGGCAGCTTGTCCAGCATGCGGTCGGCCGACTCGCCGCGTTCGTACAGCGCAACGGCGGTGCCGCACAAGCCGCCCAGCATCGCCAGGGCCAGCATGATCCCGGCCACCCGGTACTTGATCGCATCGATGCGGCGATAGTTGAACCACACGCCGACCAGGCTGACCAGGATGACGTAGCCGATCAGGTTGGCTTCGAGGATGGCGCCCCACCAGCTCAGCTTGGGCAGGAAGGCGAACTTGAACAGCAGCCCTGCCAGGCTGAATGCCAGGCACAGCTTGAGGAAGGCCAGGTACAGGTTGCGCCCGCGGTAATGGGCGCAAAAATCGTGCAGTTCCTGGCGCTCGATCGCCGTCAATGTGGCGAGGCGGCGCGCGACGCAGCGCCGGTAGCCGGGCGCCACGCTGTCGGCCAGCTCAGGCTGCCTCAAGACGGCCAGCTGTTCGTCTTCCCATCCCTTGTACCAGTTCGCAACGCTTGACCACATGACAACCTCCCGGACTCATTAATGTATAGCAATGAAGCCAGTCTAGGAATAGCCGGCGGGAGCGAACAGCGGGAGGCGACGAACGACGAAGGCGGACGCCCGAAGGACGATCCGCCCCGGTAGGAAGGGAATTACTTGCGCGTGAACACCAGGTCCCAGACGCCGTGGCCAAGCTTCAGGCCGCGATTTTCGAACTTGGTCAGCGGACGGTAGGCCGGCTGCGGCGCATAGCCGTCGGCGGTGTTCTGCAGCAGCGGCTCGGCGCCCAGCACTTCCAGCATCTGCACCGCGTAGTCTTCCCAGTCGGTGGCCAGGTGGAGGTAGCCGCCCGGCGCCAGCTTCTGGCACAGCAGCTTGACGAAGGCCGGCTGGATCAGGCGGCGCTTGTTGTGGCGCGCCTTGTGCCAGGGATCGGGGAAGAACACGTGCACGCCGTCCAGCGAGCCGTCGGCGATCATGAAGTTCAGCACCTCGACCACGTCGTGCTGGATCAGGCGCAGGTTGGAAATGTCCTGCTCGCCGATCTGCTTGAGCAGGCTGCCCACGCCCGGGGTGTGCACCTCGACGCCCAGGAAGTCCTTTTCCGGCATCAGGCGCGCGATGTGCGCGGTGGTGTCGCCCATGCCGAAGCCGATTTCCAGCACCACCGGCGCCTTGCGGCCGAAGGCCTGGGCCAGGTCCAGCGGCTCCTTCTTGTACTCGATTAGGAACTTGGGACCGAGCTCCTCCAGCGCCCGCGCCTGCCCGGTCGACAGCCTGCCGGCACGCGTCACGAAGCTGCGGATGCGGTGTTCGGTGGGATCGTAAAGCATGGGCCGCGCCGGGCCGTCGGTTGGCGTATCAGAGGACATGGGGATGAAAATGAGGAAAAAACGGCTGTCATTATAGCCCAGGTGCCCCGTCCCACCGCCGCGGCGTGCGTGCCGCCAGCGGCGATTCCGCCATAATCGCAGCATCAACGATACAGCTTGAGATTCAGCTTGCCGGAGCCCGCCCATGCACATGACGAAACACCCGATCGCCACCGACGACAACGTCACCACCGCCCATTTGACCTCGTACCACTACGGCGCGCCCGGCACGGGCAAGAAAGTCTACATCCAGGCCTCGCTGCACGCGGACGAGGTGCCGGCCATGCTGGTCGCCCACTTCCTGCGCCAGGAGCTGGAACGGCTCGACGCCGAAGGCCGCGTCAAGGGCGACGTGATCCTGGTGCCGGTGGCCAATCCGCTCGGCCTGTCGCAGGTCGTGCACGGCACCCTGTTCGGCCGCTACGACCTGAACACCGGCGTCAATTTCAACCGCGCCTACCACCACGTGGCGGACGGACTCAAGGAATCGCTGGCCGGACGGCTGGGCCAGGACGCGCAGGCCAACGTGGCGCTCATCCGCGAGCACGCGCGCCGCTCGGTGGCCGATTGGAAGGTCAAGGACGCCACCGGCATGCTCAAGAAGACCCTGCTGGGCATGGCCATCGACGCCGACTACATGCTCGACCTGCACTGCGACAACGAAGCGGTGCTGCACATGTACGCCGGCACCCCGCTGGCCGCGGCCGTGCAGCCGCTGTCGGCCCTGATGGGCGCGCGCGTGGTGCTGCTGGCGACGCAGTCCGGCGGCGAGCCCTTCGACGAGGCCTGCGGCCGGCTGTGGTGGGACCTGGCGGCGCATTTCCAGGAGGCCGCCATTCCGCCGGCCTGCGTCGCCATCACCGTCGAGCTGCGCGGCGAGATGGACGTGCGCTACGACTATGCGCGCCAGGATGCGCACGCCCTCCTGCACTACCTGGCCCATGCCGGCGTGCTCGACATCCCGGTGCAGCCGCTGCCGAAGGCGCTGTGCAAGCCCACGCCGCTGGACGCGGTCGAGCCGCTGGAGGCGCCGCATGCCGGCGTGCTGGTGTTCCACAAGCAGCTGGGCGACACGGTGGCGGCGGGCGAGCCGATCGCGGACATCGTCAATCCCGTCAGCGGCAAGGTGAGCACGGTGTCCGCCAGCCGGCCGGGCCTGCTGTTCGCCAGCACCGCGCACCGCCACCTGCTGCGCGGGATGCACGTCTGTAAGGTGGCGGGATCGGAATCGTTCAGATCTGGAAATCTGCTGTCGAGCTGACCCGGCCGCGCTTGAGCAAGGCCACGCCTGCCGCCATGCCGCCGGCGAACAGGGGCAGCCAGGCCAGCGGCACCCCCAGTTCCATCTGGGTGGCGCCGCTGAGCGCACACCAGGCCACCGGGACCAGCCACAACGGCCAGCGCGCACGCACCAGCAGCAGGATGCCCAAGGTCGCCATCGCGGTGGGGTCGGGCGCGACGCCGAAGACTTCGCCCTGGCTCTGGTAGCGCCCTTCGTGGATGGGCAGCAGCGGATAGACCGCCACCGCCAGGCTGACGAGGGCCAGCGCCACCCAGGCCACGGGACTGGCGTTGAAGCGGATCAGGCGGGGAAGGGGCTTGGCCGCCATCCACAGCAGCATCAATCCCTGCAGGCCGAAGCCGGCCGCGAACCAGGGCGCGCCGATGTTGATCGCGGCGTAGCGCTCAAGGTGGAAGGCCCAGGCGACCCACAGCCAGGCCAGCCCCAGCAGCAGCGCGACAAGGCGCGAGGCCGCCGCGCCGCCGCCCACCGCGCCCGCCATCACCGCCAGGCCCGCGAGCAGGGCCACCACCTGGGCCGGCCAGATGTCCTGGTTGTACAGCTCGAACAGGCGGTGGTAGCTGCGCGCGGAGAACATCAGCAGGTCGGACAGCCGGTATGTCCACCATTCGGTCCACCATGCGCTCATGCCAGCCTTTCGACGTCCTGGACGATGCGCTTGCGCAGCGCCTCGTCGGGCAGGCGGCCGGCGCCGGCCAGCAGGTTCTCGCGTACGTGGGCCACGCTGGTGGTGGCGGGAATCGCGCAGCTGACGGCCGGGTGGGCCAGGATGAACTTGAGCAGCGCCTGGGCCCAGCTGGTGCAGCCGATGTCCGCGGCCCAGCCGGGCAGCGGCTTGCCGGCCAGCGCCCGGGTCAGCTCGCCCTGGCGGAACGGCCGGTTGACGATCACGCCGATGCGCCGCTCGCGCGCCAGCGGCAGGATGCGCCGCTCCACCTCGCGGTCGAGCGCGTTGTACGACACCTGCACGAAGTCGATCGGCCGGCCGGCCATGATCTTCTCGATCTCCGCGTGGCGCCGTCCTTCCGAGGTCGTGATGCCCACGTAGCGCAGGCGCCCTTCGCGCTTCATCGCCAGCAGCGCGGGCAGGTGTGCTTCCCAGGCCAGCAGGTTGTGCACCTGGAGCAGGTCGAAGCGCGCCACGCCCCAGCGCCGGCGCGAGGTCTCGATCTGTTCGGGGCCGTCGCCGCCGCCGGTCCACACCTTGTCCGCCGCGAACAGGCGCGCCGGCCTGATCGCCTGCAGCGCTTCGCCGATCACCTCCTGGGCCGAGCCGTACATCGGGGACGAATCGATCATGCGCCCGCCCCCGGCGAAGAAGGCGCGCATCACGGCGCCGCTCCCGGCACGCCCGCGCGGATCGCGGCCGACGTTGAAGGTGATCCAGCTGCCCAGGCCGACGAGCGGCAGCTGTTCGCCGGAAGAAGGAAGGGGTCGGGTGGCGAGAGGGATGGGTGCGGCCTGCAGCCCGGGCAGCGCCAGGCCGGCGGGCAAGGCCAGCAGGGATTCCAGCAGACGGCGGCGGGAGGGCATGCGGGCGCTCCTTTCCAGATGCGGCGCGTAGGATGCCAGCATACCGTGACCGCGCACCGCGCGGCGCTGTCCAGTAACTCATGCATTACGGAAACCATCATGCTGCCCCCGCTGCCGCGCCTGATGGGCGCGCTCTCCTTGTGGATGCTGGCATTGCCGGCGCCGGCCGTCGACTGGCAGGAGCCGGCCGTCATCGCCCACGGCGGCGGCGCCAAGGGGCCCTGGCGCCAGAACGATTCGCGCTACGACTACGTGGACGACGGCACGGCGGCCTGGCTCGGCGAGGGCCTGCTCGGCCTCGCCTGGGTCGACCAGGGCCGCAAGGACGTGCTGTTCCGTACCTATCCCGGCGGCGCAACCGTCAACGTCTCGCGCAACGGCGCCACCTTCTCCTGGCATCCGCGCATCGCCGCCGGCAAAGGCCACGTCTATGTGCTGTGGCAAGAAATTATCTTCTCGGGCGGCTCGCACGGCGGCGAGATCCTGTTCGCCCGCTCGAGCGACCAGGGGCGCGGCTTCGGCGCGCCGCTCAATCTCTCGCGGTCCGTGGGCGGCGACGGCAAGGGGCGCCTCGACCGCGCCACCTGGTCGAACGGCAGCCTCGACCTGGCGGTTGCCGGCGACGGAACCGTGGTCGCGGCCTGGACCGAATTCGACGGGGCGCTGTGGGTCGCCCGCTCGCTGGATGCCGGCGCCAGCTTTTCGCGGCCGGTGCGGATCGCAGGCGACGGGCGCGTTCCGGCGCGCGCTCCCGCGCTCGCCGCCGGCCCCGCGAACCGGGTGGCGCTGGCCTGGACCGTGGGTGAAGACGACGGCGCCGCCATCCGCGTCGCCGTCTCGATGGACGGCGGCGCCTCGTTTGGCACGCCGCTGCTGGCCGGCGCGCCGGGAAGCTTCGCCGATGCGCCGCGCCTGGCCGCGGGCGCGGACGGCGCCTTGCATCTCGTGTACGCACGCCAGCCGGACCGGAAGCGCGGGCCCGCCCAGGTGATGCATGCGCGCCTCGCGGCGGGCGGCAAGGCCTTCGAGGCGCCGCGCGCCGTCTCGGCGGCCGGCGCCGGCTATCCGGCCCTGGCCATGGATGCGCAGGGAAGGATGGTGGTGTCGTGGGAAGTCTTCCCACAAGCCGGCGGACGTCCCAGCGGGCTGGCCTTCGCGGTCTCGCAGGACGGCGGCGCCAGCTTCGGGCCGCCCCGGCCGGTCCCCGGCAGCGCGCCGGGGACCGGCCGGGGCGGCAACGGCAGCTACCAGGGCCTGCTCGGCAAGAAGCTCGCCGTCGCGCCCGATGGCGGCATCGCCGTCGTCAACAGCAATCTCGTCCCCGGCAAGGGCAGCCGCGTGTGGCTGATGCGGGGACGGCTGCGCTGAGCCTAGTTCGGCGCGGCCGGAGGCGCGAGCGGCGTGGCGCGCACGGCGACGAATTCCCAGTCCTGCCCCACCGGGCGCACCAGGCCGAAGGTGAAGAATTCGCGCGCCACGCGCTTGCCGCCCGCCCCGTCCGGCACTTCGATGAAGACGGCGCTGTCGGTGGCAAGCATGTCGCCGATCGGTTCGATGCGCCTGACCACGGTGCGGTGCGTCATCCCGGCCGGCAGCTTGCCGAAGGAGGCCGTGAAATAGGCCAGGATTTCCTCGCGTCCCTTCAGGCGGATGCCGCCGCCGATGGTCGATGTCGCGTCACGTGCATACATCGCCGCCATGGCGGCGGCGTCGCGCCGGTTCCAGGTGGCGTCGGCCTTGTCCGCCAGCGACTGCAGGGTCCGGGCCAGCTGCGGGGAGGCGGCCGTGGCCGGGGTGTCGGCTGCGGCGTGGACGGACAAGGCGCTTGCGCACAGCAGGGATGCCAGCAGCATGTGCATGGTGGAACGGCGTTTCATGGACTCTCCTCGAGGATGAATGGGGACCACAACCCGGCACTATCAGCACCGTCCCGTTGTGGTTAGAATGGCCACTCTACGGACCGGCCCCGCTTTCTTCCAAGCCGTGTTTCGCCAATCAACCGCAGTCATTCGTCAACGCCCCGGCATGCCATTCACGAAGCGCGACATGCATTTGCCTCCGCTGGCCCTGCAGCTGGCGACGGCGCTCGCCCTGGGCGTGTTCTTCGCGGCGCTCGGTCCCTTCGGCACCTATGCCGACCTGACGGTGGGCATGCGCTATGCCTACTGGGTGGGGCTGGTGCTGGCCGGCTACCTCAACATCCTGGTCGCCGCGCACGCGATCGCGGCCTTCGCGCCGCGCCTCGCGGCCGGGTGGGCGCTGGCCTGGATCACGCTCGCTTCCGCGCTGCCCACCACCTTCGTGGTGGCCTGGGTCGAATCGCTGCTGCGGCTGTCGCATCCGGTGGCCCTGTCCGTATTCCCCCGCGTGTACGGCAGCGTGGCCGTGGTCCAGCTGGCGATGCTGCTGTGCCTGACCCGCTTCCGGCCGCCGGCCGAGACCTTGCTGTTGAAGCGGCGCAGACAGGAGGTGCAGGCTGCGCCGGTATCGGAGACGCCGGCGCCGGAGAAGACGTTTTACAAACGGATTCCGTCCCACCTCGGCGGCGAACTGCTCGCCCTGGGCGCGGAAGACCACTACCTGCGCGTGGTGACGCCGCTCGGCTCGGACCTGATCCTGATGCGCCTGTCCGACGCGCTCGCCGAGCTGGGACCGGGCGCCGGCCTGCAGGTGCACCGCAGCTGGTGGGTGGCGAAGGATGCGGTGCGCGAGCTCCGGCGCGACGGCGCGCGCACGGTGCTGGTATTGTGCAATGGCCTCGAGGTGCCGGTCAGCCGCACCTATCTCGCGGCGGTGCGGGCGGCCGGATGGCCGATGCCCGGATCCACCTCACCCCACTCCGCCGAAAGGTCCGTATGAGCCACCTGCTGCGCCTGATGCTGGTCGTGTCCTGCCTCTTCACCATGCACCCGGCCCAGGCGCAGCAGGCAGCGGCGGAACCCGCGATGTCCCGGGCCGACCGCATCCGGATCGCCGAAGCCTTCCGCCTGAAAGCCTGGATCGGCGAGCGCCTCTGGCCGGGCTGGAGCCGCACCCCCTTCCCGGTGCTGCTGGTCACGCAGGACTGGGAGTTCCTGGTCGGTCACCCGGCCCCCGGCGAGGGCTTCCGCAAGCTGGGGCGCGACGCGCTGCTCGGCCAGGAGGTACTGGTGCGCAAGCGCGTCTTCCCGCCCAGCCTGATGGCGACCTTCCCGGCGGTGGGCGGCATGCCCACCGTCGTGATCGGGCAGGCCGAGAACACCGAGCGGCCGCGCTCCACCGCCTGGGTCGTCACCCTGCTGCACGAGCATTTCCACCAGTGGCAATCCGGCTCGCCGGGCTACTTCGACAGCGTCGCCAACCTGGGCCTGGCGCGCGGCGACCAGACGGGGATGTGGATGCTCAACTACCCCTTCCCCTACGCCAAGCCGGCGGTGGCCGGCCAGTTCCGCAAGCTCTCGCTCGCCCTGGCGCGGGCGCTGGAGTCGAGCGAAGGCGGCCTTGAAACGGTCGCGGCGGCACAAACCCGCCTGGCCGCGCTGGTCAGCCCGGACGAATTCCGCTACCTCGATTTCCAGCTCTGGCAGGAAGGCGTGGCCCGCTATACGGAACTGCGCGTGGCCGAACTGGCTGCCTCGGACTACCAGCCCGGCGCGGAGTTTGCCGCCCTGCCCGACTTCACGCCCTATGGCAAACAGGCCGCCCTGCTGCGCACCGCGATGCTGCGCGAACTGAAGGATGTACAGCTGGCCAAGCGCCAGCGCGTGGCGGTCTATGGAATGGGGGCGGGACTGGCGCTGCTGCTGGACCGGGAACAGCCCGAATGGCGCATGCGTTACCTGGAGAATCCGTTCACGCTCAGCAAACCGGTGGAAGCGGCGGCGCCGAGGCAGGTTGGCATGGCCGGCGCCGGCAATCGGTGAAGTCCTGGAGGATCCGTCACCACCGGATGCGGCTGACGAATCAAAGAGGGAGGAAGCTGGAGCGGGTGAAGGGAATCGAACCCTCGTCTTAAGCTTGGGAAGCTCCTGCTCTACCATTGAGCTACACCCGCGTTGCCTGCATTCTACGCGCGTTTGCCGGGATTTGCCAAACCTTCAAGCATGGCCGGCCCGCGTGAATCAAGCGGGCCGGACCCGCGCTCATTCCGGTTGTTCGACCGTATATCCCTTGGCCGCGAGCGCCGCGATCACGCCGTTCGGGTCGATGATGTCCTTGATCTGCAGCAGGGCGAAGGTCGAGGCGTTGGCGGCCAGCGCCTTCTCGGCATTGGCCAGCCACTTCTGGCGCATCTGCCCGCGCATGTTCTTGAACGCCGGATCGGCATCGAAGATCGCGTTGTCGAACACATTGTCGAAGCAGGCTTCCTCGCGCTCGGCGAAGTTCAGCTTGCGGATCTCGTCCACGTTGCCCCGGGCCCAGGCGTTGGCGCGGGTGCTGGCCTCGGCGATCTCGGTCTCGAGGTTGGCCATCGTGCTCGACAGGCAGGCGACGTCCTTGAGCGGAGTCTTCTTGAAGTTCTTCAGGAGGGTGCGCGCATTGTCCATCGGCAGGTCGACGGTGGAAGACGTGTAGGCGAGCTTGTTTTTCTTGACCAGCTCCTGCACGCGCTTGCGCACGGCATCGTCATCCACCAGGCCCGCCTGCTTACGGGCAACGCGCATCAAGGCCTCGGCCGCGAAGAGCGGACGCTCGCGTTCCGCGTCCTCGTTGTCCGGCATGTACTTGGCCTTGAGCCCGGTCCAGCGTGCATACTGCTCCGCCGGCATCAGGTCACGCAAGGTGGCGCCGTCCGGGTTCTTGCGCACGCCGATCAGGTGCGGCAGCAGGGTGATCCCCTTGAAGAAGCCCGCCTCGGCCTTGGCGCCCATCGGCGCCAGGTATTCCTGCGAGCCGGCGATCGCCGCTTCGACTTCGTGCGCGCGCCATTCCATGTTCCTGGGCAGCGGCGCGTAGGTGCCGAACACCCACAGCACGTGATCGCCCTTCGATACCTTCCACATCCCCGGCCCCGGGCGCTGGGCCACCACGTGGATCTGCTCCGGCGCCGCCTGCGCCTCGGGCGGGGCGGCCGGGACCGAAGCGGCCTCTTGCGGCTGGGAGAAAGACGGCGCCGACCACGCATACAGGCACAGCGAGAGGCACAGCGCCGGAACAGCGAATTTGCTCATGAAGACATCCTGTTGTTGTTAATGTTTGACCAAGCTTACCGCGTTTGCGGCGGTCACCATCAAGCAGTAACAGGATGTTGCAAATCCATTAGCCCAGCATAAGCGGCGCGTCCTTCTCCAGGGCCGCCCGGCCATCCATGCGGAACTCGGCCACCAGGGCCACCAGGGTGGCCGACTGCTGCTGCAGGCTTTCGGCCGCCGCGGCGGCTTCCTCGACCAGGGCGGCGTTCTGCTGGGTCACGCCATCCATCTGGCCGATGGCCTGGTTGACCTGGCCGATGCCGGCGCTCTGCTCGGTGCTGGCGGCGCTGATCTCGGCCACGATGTCGCTCACGCGGCGCACGCTGCTCACCACGTCCTCCATGGTCTGGCCGGCTTCGGCCACCAGCATGGAGCCGGTGTCGACCTTGTCGACCGAATTGCCGATCAGGGCCTTGATTTCCTTGGCCGCGGCCGCGCTGCGCTGGGCCAGGTTGCGCACCTCGGTCGCCACGACCGCGAAGCCGCGCCCCTGCTCGCCGGCGCGCGCCGCTTCCACCGCCGCATTCAGCGCCAGGATGTTGGTCTGGAAGGCGATGCCGTCGATGACGCTGATGATGTCCACCACCTTCTTGGACGACTCGCTGATCGAGGCCATGGTCTCGACCACGCGCGCCACCACCTCGCCGCCGCGCGCGGCGGTCTCGGAAGCGGACAGCGCCAGCTGATTGGCCTGCTGGGCGTTGTCGGCGTTCTGGCGCACGGTGCTGGTCAGCTCTTCCATCGAGGCCGCGGTTTCTTCCAGCGCGCTGGCTTGCTCTTCGGTGCGCGACGACAGGTCGGTGTTGCCCTGGCTGATCTCGTGGGCGGCCATGGACACGCTGTGGGAGCTGGTGCGCACGCGCGTCAGCACCGATTCGATCTTGGCCACGAAGCCGTTGAAGCCGCTGGCGATGGTGGCCAGTTCATCCTTGCCGCGCACCTCGAGGCGCGCGCCCAGGTCGGCGTTGCCGCTGGCCAGGCCGGTCATGGTCTTGCCCAGCACGCGCAGCGGGTGGGTCAGGCGGCGCAGCACCATGCACATGACGACGGCCGCGGCGACCGCGCACACGACCGACACCAGCAGGGCGAAGCCGGTCAATTCGCGCGCCGAGGCGGTGGCCACGCTTTGCGGGAAAGTCAGCGCGATCGCCCACGGCGCGATGTCCGGATGGATGCGCAGCGGCTGCAGCAGGCGCACCATGCCCTTGTCGTCCACGAATTCAAAGGACTTGCCCGCGCGGACCGCGTCGAGCGCGGCGGCCGGCAGGTCGTCGACCTTCTTGCCGACGCGGGCCAGGTCCTTGTGGCTCGCGTACAGGCCGCCGTTCGAGACCAGCGCCAGCGAACCGCCCTCCACCACCTTCATGTCGCCCAGGATGGCGCCGAGCTGGGTGACGTTGAAGTCGGCGCTCGCGACGCCCTTGAACTGGCCGTCGACGAGGACCGGCACGACCATCGACGCCATCAGCACGTCCTTGCCGTTCACCGGATACGAATACGGTTCGGTGAAGAAGACGCGCTTGGTCGCCTTCGGCACGTCGTACCAGTCATTGGCGCCCGGCGTGGCCGGGAAGATGATCGGCTCGACGTTCACGCCGCCCGCGCCGTTGCGCGTGAAGTAGGGCATGTAGCGGCCGCTGTCGTCGTACATCGGCTTCTGGCCGGCGAACTCCTGGTCCTTGCCGTCCAGCGCGTTTGCCTCCATGGTCACGGCGGCGCCGAACAGGTCGTCGGAGCTCAGCAGCGCGGCCTTGGTCATCTCGGCCACCTGGTCGCGCGCCAGCGGCTGGCCGGCGGCCAGGGTCGCGCGCATCGTCGCGCCCATGGTCGCGGGAATGGCCAGGTTGGCGCCGATCCTGCTCTGCATCGCTGCAGCGGCTTCGCGGCTCGACGTGCGCGCCAGGTCCATCGCCGCCTGTTCGGCGCTGCGGCTGCTCTTGACGCCGATGAAGGCCGAGGTGATGCCCAGGCTGAGCACCACGAGCGCGGTGGCGGTCGCGCAGATCCTGGCGGTCAGGGAAAGCGACATGCCGCCGCCGCGCGTCTTCTTCGTTTCGTTCATGATGGGCGCTCCTCAGCTCAGAAGGTTTTGGCGACGCTGACGACCAACGTAGCCTTGGCCGGATTCGAGACCGCCAGCATGCCGTCGGCGCGCGGCACGCCGGTGGTGTAGCGCTCGTACGCGTCGGTCTTGCCCCAGGCGCGGGTCCAGGCGGCGGCCACGGTCCAGCCGCCGTCGAAGCTGCGGGTCACGCCGGCCTTCGCGTCGCGCCAGTTCCAGTAGTCGTTGCCGGCGCCGGCCACGCGGCCATCGCCCGCGTGCAGGTTCAGCACATAGCCGCCGCCGAGGTCGTGGTTCATGCCCACGTCCAGGTAGCCGGTGCCGCGCGCATCGACGATGCCGAAGAAGTCGCGCGTGAACGTGTAGTTGTACTTGGCGTAGAACGACTTCCAGGTGGCGCCGGCCGAGAGCTCGCCGTAGTTGAACTTGGTGTCGGTGGCGCTGATCGCTGCGCCGGGATACAGGTAGTAATAGGCCATCAGGCTATAACCGAAGGCGCCGGCCGTGCCGCTGTAGCCGCCGTACAGGTCCCATTCGACCTTGCCGCCCTCGACGAAGCGGTCGCTGATGGTCGAGGCCCAGGTGCCGGCGGACCAGCCATCCGGGCGCACGTAGTCGACACCGACTTGCAGCGCGGGACGGCCCCAGGTCTGGCGGATGCCGCGCGAGACGTATTGCGAGGCGACGGTCACGGTAGTGGTGATCGGCAGCGCGCTGTCGGTGGTGGCTGCGGCAACCGGCGTCGTGGGAACGGCGTTGTCGGCGTGGACCGCCGGGATGGCCATCATGGTCAGAGTCAGTGCCGGCAGGAGGCGGAAGAAGGCGGTTTTCATCGTGGTCTCGTCAGGTCGTTGTACGGCATGGAGTGGCATGGCGCGTCGTCTTTACACGGCGGCGCGCACGAAAATAAATAATGCCGTACGGAAATTCTATGAGCCTGATGAGAGTTTTCGAGAGAATTTAGACATTACGCTAACTACTTTTTGATGAGCTTGCGTCATCGACGCAACAGATGAGCAGAAAGCGTTAAAAGACTGCAAATAAGCGCAGTTACAGCAGAACGGTCGTGCTGGGAAAGCGGCACGACCGTGCTGTGGGTTGGCGGATGGGGCGAACGCTTACTGGGGCGCTTCCGGAACGTCGGGACGGTCCCGTAATTCCTGGGCCAGGCGCAGGCCCTTGACCATCACGGAAAACGCTTCCTGCCTGGACGCTTCGTCCGGCACGCGCAGCACGTAGGAGGGGTGGTAGATGGTCACGACCCAGCTGTCGCCGTGGCGCACCGGCCGGCCCAGCTTGTCCTTGAGGGTGACGTTTTTCTCCTGCATCACCGACTTGAGAGCGGTCGCGCCCATGGCCACGATCACCTTGGGCTTGCAGGCCGCCAGTTCCTTCTCGAGCCAGTAATGGCAGGCCTCGATCTCGCGCTGCACCGGCGTCTTGTGCAGGCGGCGCTTGCCGCGCGGTTCCCATTTGAAGTGCTTGACGGCGTTGGTGAGGTAGACGCTCTTGCGGTCCAGCCCGGCCTGCTCGAATACCTGGTCGAGCAGCTTGCCGGCCGGTCCCACGAAGGGCGCGCCGGCCAGGTCTTCCTGGTCGCCCGGCTGCTCGCCCACGATCATGATCGGAGCGCGCTTCGGCCCCGCCCCGCCGACCGCCTGGGTGGCGTGCTGCCACAGCTCGCAGCGGCGGCATTCGTCCAGCTTCGAGGGCTGCTGGCGTTCGGGCTGGGCGTCCTCGGGCGCGATCGGGATGGTGGCGCCGCTGCGCCGGCCCACCGCCTGCACCTGGCCGATGCGGCGCGCGCCCAGGCCGGCCTGGCTGACCAGCGAGGGCACCAGCGCGCCTTCCGGCAAGTTCTTCCAGAAACGCGAGGGGATGTGGCTCTGCATGACCGAGGTATTCAGGCGCGCGGGATTGAAGATGCTGCGGTAGTAGGTGAGCCAGAGCGCCTCGCCGCCGTCGTCCAGGTCCGCCGCACTCGACATCAGTGGGCCGCAGTTATGCAAGGTCTTCCCGTCCCACAGCACGCTGGCGTCCGGGGTCGCGATCATCCAGCTTACCTTGCCCATGCGGCTGACGAAGTGCTCGGCGACCTGGGGCAGCACGTCGTGGCGCGGCTCGAACCAGGCCACGAAGCGCGGCGCGCCGGCCTCGATGGGACGCTCGCGGAAACGGATATAGGCGTGCATGTCGTGCTCCTCGCGGCGCACCGACTTGACCATGGCGTGCAGGCGCGCGCCGTCCGGGTCGGCGGGCGACTGCACGTCGTGCTCGCCCTGCTGCCAGCGCCACAGCACCCGGTACAGGAACGACCAGGGGAATAGCGAGCGGTCGGCCTCGCGGTAGCAGGCGGCGGCCTGCAGCATCTCCAGCAGCGAGCGCGGCACCTGCGGTGCGGTTTGTTGTTCCTGCAACTGGATAGGCACATTATGCGGGGGCGTTCCAGGCGCCGGCGCACCCGAGAACAGGTCGCCCCCAGGCGCACCCCAGGTGACGGCTTCCGGCGGCACGCCGGCACGCAACAGCCCGCGCGCCGCCTCGCGCCACTGGGCAAACGTGCTCACCTCCAGGGCCCGGCCCTGCAGGACAGCCTGCGCGGCGGCGGAGGCTGGGACGTTCATGCCGCCTGCAACTCCGGCCAGAGGTTCATCTGCTGCGTCATCGGCTGGTGATCGGCCAGGTGGCGCCGCAGGATGCTGGAATCCGCCGCGCCATGCGCCGGCTTGTAGTCGGCGGTGACGACGAAAGGCGCCAGCTTCTTGAGGCTGCAGCGCAGGCGCGACAGGTCTTCCCAGCGGATGCGGCGCAGGCGGCGCAGCTCGACCAGGCGCTTGGCGTTGCGCAGGCCGATGCCGGGCACGCGCGCGATCATGCCGGCGTCGGCGCGGTTCAGGTCCATCGGGAAGTGCTCGCGGTTGGACAGCGCCCAGGCCAGCTTGGGATCGACGTCGAGCGCCAGGTTGCCGCTGGTCGGCATCAGTTCGCCGGCGGTGAAGCCGTAGCCGCGCAGCAGGAAGTCGGCCTGGTAGAGGCGGTGCTCGCGCAGCAGCGGCGGCGGCGCGGCCGGCACGCTTTTCGGGCTTTGCGGGATGGGGCTGAAGGCCGAGTAGTAGACCCGCTTGAGCTTGTAGCTGCCGTAGAGCGTTTGCGCCGTGTTGAGGATGGTGTGGTCGTCGCTGGCGTCGGCGCCGACGATCATTTGCGTGCTCTGGCCGGCCGGGGCGAAGTTCGGGGCCTTGGGTTCCTCGGCTTTTTCGTCGAGCTTGCGGCGGATCGAGCCCATCGCCAGCTTGATCGTGTGCACGTTCTTTTCCGGCGCCAGGCGGGTCACGCTGTCGTGGGTGGGCAGCTCGATGTTCACCGACAGGCGGTCGGCCCAGCGGCCCGCTTCCTCGATCAGGGCGGGGTCGGCGTCGGGAATGGTCTTGAGGTGGATGTAGCCGCGGAACTGGTGCACCTCGCGCAACAGGCGCGCGACCGCGACCAGCTGTTCCATCGTGTAGTCCGCCGAGCGGATGATGCCCGAGCTCAGGAACAGGCCGTCGATATAGTTGCGCAGGTAAAAATCCTGGGTCAGCTTGACCACTTCCTCGACCGCGAAACGGGCGCGCGGCACGTTGGAGCTGCGGCGGTTGATGCAGTACTGGCAGTCGTAGATGCAGAAGTTCGTCAGCAGGATCTTGAGCAGGGACACGCAGCGGCCGTCGGGCGTGTAGCTGTGGCAGATGCCCATGCCGTTGGTGGCGCCCAGGCCGTCCTTGCCTTCCGAACCGCGCTTGGGCGCG
Source organism: uncultured Massilia sp. (assembly GCA_946886065.1). The sequence goes on along the minus strand of CAMPHU010000048.1, from coordinate 8,096 downwards.
CCGCTGCTGGCGCAGGATGCGTCGTATTTGGCGGCGTCGGCCAGGATTTCGAGCTTGTCGGTGAGTTCCATCGCGCTGGCTTGACTGTATGGGCATACAGTATAACGCAGCGGGGTCTCGTGTTCGGCGTGGGGGTGGGGTTTTAGTGGTTCAAATGCGGGACATCAAAGGTGCTGCGCGCGCTGCGTGAATGCGTGGAAACTCGGGTCCCCGCCTCCGCGGGGATGACGGTTTTACAGCTGGCGATCAAAGCTTACGCAAGCTTCTGGCCACCATCGTTCGAACGTCATCCCCGCGAAGGCGGGGGTCCAAGTTCAATAGCAAACCACCAAGGTGTCAGACCAGCCGCTGCGCCTGCGCCAGCAACTGCGGCTCCATGCGCCCCGCAATCTTCTTGAGATAGCTCCCCGCCAGCGCCACGCCCGCGCTTCCCGCCCGGTGCAGCCACGCATACGCCTCCACCAGGTCGCGCTGCGCTCCCTGCCCCGCCGCGTACATCACGCCCAGGTTGTACTGCGCCCTTGCATGCCCCTGGCGCGCCGCGCACAGGTACCAGAAATGCGCCGCCTCGTAGTCGCGCTCCACGCCCTTGCCGCAGTCGTAGTGCAGCCCCAGCTCGAACTGGGCCAGCGCGTGCCCCTGGTCGGCCGCCTTGTGGAACCAGTCCGCCGCCTCGCGCGGATCGCTTTCCTCCAGCCGGTCGAGCAAGGCGCCCACCATGTACTGCGCCGGTGCGTAATCCTGCGCGGCGGCGCGCCGGTACCAGGCCAGCGCCTGCGCGCTGTCCTGCGGTACGCCGACCCCGCCCTCGAAACGCAGGCCAAGGTCGAACTGGGCGCGCAGATGGCCCTGCTCGGCCGCCTTGCGGTACCAGGCGGCCGCCTGCTCCAGGTCCTGCGCGATGCCGTTGCCGCTGTCGTACAGCTGCCCGAGGTGATACTGGGCCGACGGCAGGCCCTGGTCCGCCGCCTGGCGGTACCAGTGCAGCGCCTGGGCCGGATCGCGCTCGACGCCCTGGCCGTGCTCGTAGCGCATGCCCAGGTTGTCCTGGGCGCCCGCATGGCCCTGTTCCGCCGCGCGCAGGTACCAGCCCAGGGCCAGCTGCTCGTTGCGCGGCACGCCGTGGCCGCTGTCGTAGATCAGGGCGAGATTGAACTGCGAGCTGGCGTGTCCCTGTTCGCCCGCGCGGCCGTACCACAGGATCGCCTGCTCGCTGTCCTGCGGCAGGTCCTGCCCCTTGTCGTAGCGCAGGCCGAGGTTGAACTGGGCCGGCGCATAGCCCTGGTCGGCAGCCTTGCGCAGCCAGTCCAGCGCCGCGCGCACGCCGGTGTCGGGACGCAGCGCCAGGTTGAACTGCGAGCGCGCATAGCCTTGCTCGGCGGCGCGCCGGTACCAGTCGAGGGCCGCGTCGAGGTCTTGCGGCACGCCCTTGCCGGTCTCGTACATCATGCCCAGGTTGTGCTGCGCGCCCGGCTCGCCCTGCTCGGCGGCCTGGCTGAACCAGTGCAGCGCCTGCTGCACGTCGTTCGGCACGCCCTGTCCTTTCGCATACAGCCAGCCCAGGTTGTACTGCGCCGGCGCATAGCCCTGCTCGGCCGCCCGGCGGTACCAGTAGGCGGCCTGGCCGAAGTCCTGCTCCACGCCCTGGCCCTTCTGGTACATCACGCCGAGGTTGTACTGGGCCTGCTCCAGGCCCGAGGACGCGGCCATGCGGTACCAGGCCACCGCCAGCTCGTAGTTGCGCGCCACGCCCTGGCCGTTGACGTACATGAAGCCCAGCGTGTGCTGGGCCTGGGCCACGCCGCGCTCGGCCAGCCCTTTCACGCGCAGGAATTCGGCCGTGTGGCGCTCCTGCGCGTCGCTGGGATGACTGGGAATGTCGAGCATGGCCGCTTACGCCTGGACGGCGCGCAGTGTATGGCTCGACTGCTGCCCCGACTGCGCGCGCAGCGCGCCGATGAAGTCCTGCAGCGGGATCGGACGGTAGTAGAGGTAGCCCTGCATGGTCAGGCAGCCGTTGGAGCGCAGGTAGCGCGCCTGTTCCTCGGTTTCCACGCCTTCCGCGATCAGGTTCAGGCCCAGGCCGCGCGCGATCGAGATGATCGCCAGGATGACCGGGTAGTGCCCGTTCTCCTCGTGGATCTCCTTCACGAAGGACTGGTCGATCTTGACGGTGTGGATCGGGAAGCGGTGCAGGTAGGACAGCGACGAGTAGCCGGTGCCGAAGTCGTCGATCGCGACCGACACGCCCAGCTGGCACAGCTTGTTGAGCTGCTCGATCGCATACTGCGGGTTGCGGATGCAGATGTTCTCGGTGATCTCGACTTCGATCTGGCCGGGAGCGATCCCGTAGCGCACCAGCGCGCCGCGCATCTTCTCGAAGAAGTCGCCGCGGTCCAGGTATTGCGGCGACAGGTTGAGCGACAGGCGCACGTTGCCGCCGCCGACCGCCTTCCACTGCAGCATGTCGCGGCACAGGGCGCCGATCATCCAGTCCGAGATCGGCAGCATCAGGCCGTTCTCTTCGGCGAAAGGCAGGAACTCGCCGGCCGACAGCAGGCCGCGGGTCGGATGGTTCCAGCGCATCAGCGCCTCGGCGCCGACGATGCGGCCGGTAATCGCGTCGATCTGCGGCTGGTAGTACATCTCCAGCTCGTCCTGCTCCAGCGCGCGGCGCAGCGCCTGCTCCAGCGCGATCTTCTGGTGCGACACGTCGAGCATCGAGGTGTGGTAGAAGCTGTGGCCGTTCTTGCCCAGCGCCTTGACCTGGTACATCGCGATGTCGGCATGGCGCAGCAGCTCGTCGATCGATTCGCCGTCGCTCGGATAGATCGCGATGCCGATCGAGGCCGAGATGTGCACCTCGTGGCCGTCCAGGTCGAAGGGCTCCTGCAGGGTTTCGAGGAACTTGTCGGCGATGACGCGGGCGTCGTCGCGGTCGCGCAGCTCGGGCAGCACGATGGTGAATTCGTCGCCGCCCTGGCGCGCCAGGGTGTCGCCCTTGCGCAGGCAACCCTTGAGGCGGCGCGCGGCCTGCTGCAGCAGCTCGTCGCCCTTGACGTGGCCGAGCGTGTCGTTGACCAGCTTGAAGCGGTCCAGGTCGATGAACATCACCGCGAGCTCGGTCTGCTTGCGCTTGGCCTGGATCACGGCCAGGCCGAGGCGGTCCTTGAACAGGATGCGGTTCGGCAGGTCGGTCAGGATGTCGTGGTAGGCCTGGTAGGAGATGACTTCCTCGGCGCGCTTGCGGTCGGTGATGTCGCGCGCCACGCCGTAGGTGCCGAAGAATTCGAGCTTCTTCACTTCCTGGTCGGGCACGTGCATGCCGATCGCGTTGAGCGAGATCGTCATCAGGGTATTGTTGAAGGTGCGGTCGTGGCCATTGCCGCCGCGGCACTTCAGGCGCAGCTCGACGTTGCGCGAGGCGCGTTCGTCGACGCGGCGCTCGTTGAACACGTAGCGCGCGCGCTCCAGGTCTTCCTCGTGCACCAGGATCGAATAATGCTGGCCCAGCAGCTCCTCGCGGGTGTAGCCGAGCAGCTGGTAGGCGCGGTCGTTGACGAAGGTGAAGCGGCCTTCGTGGTTGAGCGTGTAGATGATGTCCGGCGACGAATCCACCAGGTAGCGGTACATCTTCTCGGACGCCTCGAGCTGGTGCGTGATGCGCTCGTTGTCGGCCGCCAGGCGGCGCTGCTGCAGCGCGTTGGCGACCGTGGTCAGGAGTTCTTCGCGGCTGTAGGGCTTGCGCAGGTAGTCGTAGGCGCCGCGCTTGAGGGCGCCGATCGCCGCGTCGATGCCGACTTCGCCGCTCATCACGATCACGTGGGCGTCGATGCCCTTCTCGTTGATGAAGTCCATGATGTCGTGGCCGCCGATATCGGGCAGGCGCAGGTCGAGCAGGACCAGGTCGAAGCGCTGGCGCGACAGCTGGGCCAGCGCTTCGCTGCCCGAGGAGGCGGTGGCCAGGCGGTAGCCTCGGCCTTGCAGCAGCTCGTACAGGGAAGACAGCAGGCGGGGTTCGTCATCGACCAGCAGCAGGCGCGGCAGGCTGTCGGTCTCCAGGGTATCCGAAATCGGGGCGGGTTCGCCGGAATGCATGGTGGCGGGTTTCGCGTTCATGTGGGTTAGACAGAGCCCAGCGCGCGCGCCGGCAAGGCAACCGCCGTGCCGGCGCCGGACCACGCCGGCAGGAGGATTTCGAAAGCAGTGCCGGTGCGGCCGCTGCGGCAGGCGATATGGCCGCCCAGTTTCTTGACCAGGCTGTGCACGATCGACAGGCCCAGGCCATGGTGGGCGCCGTCCTTGGTGCTCTTCACCGGCGAGAACAGGTTGGCCAGCACTTCGCGCGACAGGCCCGGTCCGTTGTCGCTGACCACCAGCTCCAGGTAGAGCTGGCGCTCGCGGTTGACGTGGCCGCGGTTCAGGATCTCGATGCGCCCGCCCGCGCCGCTCAGGGCCTCGACGGCGTTCTTGACCAGGTTGACCAGGATCTGTTTCAGCACATCGGCGTCGCCTTCGATGCGCTTGGCCTCGTCGTGCATGTGGGCGTTGATCTCGACCGAGGCCGGCACGAAGCCGCTGGAGCGGAACAGGCGCAGCACGTCGTCGACCACCTTGCTCACGTCGGTCGGGCGCGGGCCGGCGTCGAGCGGCTTGAGCTCGGCCAGGCTGCCGACCAGCTGGCCGACGCGGTCGATCTCTTCGTTCAGGATCGACAGCTCGCCGCCCACCGGCTCCTGGCGCGCCAGTTTGCTGTCCAGGACGCTCAGGTAGTTCTTGATGATCGACAGCGGGTTGTTCACCTCGTGCACCACGCGGCGCGAGGCTTCGCGGTATTCCTCGGCCACGCTGGCCAGCTGGCGGCGCGCGTGGCCGCGTTCGGACAGCAGGTTCTCGAGGGCGGTCGCGGCCTGGGCGCCGAAAGCTTGCATGAAGCGCTCGCGGCGCTGGCACAGCGGCAGCTGCCAGGCGCTGACGCCGCCGATCAGGATGCCCAGGCAGCGCGCGCCGGCCACCAGCGGCACGCACACCAGGCTGTCGGTGCCGAGCATGCGCAGCAGCTGCTCCTCGGCCATGCCGATCGGCTGGCGCTCGCGCTGCACGAAGGCCGGACGGCGCTCGAGGGCGCTCTTGGCCACCGGGCCGCCCTTGGCGAGCGGCACGGCGAACTCGGCGATGCGCTGGCTGCCCGCGGTCGGCGCGCCCACCAGGGCGTGGCCGGTCGGGTTTTCCAGCAGGACCACGGCGTTCTCGAAATCGAACAGGATGCGCGCGGTGCGCGTCATCGCTTCCAGCAGGCCGGATTCGCCCTGCTGGCGCGCCAGGGTCTGGCCGACTTCGGACACCAGCACCATGTTGCGCACTTCCTCGGACAGGCGCTGCTGCACCGGATCGACGGGCGGCGGCGCGAAGGCCGGCGGGGCCGGAATGTCGTCGGCGCCGGCCAGGTCGATGCCGAGGTGGGCGGCGGCCTTGTCGACCTGGCGCGCCGCGCCTTCCAGCAGTTGCAGGGCCTGGCCTGCGTCCAGGTTGCACAGCGCGGCGGCTTCGGCCACGGCGGCCTGGTCGTCGGCGTGGCTGACCAGCACGTGGGCCAGGCGCACGGCGCGGATCAGGGGGTGGGCCGATTCCAGGCGGTCGCTCGGCTCGTGGTGATAGAGCACGGCGTCGGCCAGGAAGGAATCCAGCTGCCAGCGTTCGATCAGCCAGGCGCCCGCTTCGGCATGGGTGATCTGCAGGGTGCGCTGCTCGACGGCGCACAGGTCCTCGTCGTCGCGCGCGGTGAAGTTGAAACCGTATTCCTTGGGCGCGGTGGCCAGCAGGGCCAGGCGGCCGACGTTGTGCAGCAGGCCGGCCAGGTAGGCTTCCTCGTGGTGCGGGTAGTCGAGCGCCCGCGCGGCCTCGCGCGCCAGCACCGCGGCGCTCAGGGAATTCTTCCAGAACGCGCGCAGGTCGATGCTGCCCGAATGCGGGAAGCTGTTGAAAGTCTGGAAGACGGAATCGCTGATGACCAGGGTCTTGATCATGTCCGTGCCGAGCGAGACCAGCGACTGCTCGAGGTTCACGGTGCGGCCGTTGCGGTGATAGGCCGAGCTGTTGGCGACCGCCAGCAGCTTGCCGGTCATGCCCGCATCCTTCGAAATGAGGGCGGCGAGCTCCGGCATCCCCAGGTCATCCGCCTGGAGGTGCTCGATCAGCTTGACGAGGATCTGCGGCATCGCCGGCAGACGGGCAATCAGCAAACGATTGCGGATATCCTGGTCTGATTGGTGCATGTTGTCAAACACGGCCGCCACTTGTCGAAGGTTGGGAAGTGGCGGCCCGTCGCTCGCAAGCGGGTTGCCACAAGTTCTATCTTTTTATCCAGCGAACAGGCGGGGTTTTGGCCCGTTATTCTGGATGCAAGAAACTTATCTTAGCATATATACATTTCTGATCAGGAACAATAGTTTCGGGAAAAACTGTTGCCGATTGGTCGTTCCGATAGTAACGAAGCAACACAAATTGTTCACAGTCTTGAAATATTATTACGATTTGTGTGCATATATGAAATATTGTTCCACTTGCAATCTAAAAGTGTTGCGGAAATGAAAAAGACCGGGAAAACCCGGCCTTGGTCGTTTTTTATTCAGATTTCTCCGCGCAAGCGCCGCCGCCGGTAGCGCCGCGCCGTCACCCAGAAGGCGAGCGAGAGCAGCGCGAAGCCGGCCTGGCCCAGGGCCAGGGCCAGCACCGAATGCGACAGCAGTGGCGAGACCACGCCGGCCACGATGGCGCCCAGCAGGGTCGACACGAAGGACTGGCAGGAAGCCACGGTGCCGCGGATGTGCGGGAACAGGTCGAGCGCCAGCAGGGTGGCGCCGGGCGCGATGATCGAGCTGCCGAAGGTGAAGAAGAACATCGGCGCCACGGTCCACGGCAGCGAAGGCGGCAGGAAGGCGTGGTAGGCGACATTGAACACCACCGCGCCCAGCATGAAGAAGAAGCCCATGCGGATCTGGCGCGCGAAGTCCATCTTGCCCGCCAGCCGGTTGGCGGCCAGCGCGCCCAGGAAGATCCCGCTCACGGTCGGCACGAACAGCCAGGCGAACTGCGAAGGGCCCAGGCCCAGGTGTTCGGGCAGCAGCACCGGCGCCGCCGAGATGTAGAGGAACAGGCCGGCGAAGTTCAGCGCCGTCACGCCCGCCTTCATGTGGAACAGGAAGGACGAGAAGATCGCGCCATAGCTCTCGGCCAGGAAGCGCGGATTGAAGGGCTGGCGCTTCTCCAGCGGCATGGTTTCAGGCAGGTGCTTCCAACAGAACCAGCCGAGCACGATCGTGTAGACGCACAGCGCCAGGAAGATTGCGCGCCAGTCGAAGAACAGCACGATCCAGCCGCCCAGCACCGGCGCGATGGCCGGCGCGATCGAGAAGATCATGGTCACCATCGACAGCAGGCGCGCGGCGGCCGCGTCGGAATACAGGTCGCGGATGATGGCGCGCCCGACCACCACGCCCGCCCCTGCCGACACGCCCTGCATGATGCGGAACACCCACAGGTAATGCACGGAGGACGCGGCGGCGCAGCCGAAGGTGCCGATGCCGAACACCACCAGCGCCACCAGGATCACGTTGCGGCGCCCGAAGGCGTCGGACAGCGCGCCATGCCAGAGCACCATGCCGGCGAAGGCCAGCATGTAGGCGGTCAGGGTTTGCTGGACTTCGATCGAGGTGGCATTGAGTTCCGCGCGGATCTGCGGGAAGGCCGGCAGGTAGGCGTCGATCGAGAACGGCCCCAGCATCGACAGGGCCGCCAGCAGGGTGGCAAGGCCGCCCGCCGTGAGCATCGCGATCTTGTGCGGCTTGGGTAGCGGGACCGGTGTGACGGGGTCCTTGGGAAGATCGGATGGCTCGGTGGGCGGCAGCATGCGTTAGTCCTGCTTTGGTTTGGCGGGTATGGCTTCCTCGCGGCGGTTGAAGCCGGCGACCATGTCGAAGCGGAACAAGCGGCACTCGAGTGCGCCGTTGAAGAACGGCGTCTTGCGCGATTCCTTCAGGCGCAGCATCTTGGGCAGGCCCAGGTCGGCCGTGAACAGGAAGGCGGTCCAGCCGGCA